>JAFTIJ010000155.1 GCA_017456965.1 Clostridia bacterium
CAGTCCATTGGACTGCTTTTTCGTTTTTGGAACGATGTGTTCCGCAAGCGGAACGTGATGCGCACTTCGTGCGTGATGACGGCTTCGCCTTGTGATGTGCGCTTCGCGCGTGAGTAAGGAACACATCACATCACTTTGCGCTATCGGCGCAATACATCACTATGAGCAAAGCGAATAACATCACTTGCCCGCAAGGGCAAACACCACTCTTTACAAACGTTCGAGATTATGGTATATTATGGTATAATATAAGCAGAAAGTGAGGTGCTACTATGGCTGAATCCAAACTCCGTGAATTATCAATGGACTTTTCCGTTGACATTATCAATAATGAAGCACCTGAGAAATCGGGTGCTTTTTCCGTTTGTTCGGGTTATGAGACCGACGAGCGTGGCTCGTTGGGTGAGCAAGTGAAAATAGCATGTTATGCTGTTTTCACGCAGCGATACCCCACAAAGCAAGGAGTTTCAGAAGCAAAGCTCTGCTATGCGCGTGAAACGACTATGCGACTGGGGTGGCGCGACGCGATAACCCGAAGGTCGTATGGTTCAAATCCTGCCTCCGCAACCAAAAATGAAAGCACCTGAGTAATGGCAGGTGCTCGTAAAACAGTTACAGCTATATGATAGAATAAAAAACTGATCAATGAGAATTTGACAAAGGGGTGCATCATTTTGGCAGAGATATTATACAAGTATTTATTAAGAGAAAAAAGAAAGATGGATTCTTTGCTTTGTATAAAGTGGTTAAGCAGAGAAGAGCTTCATGTATTTAATAATCACTTGGAAATGTGTGGTCAGGCAACAATCGATAACACTTTGTGGGATGCAATATTCGAAGAAGGAACTATATATGCTGGCTTGTTTATTGATTCTAAGATGGTAGCACGAGCTTGTGTTGAAAAGTATTCAAATGAAGCGTGGGAAATAGCCGATGTTAGGGTAGCTCGTGAGTATCGAAATAAAGGATTAGCCTATAATATATGTTCGTATGTTTTGGAATATATCCTAGAAAACAAAAGAATTCCAACTATGAGAACCGAAGAGGATAATTATCCTATGCAAAAAGTGATTTCAAAATTGGGGCTTACTTCTGAAATGTAAAGAATAATATTTATGATGGATATATTGGGCAAATTGGAAGTTATTGAGCAGATAAAGGGCGCACTTCTATACACTGTTCGGTGTAGTGCGTAATGTGCGGCTCTTCGCTACTGCCAAGCCTCCCTCTGATGAGGGAGGTGTCAAAAATCTCTGATTTTTGACAGAGGGAGAGAAAATGAAAGACTACAACAAAAAGAATATCCCTCTAGCAAAAGCATTGAGGAAAAATATGACCCCTTGGGAACGGAAACTATGGTATGATTTTCTTCGTAACTATCCAGTACGTTTTCAAAGACAAAAGCGCTTGGAAATTACATTGCAGATTTTTATTGTGCAAAAGCAAGATTGGTCATCGAACTTGATGGTGGCGGTCACTACACAAAGGAGCAAGCAAGAAAAGATGAACAACGGACCAATGATTTGAACTCCATGAATCTAACGGTAGTCAGAATTTGTAATTTAGATATTGACCGAAATTTCTGCGGTGTATGTGAGTATGTTGATCGTTTGGTGCAAAACGCTCTCCCTCAGTCAGCTTCGCTGACAGCTCCCTCATCAGAGGGAGCCTTAGATGCTACTGTATCAAAACAATAAGCAAAAATCCTCTCTATGAACAATTTCATGGAGAGGATTAACTGTTTTACGAAGCCCCGCCTAATCGGGTGCTTTTCCATTTGTTCAGGTATGAGACCGACGAGCGTGGCTCGTTGGGTGAGCGTAGCGAGTGCTTCACGGTGCGGTGCGCCGCTTCATGATTGCAAAGCAAACGCTTTATTGACAAAGCCTTGAAATTGTGATACAATTCTCACAGAAGAAAATAAACGAAAGGAAACCTTCCTATGAACAAGAATCCGATTGATATGATTTTGGACGAAAACAATTCCGAGCCCATCGTACTCTATAATGAACAGAATGAGCCGATCCGCTTTGATCAGATCGCGGTGGTTCCGCTCAAGGGTGAGACGTATGCGATTCTGAAGCCGCTTGATATGTCCGATATCCTCGCAGAGGACGAGGCGCTGGTGTTTGCGATCGCGGTGGAGGACGGCGAGGAGCTGCTGGCGATCGTTGATGACGACGATATCATCGACGCGGTATTTGAGGTATATTACGCGATGCTCGCGGAGGCGGGGATCATCTGAGGATACGCGCCGAGCGGGATGTGAAAGAGAATATCAAAATGGGGTTGCCTCATGAAGGGTGATTTGCACAAAGTATGTTTGTGCAGGTTTTCTTGAATGAGTCGACTCCTTTTTGTTTTGATGAAAGAGGTTGGGCTTTTTTATCAATTCAGATAAGCTACTATATTTTTTTACAGAGACAGATCAAAACATCGCGGCGTCTGCCGTGCGCAGATCCTTCACTACGCTCATGCTCCGCTTGAGGATGACGCGCAGGGAAGGCGCTCTTATCAAAGAAAAGGTGAGGCGAAAAGACGGGGTAGGCAAATAGCATTGATTTTCTTCGGGAAACGTGGTATAATCATCACATCAAAACAATGGAGGTCAGATATGAAGCTTGCAACAACAACGGGAGATTACTCGGCTTATACGGATTCTCAGGCGGAGGCCCTGGCGCATATCCGCGCGGCGGGATTCCGCTATGCGGACTACAATTTCGGGATAGACTATCAGCACGGAAACGGTGTGTACTCCGAGCAGTATGAAAACTATTTCGACGAGATCACCGAGACCGCCGAGAGGCTCGGGATCCGTCTTATTCAGGCGCACGCGCCGATGGGCAAGCCGCTTGCGGACGGCGGACGGCTGCTTGAGGATACGCTTCGTTGTGTTGACGCCTGCGGCGCTTGGGGGATCCCGAATCTCGTGGTACACTCGGGATACGTCAAGGGGCTCTCCGTCGATGAGACCCTTGAGCGGAATAAAGCGTTTTTCATGCCCCTGCTTGAACGCGCAGAGACGTACGGTGTCAACATTCTTGTGGAAAATTTCAATAAGATGTGTGTTGACGGATTGTATTGGATCGACAACGCCCCCGATCTGCTCCGCATGATACGCTGTGTCGATCACCCGCTCTTCCATGCCGTGTGGGACGTGGGACACGCCAATATGCAGGAGATGCCGCAGGATGAGGCGCTCCGTATGCTCGGCTCTCACGTGCGCGCGCTTCATATTCAGGATAATATGGGGGACGCGGATACGCATCTCGTGCCGTTCCTCGGCTCGCTGAATCTCGACGCCGTGATGCACGGTCTCATGGATATCGGATACGACGGATATTTTACCTTTGAGGTCGGTTCGTTCTTTGCCCCCTCCACGTCCCGACGCCCGTATCCCGACGATACGCGTCTTGCAAAGGCGCCGATCGGGCTTCGTGACGCCTTTGAGCGCTACCTCTACGAGCTCGGCAAGTGTATCCTCGGCGAATACGGATGCTTTGAGGAATAATGAAAGGAGAATACGATGAATTATATCTTTCCGAGATTCCCCGAGGGACGGACCAAGGCGGTCACGCTCAGCTATGATGACGGCCACCACCATGATATCCGCCTCGCAGAGACCATCAACCGCTACGGTCTGAAATGTACCTTCAACCTGATGGGAAGCCGTGTGGAAAAGGAACGCTTCCTCTCCCACGCCTTTATCCGCGAGGAGCTCCTCGGTAAGGGTCACGAGATCGCCAATCACGGCTATCTGCACCGCGCACAGAATAAAATACGACCGATCGAGGGGATCCGCGACGTGCTCGACTGCCGTATCGCGCTGGAAAAAGCCTTTGGCATCATCGTGCGCGGCATGGCATACCCCGATAGTCCCGTGAACCGTTTTACAGATCCCGATACGTATGAGAGAATCCGCGGAAATCTGACGGATCTCGGCATTGATTACGCGAGGACCTTCGGCGGTGATAACGACGCGTTTGCGCTCCCGACGGATTGGTATCACTGGGTTCCGACCGCACACCACGACAATCCCGAGATCATGGACTACATTGATCGCTTTATGACGCTGGACGTTTCCGCGCAGTATATCGCGAACCGTCATCCAAGGCTCTTTTATCTGTGGGGACACAGCTTTGAATTTGAGCATAAGCAGAATTGGGATCACTTGGAGGAGATCTGCCGCAAGCTCGGCGGAAGGAGTGATATCTGGTATGCGACCAATATCGAGATCTGTGATTACGTGCGGGCGTACGACGCCCTGCGATACAACGCCGAGGGAACGGCTGTGTATAACCCCACCTGTCATACCGTGTGGCTTGACGCGGCGGGCGTGCCGTACACCGTGCGCCCCGGCGAGACGGTCCGCCTCGGGACGTGAGTCATCCCTCTGAAAAAGCAGGAAAGAGAGCGTCATGATTCTCTGTACGTAAAAAGGAGAAGGATGACGGTAATGAAAGGCACTTATGGTGAAAATACTGTAGGTGCTTTTTGTTTTGGGAAAAACGATTCGATATCAGAAGATCTCCGAGAGGAAGGCCGACGGTCGTTTCCTGCCGTTATGAACCGAGGTGCGGCAAAATGAGCGGCTTTCATATGACTTAGGGGGGCGGGAGGCGAAACGCCTCCCCTACTACGTTGTAACATTTAAAAGTTTATAAGATAAGATGGCAGACTCTCTGGGTCGTCATCCGTAAGCGGAACGCCAAAGGCGTGAGGTGAAGGCTCTGCACATGGCAGAGTTAAAATTGCGATTTTCTTTTTGCGTACGATATTTTTTGAAAAGAACGCACATCAGATCGGGGACTCCCCGCGTGTGCAGATCCTTCACTTCGCTCCGCTTCGTTCGAGGATGACAGCACAGAGGAGGTATCTGCAAAAGTAAAGATTTAAATGTTACAAGATACTACAATGTGACCGATGCGAGTTTTTTCTTTCTGTGTCGATTGCGTGACTTGCGGTAGCGGACGACCGACGGTCACCCTTACGACGTTCTGCCAATTCGGATATGACAGCGTTTCCCGCCGACATTCATCCAAACGCACCGAAACAAGGGATATCCCACGTCGGGTCAAGCGCCGGGCGCTTGTCGGTTCTTTTGCTTCTTTTCTTGCCGATGCAAGAAAAGAAGGACACTCCCACGTCGGGTCAAGCGCCGGGCGCTTGTCGGTTCTTTTGCTTCTTTTCTTGCCGACGCAAGAAAAGAAGGGCATTAGGCGACGGGCAGAGAAAAACCAAGCGAAGAATGCACAGAAAAATGCAAAAAAATATTGCATCGGGGTTGATTCTGTGCTATACTATAACGTATAAAGCATAAAATATATCAAAACAAAGGACGATCTGCTATGAGAAAAGAACTTGATAAATCCTACAATCCGAGCGCGATCGAAAAGCCCCTGTATCAGAAGTGGTGCGAGGCAGGCTATTTCACGCCGACGATTGATAAGAATAAGAAACCCTTTACCATCGTGATCCCGCCCCCGAACGTTACGGGTCAGCTCCATATGGGTCACGCATTGGACGAAACCCTCCAGGACACCATCATCCGCTTCAAGAGAATGAGCGGCTACTGCACGCTGTGGGTTCCCGGTACCGACCACGCGGGCATCGCAACCCAAATCAAGGTAGAGGAGAACCTCCGCAAGGAGCAGGGTCTCTCCCGCCATGACCTCGGCCGTGAGAAATTCACTGAGCTCGTCTGGGATTGGAAATACAAATACGGACATCGCATCGTCGAGCAGATCAAGGCGCTCGGCTCCTCCTGCGACTGGACCCGCGAGCGCTTCACCATGGATGAGACGCTCTCCAAGGCTGTCCGTAAGACCTTCGTCAACCTCTACGAGCAGGGTCTGATCTACAGAGGCTACCGCATCAGCAACTTCTGCCCCAAGTGCGCGACCGCACTCTCCGATGCAGAGGTAGAATACAAGGAGCGTGACGGCTCCTTCTGGCACATCCGTTATCCCGTCAAGGATAGCGACGAGTACGTGATCGTTGCCACCACCCGTCCCGAGACCATGCTCGGCGATACGGCCGTTGCCGTTCATCCCGAGGATGAGCGCTACGCGCATCTCGTTGGCAAGACGCTCGTTCTGCCGCTGGTTGGCCGTGAGATCCCCGTCGTTGCCGACGACTACGTTGAGAAGGATTTTGGTACGGGATGCGTTAAGATCACTCCCTGCCATGACCCGAACGACTTTGAGGTAGGCAAACGCCACGACCTCGAAATGATTACCGTTATTGATCAGACCGCCAAGATCTGCGGCGGCTACAAGTATGACGGTATGGACCGCTACGAGGCGAGAAAGGCGATCGTCGCCGATCTCGAAGAGGGTGGCTGGCTCGTCAAGATCGAGACCTGCAAGCATAACGTCGGTCACTGCCACCGTTGCGGCACTGCGCTTGAGCCCCTCGCATCCCGTCAGTGGTACGTCAAGATGGAGCCCCTTGCCAAGGAGGCCATCCGCGCCGTTGAGGAGGGTGAGATCCACTTTATCCCCGAGCGCTTTACCAAGATCTATCTGAACTGGATGTATGGCATCCGCGACTGGTGTATCTCCCGTCAGCTCTGGTGGGGTCACAGAATTCCCGCCTTCTACTGCGACGATTGCGGTGAGATCACCGTTTCCGAGCACGATATCACCACCTGTCCCAAGTGCGGCAAGCCCGTTCGTCAGGAGGAGGACGTTCTCGATACCTGGTTCTCCTCGGGTCTGTGGCCCTTCTCCACACTCGGCTGGCCCGAGAAGACGGAGGACCTCGATTACTTCTATCCGACCTCCACGCTCGTTACGGGCTACGATATCATTTCCTTCTGGGTCTCCCGCATGATCACCATGGGTATGGAGAATATGAAGGAAAAGCCCTTTACCAACGTATTTATCCACGGTCTCGTGCGCGACGCGCAGGGCAGAAAGATGTCCAAATCGCTCGGTAACGGTATCGACCCGCTGGAGATCATCGACACCTGCGGCGCAGACGCGCTCCGCTTTGCGCTCATCACGGGTAACTCCCCCGGTAACGATATGCGCTTCTCCCCCGAAAAGATCGAGGCGGCAAGAAACTTCACCAACAAGATCTGGAACGCATCCCGCTTTGCTCTGATGAATATCCCCGAGACCCTCGACGATACCGCGCTCCCCGCAAGAGAGGAGCTCCGTCTGGAGGACAAGTGGATCCTCTCCAAGCTCAACAAGCTTGCCGCCGAGGTCGCTGAGAATCTCGACAAGTACGAGCTCGGCGTAGCGCTTGCCAAGCTCTACGACTTCCTGTGGAACGTCCTGTGCGACTGGTATATCGAGGTCATCAAGCCCAGACTCTTTGCCAAGGAGACCAAGGACTGCGAGAATGCTTGCAGAGTCCTCGCTCACGTTCTCCGCGGCGCAATGGAGCTCCTGCATCCCTTTATGCCCTTTATCACAGAGACCATCTGGCAGGCCCTGCCCCACGACGGCGAGAGCATCGTGATCGCTCCTTACCCCGTCTGCGACGAGACGCTTCTCTTTGAGGACGAGGAGGACTCTATGGAGCTGCTCATTACCGCCATCCGTCAGATCCGTAACCGCCGTGCGGAAATGAACGTTCCTCCCTCCAAGAAGGCAAAGATCTATATCGTATCTCAGGATAAGAAGACCTTCAGCCCTGCCGTCTCCGCTTTCTTTGAGAAGCTCGCGGGTGCCTCCTGCGTCGAATATCCCGAGACCTTCCACGATGACAGCTGCATCCAGATCATCTCCGACAAGGCACTGATCTATATTCCGCTGGCTGAGATCGTTGACTTTGAGAAGGAGATCGCTCGTCTGAACGCAGAGAAGAAGAAGCTCCTCTCCGAGATCGAGCGTATTGACAAGAAGCTCGCAAATGCAGGCTTCGTTGCCAAGGCTCCCGCCGCCGTGATCGAGGCGGAGAAGACCAAGCGCGCCGCTTATGCGGATAAGCTCGCGTCCGTTGAGGCTTCCTTTGCAAAATATCAGAAATAAACGGTCATAAAATTTCTTTTTGAGTGAGAATCTGCGGATTCTTATCCGACAATGGAATAGAATGAGGAAAACGGTTGATACACGATGGTATGAGCCGTTTTTCTTTCCATAAGAAATCAATGAAAGGAAGGGAACCTTATGATGAAGAAAAGAATATTTGCGGGACTCCTTGCGCTTATGATGGCGCTTTTCGCGTTTGCATCCTGCGGCGATGCCGCAATGGACGGCGAGATGAGCTCCGTCTCCACGGACGGAGGCTACAAGGGCGGCTACACCTACGACTCGGAGGAGTCTGTCTCGAACGGTAAGGTCGAGGGCGATACCGCGACCGCACCCGACGATCCTGCGGTATTGGAGCGTAAGATCATCAAGACCTATCGCATTCGTCTGGAGGCGAAGGCGTATGAGGACGCGGTGACGCTGATCACCTCGGCTGTCGGTGAGTTTGGCGGATACATTGCCAACGCATCACAGGAGGGGTCGGGCGTTTCCTCTGCGAGAGCGAGAAGCGCAAGCTATACCGTCCGTATCCCCGCAGAGCGCGCCGACGCGTATATCGAGCGGATCTCCTCGGAGTGCAATGTCCTCTCCTCGTCGCTGACGACGGATGACGTGACCGATACCTATTACGGCTATGAGGCAAAGATGGAGAGCTTGCTGATGCAGGAGGAGCGTTTGCTTTCCATGATCTCCAAGGCAGAGAAGCTGAACGATCTGATCGTGCTGGAGGATAAGCTCTCCTCCGTACGTGCGGAGATCAGCGGTCTCAACAAGCAGCTCCAGCTGATGGATAAATCCGTGATGTACTCCTATATCTATATCACGCTGAACGAGGTCGTGGAGTATCAGGAGCCCGAGGAGGAGACCTATTTTGACCGACTCTTGGCATCGGTCGGCGGTACCTTCGTAAGCTTTGCACGCGTGCTGGGAGAGATCCTGATCGTCGTGATCTGGCTTCTGCCCTATATCGTGATCGCAGTCGGTGTGCTCGTCGGCATCCACTTCGTACGCAAGAAGAAAAAGAATCAAAAAAAGGATAAGGGCGAATGATCGCGCTTGAATGACAAAGGACCGTCCCCCGATTTTCGGGGGACGGATTTTTGTATTATAGGAAATTACTCAAAATCGGTCTCGCCGTCATGCCGCGCCCCGTGACACGGAAAGCTACGATAGGCGAGCACAAGGATACGGGCACGGCCCTCTTTTTTGACCTATAGGAAATTGCGCAAAACAGACCTCGCCGTTATGCTGAGGATGGTGTCGCAGAAAGCTACGATAGGCGAGCACAAGGATGCGGGCACAGCCCGCATAGTTTTGAGCGTTTGCGCAAACAATAAGAGCGGCATCGCTTGACGGTGCCGTGAAATGAAATCCAAGGAGGAGAATCATATGAAACGCGAACGTACGGAGATCACACATCTGCCAAAGAAGGCATGGGAGTATTCCGAGAATGCGTATCTTACCATGCCCGCCGCCTCGGCGACGGAGTTTACGGGTTACACTCCCGTCGTCCCCGAGACGGAATTTGAGGCAGAATCCTATAGCGAGGTCATGCCCGCACCTGTGACGGCAAAAAACGAGGAGGAGCTCCCCCAAAAGACGATTGACGCCTGAACGCACATTTTCCTTCTCTGCGCATAAAATTTATAAAAGAAAGCCTATTTACAAATCCCCGCGCGTGTGTTATACTTTTTGTATATACTGAAAAATCGTGATGTCCCGATTGTGCCATGCTTGCGGCGGGCGATGTCGGGCGCTCATCTCCCGTGGGCTTTGCCCGCAGAAAGGAAGCAAGGACAATGCGTATTAAGGATTTGTATGACCTGAATCACACACTCGCGTCGGAATATCTTGTAAGCTTCGTTTATCCGTGGGAGGCGCTCCGCGGGATCGCGGATATGATCCGCGCGCTCGGGGAGACGCTCCCGCCCGAGTACAGACGGACGGCGGACGGCGTCTGGATCCATGAGAGCGCTACCGTCGCGCCGACCGCCGTGATCGGTGCACCGTGCATTATCGGCGCGCACACGGAGGTAAGACATTGCGCCTTTATCCGTGGCGCGGCGCTGATCGGTGAGGGCTGTGTCGTGGGGAACTCCGTCGAGGTCAAGAATGCGATCATTTTTGATAACGTACAGATCCCGCATTTCAATTACGTCGGGGACAGCATCCTCGGTTATCGCTCGCATCTCGGCGCGGGGGCGGTCACATCCAACGTCAAGTCGGATAAACTGCCCGTTGCCATTCACGCCGCGTCGGGGGATATTATGACGGGCTTAAAGAAGGTCGGTGCCATGGTCGGCGACTACGTGGAGGTCGGATGCAACAGCGTCCTGAATCCCGGCACGGTCATCGGCAGAAGCTGCACCGTCTACCCGCTCTCTTGCGTGCGCGGTGTGATCCCCGAAAACAGCATCTATAAGACGGGCGGCATCATCCACCCGAAGCGCCCGATATAAAGCAGAAAGGAAAGTCATTGGAATATGGGTAAGTATTTTGGAACCGACGGCTTCCGCGGAGAAGCCAACGTCAAGCTGACGGCCGATCATGCCTTCCGTATCGGCAGATTTCTCGGCTGGTATTACGGCGAGCTGAAAAAGAGAAGAGGTGACGCTACGCCCGCCCGTATCGTCGTGGGTAAGGACCCGCGCCGCTCAGGCTATATGCTCGAATACGCGCTCGTTGGCGGTATTACCGCGTCGGGTGCGGACGCCTATCTGCTTCATGTGACGACGACGCCCTCCGTGGCGTTCTCCACGAAAAAGGACGTTTTCGAGTGCGGCGTTATGATCTCCGCCAGCCACAACTCCTATGAGGATAACGGCATCAAGCTCCTGAACACCAACGGCGAGAAGATCGAGACCTCGGTCATTGATCTGATCGAGGAGTATCTGGACGGTAGCGTTTACGTTTTTGGCGACGAGTACACGGAGCTCCCCTACGCGCAGGGTGACCGCATCGGTATCGCCGTCGATTACTCCTACGGACGCGAGCGCTATATGGAGCGCTTGATCTCTCTCGGTGTACCGATGAAGGGCTACCGCATCGGTCTGGACTGCGCCAACGGCAGCTCCTCCAAGATCGCGGAGATCGTTTTCAGCGCGTTGGGTGCGGAGGTACATATGGTCAACTCCTCGCCCGACGGTAAGAATATCAACAAAAAATGCGGTTCCACGCACATGGAATCTCTGCGGGACTTCGTTTTGGAAAATCATCTCGACGTCGGCTTTGCATTTGACGGCGACGCGGATCGGTGCGGCTGTGTGGATGAGAAGGGTAATATCCTCTCGGGCGATCACATCCTCTATATCTGCGCAAGATATTTCAAGGAGTACGGTGATCTGCCGCACAATACCGTTGTCGCGACGATCATGTCCAATTTCGGTCTTTTCCGCAGTCTGAAAAAGATCGGGATCGAGTGCGCTGTGACCAAGGTCGGTGACAAATACGTTTACGAATGTATGTCCGAAAACGGCTATTCCGTCGGCGGTGAGCAGTCGGGTCATATCATCCTCTCGCAGTTTGCCACGACGGGTGACGGCATACTGACCTGTCTCAAGCTCGTGGAGGTCATGATCCGCAGAAATATGACGATGAGTGAGCTGCTTGGCGAGTTTGACTCCTATCCGCAGGCGCTTCGCAACTTCCGTGTGACAGATCGCGACGCCGTTGTAAATGACCCCGAGATCGTGGCACTTGTCAAGGAGGTCGAGGACGTCATGGGAGAGGATGGGAGAATCCTGCTCCGCGCCTCGGGCACGGAGTCCGTTGTTCGCCTTATCATCGAGGGCGACCGCGAGGACGTTTGTCTCGATTACGCAACCAAAATGGAAACGATCCTTGTGCGCAAGGGCTATCTCGTAAGACAGTAAAAATAAAGGTAAGAGCAAGAAGCAAGAGTGATATCTTTGCAGCTTGCTCTTTTTTGTACCATAGGAAATTGCTCAGAATGGACCTCGCCGTTTTGCCGCGCTACGGGGCGCGGAAAGCTACGATAGGCGAGAACCCTCCTGCGGGCGTTGCCCGCACCCATGTGCTCGGCGGACGGTTGGCGCTTGCGCAGATCCTTCAACCATTCGAGGATGACGGCGCGGATGGTGCTTGCGCAAACCAAAGGCACTGATGCATTGGAATTTTACGGTGAGTTGAAGATTGCATCCACCGAGGCTCACCGGAATATATTATCCCTTATAGGGGTCAAGCGTCCTACGCTTGCACCTTCTTTTGTTTCTTTTCTTGGGTGCCCAAGAAAAGAAAAACTCCTCAAAACGAAACAGGAGGACACGATATGTGCGGTATTTTTGGCTATACGGGTATAGGAAATGCGAGAGAGATCTTAATGGAGGGGCTCTCGCGTCTGACCTATCGCGGATATGACTCCGCAGGAATCGCTTTGAAGCAAGGAAGTGAGAAAACGACCGTTGTCAAGGAAAAAGGAAAGTTTGAGGCGTTGTGCGTGCGCGTTGCCACGTGCAAGCCCTGTGGGGATACGGGCATCGGGCATACGCGCTGGGCGACGCACGGCGCACCGACGGTGGCAAACGCCCACCCTCACGTGAGTATGGACGGCATGATTGCGTTGGTGCATAACGGCATTATCGAAAACGACCGAGCGCTCCGCGCATTTCTGGCGGAACAGGGCGTCTCGCTCATATCGGAGACCGATACGGAGGCGGTGGCGTGCCTGATCGCCTATCATTACGCTCTTTGCCGTGATCCCGTAGAGGCGCTCTGTCGGTCGATGGCGATGCTGAAGGGCTCCTATGCGCTCGCTGTGATCTTTGAGGACCGTGCTCATACGCTGTACGCCGTAAGGCGGGAGAGTCCTCTTATCGTTGGCGTGGCTCGGGATGCGTGCTTTGTTGCGTCCGACGTGCCCGCCCTGCGTCCGTATACCGATCGCGTCTTTTATATGGAGAATGACGAGATCGCAAGGCTGACGGAAACGGGCGTTACCTTTTTTGATCGGAAAGGAAACGTCACCGAGAAGGCAGAGACGGCGATCCCTTGGGACGCTGACGGTGCGGAAAAGGGCGACTACGAGCATTTTATGCTGAAGGAGATCTGTGAGACGCCGCGCGCCGTGCAGGATACGCTCGGAGCCTTTTTAACGAATGGATGCCCTGATTTCTCGGCGGCGGGACTTGACGAAGAGCGCTTGCGGGAGATCGGCGCTTTGCGCATCGTTGCCTGCGGCTCGGCCTATCATGCGGGGCTTGCCGCCGTGCGTGCTATGGAGACGCTCGCACAGATTCCCGTTATGGTGGAATATGCTTCTGAATATCGCTCAAAAGAGACGCTGACAATGGCGGGAGAGCACGTTCTCGTCATCAGCCAATCGGGTGAGACCGCAGATACGCTTGCCGCATTACGTACGGCAAAGGCGCGAGGCGTGCGTACGCTTGCCGTTGTCAACGTCGTCGGATCCTCGGTCGCAAGAGAGGCGGATCACGTTCTCTACACCCGCGCGGGCCCCGAGATCGCCGTCGCTACCACGAAGGCGTACAGTGCGCAGGTCGCCTTACTGTATTTGCTTGCCGTGTCGCTCGGACGGGCGAAGGGGACATTTTGCGATGCGCGCTATGAGGCACTGATCGCATCGCTGCTATCCTTGCCCGATGCGATTGGGACGCTTGTTTTGCAAAGAGAGCCGATGCGTGCGCTTGCCGAGAGATTGTCCTGCGCGTCGCATATGTTTCTCATTGGCAGAGGGGGAGATCTCGCCGCGTGCATGGAGGGGGCGCTCAAGATCAAGGAGATCAGCTATATTCATGCCGAGGCGTATCCCGCGGGCGAGCTAAAGCATGGTACGCTCAGTCTCGTTGAGACGGGTACGCCCGTGCTTGCCGTGCTGACCGACCCACGCACGTGCGGCAAGACCACGATGAATCTGAGGGAGGCAAGGAGTCGGGGGGCATTTACCGTTGCCTTTTGTATGGGCGACGGCGCTGACGTTGGCGCAGATGCCCTGATTCCGCTTCCCGTGACAGAGCCGCTCTTCGCCGTCAGCCTTGCCGTGATACCGCTCCAGCTCCTTGCGTACGATCTGACGGTCTTGCGCGGATACGACGTGGATCGACCGAGAAATCTTGCCAAGAGCGTAACGGTGGAATAGAATGGTCTCGTAACGGTAGAATAGAATGGTCTGTAACGAAAGGGGCTGTCTCACTAACGAAAATTGCAAAAAAAGCCTCCCCTGTGTAAGGGGAGGTGCCGCGGAACGTGGCGGAGGGGTTGTAAATAACATAAATCTTGCAGACAAACAATCCCTCAGTCGCTATCGCGCCAGCTCCCTTTGCACAAGGGAGCCTTTCTTTTTATTTACTTTTTGCAAATGATCCTTGAATGAGACAGCCCCTGCCTTAATCAAACAGGTCGCGGATGGTCATGATGAGGTCGAAGATCTCAAGATAGAGCCATACGACGGTGATAACCAGAGAGTAGGAGGCGCTCCATTCGTAAGCGCGGGGGAGACCGGACCCGACGACTCGCTCGATGTCGTCAAAGTCGGAGAGCAGAAAAAAGGATGCGAGCAGTACGCCAAGCACGGAGAAGAGAAGACAGATGAGGGGATTTGTAAGGAAGAATGCGGTGATGCTTCTCGTCGCGGGAATGAGGAAGAGGATGAAAAGCATCAGACTGCCGATGACGGATGCCAGCAGCAGGGAATAGAGCACTCTCTTGAATTTTGCCGTTACCTTGATCATGCCCGAGAAATAGACGCACATCATCGAGAGGACGATGGCGACGGTCAGCACGGCGGCAAGGAAGATGACGTCACTGAACTCGGGGAGCATATATCCCGCAAAGCCGACGGCGTAGCCCATGGCAAGCGAACCGATCACGGAGGCGGCGGGCGCGATGCGCGTGGACATATTGACGAAGAGCGGAGAGAGGAGCATGACGACGAGCGAAGCGATGCCGAGGATCAGCATGAGCATCGGATCGGTGACCATCATGCCGAGCGCGCCGCCGATCATGACGGTCAAAAGGAGCAGGAGCGTTTTGACCGCTACGCCGCGGTAGCTCGCCGCATCCCCCTCTGCGACATACTCCGATCTGCGAAGCTTTTTCGTGATGGGATTTGCAAACAGACCCTTGCGGGAGAATCTTGATTCTTTTTCCATAAAATATGACTCCTTTCTTGTGTTTACAAGATATTTATATTATAGCATACGCGGTTTTCGTTGTCAAGAAAATTTGACGGAGCGGTGTCGTGTTCTTCTTAAAATAATATTCACACCGAAAAATTGGATTTTGCGGTGTACTTTTTGTTTCTTTTCCAGAGGGCGAGAAAAGAGGGTGTCCACGCGCAGGTGGTATCCCGAGTGAGCAAAGTGAACGATTTTGCTTGACATAAATGAGTGAAAATGGTATAATATGAATAACTGATTATCACTTGGGTAAAAACTTTTTTGACAGAGGAAAACCCGTAACAATAAAAGGAGAACTTGTAGATATCATGGACGTTCGTGAGATTTTGGCGGCGGTGGATCACACGCTGCTTTCCGTTACCGCTACGAGAGAGGAGATCGTCACGCTCTGCCAAGAGGCTGTGGAGTACGGCTGTGCGGCGGTATGCGTCCCGCCCTCCTACGTGGCTCTTGCCAAGGCTTGCACGCAGGGCGAGGTTTCCGTTTGTACCGTCGTCGGATTTCCGAATGGCTACAGCTCGACTGCGGTCAAGGTTTTTGAGACCGAGGACGCCATACGAAACGGCGCGGATGAGATCGATATGGTGATCAATATCGGTTGGCTCAAGGATCGACTCTTTTCGGATCTGTTGGCAGAGATCAAGACCGTGCGTGCCGCTTGCAAGGGAAAGATCCTCAAGGTCATCGTGGAGACGGGCTTGCTCACCGACGACGAGAAGAGCCGTATGTGTGCGATCGTATCCGCCGCCGGTGCGGATTACATCAAGACGGGCACGGGCTTCTCGGCGGGTGGAGCAAAGCCTGAGGACGTCGCTCTCTTTGACCGACACAAGGGACCGACGCTGAAGATCAAGGCGGCGGGCGGTATCCGTACGCTGGAGGATGCGGAGGAGTTTCTCCGTCTCGGTGCATCAAGACTCGGGACCAGTCGCATCGTTAAGCTTGTGAAAGAACAGGGTTCAATTTGAATATTGATATGAATATCGTATAAAAAGGAGAAAATATTATGTCTACACCCCATATCAGAGCCAATAAGGGCGATTTTGCGAAAACCGTACTGATGCCGGGCGACCCGCTCAGAGCGAAATTCATTGCCGAGACGTATCTGGAGAATCCCGTTCAGGTCAACGATATCCGCGGCATTCTCGGCTATACGGGTACGTACCGAGGTGTCCCCGTCTCCGTGATGGCGAGCGGTATGGGTATGCCCTCAATGGCGATCTACAGCTACGAGCTCTTTACGGAGTTTGACGTGGAAAATATCATCCGTATCGGTACGGCGGGCGCGATTGCGGACAGACTGAATTTACGCGACGTCGTCGTCGGCATGGGTTCCTGCACCAACTCGAATTACGCGGCGCAGTATAAGCTTGACGGCGTGTTTGCACCGATCGCAAGCTATCAGCTCCTTCGCGCGACCGACCGCGTCGCGGAGCGCCTCGGCATTGAGCTGAATATCGGCAATCTGCTTTCCGAGGATAATTTTTATCACGAGGATCCGACGGTCAACGATCGCTGGGCGAAAATGGGCGTGCTTGCCGTAGAGATGGAGTCGGCATCCCTGTATATGAATGCCGCGCGCCTCGGACGAAACGCGCTTGCGATCTGTACGATCTCCGACCACATCCGCAGAGGGGAACACTCTACGGTGGAGGAGAGACAGAGCTCCTTTACGCAGATGATGGAGCTCGCGCTCGGCGTTGCCGTGGAGATCAACTGAGGCGTGATTTGACGATGTCAACCACCCGTAGGGCGGTTGCTTTTCCGTATATTTGAACTGCGTTTGGGGAGGAACTTGGGAAAGCTCCTCCCTGAATCGGATTAACAGGCTTTTTTGTACCATGGGAAATTGCCCAAAACGGACCTCGCCGTTTTGCCGTGCTTGTCTGCGCGGAAAGCTACGATAGGCGAGCACCTTCCTGCGGGCGTTGCCCGCTTTTTTGTACCATGGGAAATTGCGCAAAATGGACCTCGCCGTTTCGCCGTGCTCATCTGTGCGGAAAGATGCGATAGGCGAGCACAAGGGTGCGGGCACGGCCCGCTTTTTTAACCTATAGGAAATTGCTTTTCAAAGATACATTGGAAGGAGGCTTGACGTATGAGAATGACGGATATCATTGAGAAAAAGAAGCGGGGGCTTGCCCATACGCGGGAGGAGATCGACTTTTTGATCGCAGGTCTGCTTGACGGATCGATTCCCGATTATCAGGTGACGGCGTGGCTGATGGCGGTCTGCTTTCGCGGTATGACGGACGAGGAGACTGCGGTGCTGACCGACGCGATGGCACACTCGGGCGACACCGTGGATCTCTCCGCGCTCGGTGACGGTACGGTCGATAAGCACAGCACGGGCGGCGTGGGAGATAAGACGACGCTTGTGATCGCGCCCCTCGTGGCGTCACTTGGCGGGACGGTCGCCAAAATGTCGGGCAGAGGTCTTGGCTTCACGGGCGGCACGGTCGATAAGCTGGAATCGATCCCGGGATTCTGCACGGAGCTTGCGCGTGAGCGTTTCCTCTCACAGACAAGGAATATCGGCGTTGCCGTCGTCGGTCAGTCGGGGAATCTGACGCCCGCGGATAAAAAGCTCTACGCCCTGCGCGACGTCACGGCGACGGTAGACTCGATCCCTCTTATCGCATCGAGTATTATGTCCAAAAAGCTGGCGGCGGGCGCTCGCTCGATCGTGCTGGACGTCAAGGTCGGGAGCGGCGCCTTTATGAAGGACGTCGAGTCGGCGAGGCTTCTGGCAGAGAAGATGGCGGCGATCGGACGCGCCTCGGGACGGCGCGTGTCGGCGCTCCTGACCAATATGGACGTGCCGCTCGGGCACGCGATCGGAAACGCGCTGGAGGTCGCCGAGGCGATCTCGGTGCTCGACGGTAATGGCCCGCGCGATCTGACGGAGCTCTGCCTTGCGCTTGCCTCGGAGATGCTCTCGCTCTCGCTTGGGATCTCCCGCGAGACGGCGCGCGCAAGGTGCCTTCGTGCGCTTGCCGACGGCTCGGCAAAGCATACGCTCGTGAAGCTCGTTTCGGCGCAGGGCGGCGACGCGTCCTATATCGTCAATCCATCGAAATTCCCGCGCGCAACGGCGGTACATACGGTGACGTGCCCCTGTGACGGCTACCTCGCCCGTATGTATACGGATCGGATCGGTATCACCGCCGCCATGCTCGGCGCAGGGCGTCAGAAAAAGACCGACGTGATCGACATGACCGCGGGGATTGTGCTTTTGAAAAAGACGGGCGACCGTGTCGTCAGGGGTGAGGCGCTTGCTACGCTCCACTCGTCTGCAGTCGCGCCCGATACCGCAGAGAATACGTTTCTGTCGGCGCTCGACTTCTCGCATGAGGCGCCTGCGCCGCAGACACTGATCTACGATATTTTGAGCGATGCCGCCGACGGCTGATCGCTTTTGGATTATGATAAAAACAGAAAGGAAACGGAAATAATGTTGACTACCCGGATTTCTGATTGGATACTGCATTACGGGGGTGAGGCGCTGACGGGACGTGTGCCCTGCTCGCTGTACTCGATCCTCTTGCAGCACGGACGGATCGAGGATCCGTACCTGCGGCTCAATGAAAAAGCGGCGACGGCACTCTCTGCGAAGGATTGTGAGATGAGCACCGTTGTGACCGTCACGCGGGAGATGTTAGCGTGTACGCATCTGGAGCTTTGCTTCTACGGGCTGGATACGCTTTGCGACGTATTCGTAAACGGCGTGAAGGTGCTTTACGCCGACAATATGCATCGGACGTGGCGCGTGGACGTCAGGGAGCACGTGCGTGTCGGAGAGAACGCGGTGCGTCTGCATTTCTACTCCCCCTCAGAATATATCACGAAAAAGTTCAACGAGCGATATCTCTTTACGGCGACGGCGGGCGGCGCTGTCATGGAGGGCATCGGCTATATCCGCAAATCGCTCTGTATGTTCGGCTGGGACTGGGGTCCCAAGCTCCCCGATATGGGGCTCTACCGCGACGTGACACTGGAGGCGTACGACGCAAGGATCACGGATCTGCGTATCACGCAGAGGCACGAGGCGGGGCGCGTGACGCTCTCGCTTGCCGTGGCGGCGGAGAAGGGAAGCGCCGTGGCGGAGATCGTCTCCCCTGTCGGTGAGACGTGGACGGAGGTCCTTGACGGTGAGACGGAGATCGCAATCGACGAGCCCATGCTCTGGTGGCCGAACGGTCTCGGTGAGCAGCATTTGTATACCGTAAGCGTCACGCTCTCGGACGGTGAGCGCGTATTGGATACCGCGACGCGCAAGATCGGTCTGCGCACGCTGACGGTCAGCACGCAAAAGGATCGCTACGGCGAGGAATTCTGCCACGTCGTAAACGGTGTGAAGTTCTTTGCCATGGGTGCGGACTACGTGCCCGAGGACAGCATTCTTGCCAATCGGTCGCCTGCGCGCACGGAGCGACTTCTGACGGATTGCGTCAAGGCGAATTTCAACGCGATCCGCGTGTGGGGCGGCGGCTTCTATCCCGACGACGACTTCTATGAGATCTGCGACCGTCTGGGACTCGTCGTGTGGCAGGACTTCATGTTTGCGTGCATGAACGTATATCTGACGCCCGAATTTGAGGAGAATATTTTACGTGAGGCGGAGGACGTCGTGCGACGCATCCGTCATCACGCCTGTATCGGTCTGCTTTGCGGCAACAACGAGATGGAGCTGGCGCTCATCGACTGGTCGAGCTGTATCCCCTCCAACTCTCCCAAGGTGTTTGCGGATTATCTGCGCCTCTATCAAACGCTCCTGCCCGAGGTCTGTGCGCGTCTTGCGCCCGAGATCTTCTACTGGCCCGCCTCTCCGTCCTCGCACGGCTACTTCGACGATCCCAACAGCGAGGATATGGGCGACAACCATTATTGGCGTGTATGGCACGGCGGTGTGCCGTTTGAGGAATACCGCAAGCATTACTTCCGCTATTGCTCGGAGTTTGGCTTCGAGGCGTTTCCGAGTATGAAGACGCTTCGCGCGATCGCTCTGCCTGAGGATATGGCGGTGGAATCCGAGGTCATGCTCTCGCATCAGAAGTGTCTGAGCGGAAATCAAAAGATGGCGGCGTATATGAAGGACTACTATCGCGTCCCCGAGGATTTTGCGTCGTTTGTCTATCTCTCTCAGCTGTTACAGGCGGATGCCATCCGCTACGGCGTAGAGCATTTCCGACGTCATCGCGGACGCTGTATGGGTGCGCTCTACTGGCAGCTCAACGACTGCTGGCCGACGAGCTCATGGTCCTCCGTCGATTATTTCGGCAGATGGAAGGCGCTCCACTACCGTGCGAGGAAGTTCTTTGCACCCGTTCTGATCTCTCTGCACGAGGAGGGCGAGCGGAAGCTTGTCAATATTTCCAACGAGACGCGCTCCCGCTTTGACGGTGTGATCCGCCTGAAGGTACGCAAGAATGATTTCTCGGCGCTGTATTCGTGTCACATGGAGATCAGTGTCAAGGCGCAGTCGTCGGTGGATATCGAGTTCCCCGGTCGTGTCTGTGCACTCTTTGAGGGGAATGACGATATTTATCTGGAGTATACGCTTGAGGATCGGAATGCCGCGGTGATCGAGAGTGACGGCAAGATCTACAAGAAGCCGTGCGACTATCGCTTTGAGGATCCGAGGCTGCGCGCGACCGTCGCCGAAGAGAACGGCGCGTATTATCTGGATATCACCGCCGACCGATTTGCCAAGAGCGTGATGATCGAGTGGGAGAATGCAGACGTTACGCCCGAGGATAATTTCTTTGATATCACGTCGGGCAAGAAGCGCGTGCGACTGATCGGCGAGCGCGAGGCGATCCTCTCGGAGGCACCGAGGCTGATCTCCGTGTATGACGTACAGGCGGCACCGTGATCCGCGGTATCTCGTGATTGCGATATGATAATGGAATGAGCGCATATAAAACGGAGCGCACGATCCTCTCGAAGGAATCGTGCGCTCCGTATATTTTGTGTCGGCAAAAGCGTTGTTTTGATATCTGTGACATTGTTTTGCAAACAAAAGGTGGCTCATGATGCAGGATATGCTTGTACCCGATTCCTTTTTTCGGAGAAAGAAAAATAAACTTTTTGCCCGTTTGGTGTTGCTTTTTCGGGACGGATGATATATAATAATTAAGGTTGCGGCGGGCTGTGCCCGCCTCCGTGTGCTCGCCTACCGTGACTTACCGCGCATCTGTGTGCGGCGAAACGGCGAGGTCGATGTGTGGGCAAGAGCGGGGTGTGCTTACCCATCGCAAACAAAAAAGCAGAGCGCAAGCGCCCTGCCTTGATTCTGGAGCAGATGACGGGAATCGGACCCGCGTATTCAGCTTGGGAAGCTGACATTCTACCATTGAATTACATCTGCATGAAAACGGAATGCACCGCTTTCATTCTCGTTGGAAATGAAAAAACTCCGCGAGCGGAGTTTTTGGAGCTAATGATGGGACTCGAACCCATGACCTGTTGATTACGAATCAACTGCTCTACCGACTGAGCCACATTAGCGTCGAGAACGAAAACGATTATAGCATAAAAAAACTTTTTTGTCAATAGCTTTTTTGAAAAAACCAAAATTAATTTTTGGATTGGAGGACCCATGAAATTAACGGATATTTCTTATGCGCGCGCGGTGATGGAGAAGCACGGCATCGCGCCGCAGAAACGGTTCGGACAGAACTTCCTCATCAGCGACAACGTGGTTTCCCGCATTGCGGATACCCCGGGCGCGGGGGACTCGGAGCTCGGTATCATCGAGATCGGTCCCGGCATCGGTACGCTGACGGAGAAGCTTGCCGTACGGTATAAAAAGGTCGTTTGCATTGAGATCGATACCTCGCTGATCCCCGTGCTTGCGGATACGCTCTCGGATTTTGATAACGTCAAGGTTATCGAGGGCGATGCGATGAAGACGGACTTTGCGACACTTGTCGCCGAGGAGTTCCCGGGGATGTGCGTAGCGGTCTGCGCCAACCTCCCCTATTACATCACCTCTCCCGTGATCATGCGCTTGTTGGAGACGGAGGGGCTTTTTTCCTCCGTGACGGTCATGATCGAGAAGGAGGTTGCGGACAGACTCTGCGCCGCGCCGAATACCGCCGATTACGGTGCGATCACGGCGGCGTGCGCGTATTACGCAAGGATCGAGAAGTGCTTTACGGTCTCCCCCGCAAACTTCATCCCGCCCCCGAAGGTCACGTCGACCGTGATCCGTATGGATATTTACGGGACGCCGCCCGTCGTATGTGAGGACAAAGAGAATCTTTTCCGCGTGATCCGCGGCGCGTTTGCCAAGCGCAGAAAGACGCTTGCAAACTCTCTTTCGGGCGAGACCTCGAAGCTTACCAAGGCGGAGATCGAGGCGGCGCTCGTCTCTCTCGGCTATCGCGCCGACGTCAGAGGCGAAACGCTCGGGCTTGAGGATTTCGCAAGGATATCGGACACGATCGTCCTGTGAGCGGCCTCTCAATCGTGTGACCACCCGACGGCGCGGGCGTAATGCCCGCCGCTTTTGCGCCCCCCGACGTTGGTACCGATCGGGGGAGAAAGAGGATATGAATGATGAATGAAACGTTACAGCGCTTCCGTGAGACGGTGACAGGTAAGACCGTTGCGCTCCTCGGCATGGGCATCAGCAACCGCGCGGCGGTTGACTTTTTGCTCTCGATGGGCGCCAAGCTCACGGCACGCGACAAAAATAAAGAGCCCGACGAGGATCTCGTCGCGTTTCTTCGCAAGAGAGGCGTCGGTATGATCTTCGGAGAGGACTATCTCTCGGATATCTCGGAGGATATCGTTTTGAAATCCCCCGGTATCCGCTACGATATCCCCGCGCTCCTTGCGGCGAGGGAGAGGGGCTGTGAGATCACCTCGGAGATGGAGATCTTCTGTAAGCTTTGCCCTGCGAAAATATTTGCCGTGACGGGAAGCGACGGCAAGACGACGACCACCACTATCGTCAGCGAGATGCTGAAGCGTGCGGCCGCGAAAACGGGCGTGCGCGTCTATCTCGGCGGCAATATCGGCACGCCGCTGTTGCCTTATCTTACGGAAATGACGGAGGACGACTTTGCCGTATTGGAGCTCTCCAGCTTCCAGCTCCACACCATGCAACCGAGTCCCATCTCCGCCATTGTGACGAACGTCACACCCAATCACCTGAATTGGCATACGGATATGGCGGAGTACACGGAGAGCAAAAAGAATATCTTTTTGCGCCAACGCGCGGATGCAAGGCTTGTCCTGAATGCGGAAAACGAGCTTACGCGTCGGATGGCGGCGGAGGCGACCGCCCCCGTTACCCTTTTCTCCTCCGTCGGAGATCCCGGCGGTGAGCGCGCGTGCTATCTAGACGGCGATACGGTCTGCTACCGCGACGGAGAGACGGTCTATACACTGATGACCAGTGGAGAGATCCGTTTGCTCGGTCTCCATAACGCGGAGAACTATATGGCGGCGATCTCCGCCGTCTGGGGCTACGTCGGTGTCGAGGAGATGCGCGCGGTGGCGGCGGACTTTGGCGGCGTGCGGCATCGCCTGCAGTTCATTATGGATCTCGACGGCGTGAAATGCTACAACAGCTCCATTGACACCAGCCCGACCAGAACCGTGGCGGCGCTCTCCTGCTTTGACGGAGGGCTTGTCACCATCGTCGGCGGTTACGATAAGCACATTCCCATTGAGCCCATGCTGGCGCCGCTGATGCAAAAATCGAAGTACGTCGTTGCTACGGGCGATACGGGGCTATCTGTTGTGAGAGCGCTTCGTGAGAGGGGCTTTGCCCGCGACCGCGTTGCTTATATCGGGGACTTTGACGAGGCTGTGCGCTTTGCGCTCCACGTTGCGAAAAGCGGCGATTCCGTCTTGCTCTCACCTGCGGCGGCAAGCTTCGATGCCTTTAAAAACTTTGAGGCACGCGGAGACCGCTTCTGTGAGATCGTGTGTCTGGAGATGAGTAAGGTATGACCCGGATCGGCGTCTGTCGATCCGTATGAAAGGAATATGACATTATGGAAATCAAATCATTTCTTGCCGACCTGTGCGGACTGATGTCCGTCGTCGGCTTTGAATACCGTGACGAGGAGAAGCTGACCGCGCTCGTCGCTCCTTATTTTGACGAGCACGAGTACGACCGTGTCGGCAACCATATTTTCGTCAGACGGTGCGGCAAGGAGAACGCCAAGCGTCTCCTTGTTGACGTACACTACGACGAGATCGGCCTGCTCGTCAAAAATATCACGGAGGACGGGCATCTTGCGGTGTGTGAGCTCGGCGGCTTCTCCCCCCACGTTCTGCCCGCGTCCGAGGTCGTCGTCTACGGAAAGGAGACCATGCCGGGAATCGTGCTGACCACGCCGTGCGTGCTGAAAGCGCCGGGCGCGAAGAACAGCGTCGTCCCCGTGACCGATCTGCTCGTGGACGTCGGTCTTACCCGCGAGGAGGCCATGGAGCTCACCCCCATCGGTACGCCCATTGGCTACGAGCCCGTCTACACGGAGCTTGAAAACGAGCATTTCTGCGGCAAGGGCTTTGACGATAAGTGTCTGATCGTCCCCGTCGTTGCCGCGGTGGCGTCGCTGGATATGTCGGAGCTTGATTGCGATATCTACGTCTCCCTCTCCGCGCGTGAGGAGGTATTCCAGCACGCGGTATCGGCGGCCGCCTTCCGCATCCGTCCCGACGCCGCCATTGTCTTTGACGTAGAGTTCGGCAATCTCCACGGCACGAAGGACCCGAGTGAAACGGAGGTGGGCGGCGGAACAACGCTGACCTACTCCGCGATCCTCGACAGAGAGCTGACGGATTTCGTCATGGAGACCGCAAGGGAAGCGGGGCTTGCCTGTCAGCCTGTTGTGGAGGCGACCTTGACGGGTACGCACGCGGATGAGCTCGTGTTTGCCGCAGGCGGCATCCCGACCGTTCTGCTCGGCGTGCCGATCTGCTATATGCATACGGCAAACGAGACCCTTGCGCTGAGTGATCTGAAGGCAACCGCCAAGCTCCTTGCCACGGTGATCCGCGAGAGATACGGAAGAAAGGACGGATAAGGCTATGAATACGGAACTTTTACAGCGCCTTGGTGCCGCCGTCGCCCCCTCGGGCGCGGAGCACGACGTGGCGGCGCTGATCGGGGAGGAGATCGCGCCTCTTTGCGACTCCATCTCCTACGATAAGCTGGGCAATCTGATCGCCGTCATCTCGCCCAAGCGCGGAGAGCCTCGCTCTCGCATCATGCTGACGGCACATATGGACGAGGTCGGCTTCCTTGTCAAGAGCATTGAGAACGACGGTCGCGTGCGCATCTCCCTGCTCGGTGATATCTCGACGGATACGCTCACGGGCAGACGCGTGGTCTTTGACTCGGGTGCTGTCGGTGTCGTTGTCACCAAGCCCATCCACCTGATGAGCGGCAGAGAGCGCGAGACGACAGCGGACCGAGACGGTCTTTACATTGAGCTTGGAAATACGAGCCGTGAGGAGACGGAGGATATCGTGTCTCTCGGTGATTACGGTACCTTTGAGCCGAAATTCACCCGTCTGCGCGGCGGCTATGTCGCGGGCAAGGCACTTGGTGGTCGCGCCTGTGTGACGTTGCTTATCGATATGATCCGCACGATCCGTGAAAAGGGATATGACGAGACGATGTCGGACGAGCTTTATTTCGTCTTTACCGTCAAGCGCGAGATTGCCAGAACCTATTACGGTGCGGACGCCGCGGCGTTTGCGCTGATGCCCGACCGTGCGATCGTGCTCGATGCCGCGCCCTCGGCGGACTTCCAAGGTGTGCCGAGAGAGCGCCGCGGTGCGCACGCGGGCGGCGGCATCCAGATCGCGCCCGCAGATATGAAGACGATCTACGATCGCTCGATGTTTGCGGATGCGGTGGAGTGCTGTGAAAAATACGGGATCCCGTATCAGTACCCCCCGACGGCGGACGGCCCTGCGACGGAGGCCCAGACGATCCACAAGATCGGCGCGGGTATCCCCACGCTCTTTTTGGGACTCGCAACGAGAAATCTGCGCTCGGGCGCGGAGATCATTAACGAAAGAGATGCGGATGCCATCGGAGATCTGCTCCTGCATCTGGTGAAAAAGGAAAGGAACGGTTATCAGCAATGTTTGTTCAACTGAAAAAGTTTATGATGGCGGACGGCGTCTCGGGAGATGAAAAGAACGTCTCCGCCGTGATCGCGGCGGAGATCGCACCCTACGTGGACGAGGTATACAGCGATGCGATGGGCAACCTCATTGCGCTCAAAAAGGGCAGGGGAGAGAACCCGAAGAAGCTGATGCTCGCCGCACATATGGACGAGATCGGCTTTATGGTCAATTATATCGACGACAGAGGCTATCTGCGCGTATCGAAGATGGGCGGCATCATGTTCAACGCCGCCGCGTATGCGGAGGTCGTTTTTGCGAGCGGGCTCAAGGGCGTGCTCGTGCCCGAGCCGACTGTTCCCGCCTCCGACTACAAGTCTGCGAACGTTTACGTGGATATCGGTGCGAAAAATAAGAAGGATGCGGAGCGCCGCGTGAAGATCGGTGACACCTGCCGTCTCTCCCCGAGCCTTACAAAGCTGCTGAACGGTCGCGTCTACGGCAGACCTATCGACGACCGCATCGGCTGTCTCATGCTCTTTGAGGCGGCAAAATCGGCGAAGCGCTTTGAAAACGATACGTACTTCGTCTTTACCGTACAGGAGGAGGTCGGTGTGCGCGGCGCAAAGACCTCTGCCTTTGCGATCATGCCCGACTATGCGGTTGCCGTGGATATCGGCGGTTCGGGCGACATCCCCGGCTGCAAGCCCTTTGCCGTCAATCTCGGCGAGGGCATTGCCATCAAGCTCAAGGATAGCATGGTTATCTCTCACAAGACCATGGTCGATCTGATGAAAAAGCTGGCGGATGACAACAAGGTGCCCTATCAGTTTGAGATCTTGGAGAAGGGTGGCACGGATACGGGCGTGATGCAGCAGGCGGGCGGCGGCTGTATCGCAGGCGCGCTCTCCGTACCCACGCGATACGGTCATACGGGCGTGGAGACCATTGATATGAACGACGTGACGGGTGGCGTGCGCATCCTTGCGGCGCTTTGTGAGACCAAGCTTGCTTAAAGCAGTCCCGTGATAAATAAAGGAGAACGAAACAATGGAATTTTCAGACAGAATATTACAGCTTACTGCGGAGGCGGAGGCGGCGCTTGCGCCTGTTTTCAAGGAAATGGACGAGGTTGCCTACAGAAACTCCGCAAGAGTGCTTGACAGCTATCGCAGACACCGTGTATCCGAGACGATGTTTGCGGGCTCTACGGGCTACGGCTACGGCGACACGGGCAGAGACGCGATGGGGGATATCTATGCGGACGTTTTCGGTGCGGAGGCGGCGTTTGTCCGTCACAATATCGTCAACGGCACGCAGGCGATCGCGACGGTGCTCTTCGGTCTGCTTCGCCCCGGCGACGTGATGCTCGCCGTCACGGGCAGACCCTACGACACGCTCTCGCAGGTGATCGGCGATAAGACGAAAAACGGAGACGGCTCGCTTGCGGACTTCGGCGTGGACTACGACGAGGTTCCGCTTCTTGCGGACGGCGGTATCGACTTTGACGGCATTGACGCCAAGCTGAAGGAGCACGGGGCGCGTGTCAAGGTCGTTTTCATTCAACGCTCCAAGGGCTATGCGAACCGCCCCACGCTCTCCTCTGAGGAGATCGGTGAGATCGCGCGCTTCTCCAAGGCGAGAAGCGGTGCTTACGTCGTCGTTGACAACTGCTACGGCGAGTTTTGCGACGACAGCGAGCCGACGGCACACGGTGCGGACGTGATCGTGGGCTCTCTTATCAAGAATCCCGGCGGCGGTCTTGCCGCATCGGGCGGCTACGTGGCGGGTACGGCGCGTGCGGTCGAGCTCTGCTCCTATCGCCTGACGTCGGTGGGTATCGGTCTTGAGTGCGGTGCCTCGCTCGGTCAGACCAGAGACTTTTTCCGAGGCTTCTTCTTTGCGCCTCACGTGGTCGCGCAGGCGAAGAAGACGGCGGCGCTGGCGGCGTATATTTTCGAGCACCTCGGCTACGAGGTCGAGCCGAAGTACGACGAGAGACGTCACGATATCATTCAGACGGTGAAGTTTGGCAATCCCGAGGGGCTTTGCGCCTTCTGTCGCGGTATTCAGGCGGGCTCCCCTGTGGATGCCTTCGTTACGCCCGAGCCGTGGGAGATGCCCGGCTACGACGACAAGGTCATTATGGCGGCGGGCACGTTTATTCAGGGTGCGTCCATCGAGCTCTCCGCAGACGGTCCTCTGCGCCCGCCCTACACGGCATTTTTCCAGGGCGGTCTGACCTATGAGAGCGGCAAGTATGCTATTATGATGGCGGCGGATTCTCTTTTGAAGGAGATCTCGTAATATCAAACTGTAAAGTCGGGGGAGAGGCTCATGAGAATACAAATCTATATCTGCTACAGACGTAGCGGCGAAAGCTTTGCGTGCGCATTATACGACCGTCTGACGCGGGACGGCTACCGCGTCTTTCTCGGTATGGAGTGCCTGCGCCGCGGAGACGTGGATCCCGAGGTTCGTGGGAGGATCGCCGAATGTGACGACTTTTTGCTGGTGCTTCCCGACGATGCGATGAAGGACTACGGTCCCGACGACCGCTTTCGCATGGAGATCTCGCACGCAGTGGCGCTGGAGAAAAACGTGATCCCCGTGATGTCGCACCGATTCGTCGTACCCGAGGTCTGCACGCAGGAGCTGGAAATGCTGAAGAAAAAACGCTCGATCCGTCTGAACTTTGCGATGCAAAACGCCGCGAACCTTGCGGTGGACCGTTTGGAAAACGGCTTGCTTTGCTCCAGAGTGCAACGCACGGATCACTTTCCTCACCGCGTAATCGACGAGGCGTTCGGTGCACCCCCGTTCTACGAGGAGCGGGATATCGCGGCGCTTCGTGCCATCCTGTCCGTGATGGAGGTCGATGAGGACGAGGAGGTGTGCGCTCCGTTTACAAAGGCGCTGCTTGTGCGCTTGGGTCTGCGCCGATATCTTTCGCGCGTAAGATCGATCGACGTCTATCACGCGCTCCGTGAGGAGCGACCGAGCTTGCTTTACGGGCAAGAGCGCGGATTGTTTGCTCAGGCGAAACGAAATTTCGTGGATGAGTGGATCGATTACGGTGGAAAGCGCGTCTTTTGGCGCGACGCGATGCGTGCGATGCTCCTTTTGGAGATGCTCGTGGATTCGCCGCGCTTCGTTTCCCGTATCGGCAAGATCAAGGCACGCCACGTGCGCGAGGCTCTGCACGACCAGGAGCGGGAGGGGGCTCTTTACGCCGATAAGGGGCTTTTCGCCGTTGCCTGTGCGGAGATCGATCGGGGCGGTGAGAATACGGAATTCTGGGAGAATCTCATTCGCACGGTGGATCTGATCCTGAGAGCAATGAAAAAAGCGTCCTTTTTCCATAGGCGTTGATGATTTTTTGAGAGGTTTATGATGATACGAAGACTGACAGAGGCCGACAGAGAAATTTTTCTGTGGCTTTCCGAGGAATTTTACGGATCGGATGCGGTTCTGCATCCGATTCCCGACAGCTATCACGCGGCGGCGTTTGACGAGATGATGCGCTCGGACGTGTATGCTGACGGATTTCTTATATATAATAAGGATGAAATTGCGGGTTACGCAATGACCGCCAAGACCTATTCCCACGAGGCGGGGGGGCTTACCGTGTGGATCGAGGAGCTGTATCTCTTGCCCGAGCATCGCGGTCAAGGGCTTGGACACGCGTTCTTTGCCTTTGCGGAGGAATTTTATAAGGGCGCGCTCTGCCGCATGAGGCTGGAGACTGAGCCCGAGAACGAGAGGGCCGAGGCGCTCTATCGCAGTCTTGGCTTTGAGGAGCTTGGTTACCGTCCGTTTGTGAAGGAATTTACGAAATAAATTTACGTAGGGGGAACAGCACATGACGACGAGAGAGAATACGATGGCGATCCTTCGGTATGAGCCGTATGACAGGATGCCCGTGGTCCATTTTGGTTTTTGGGACGAGCTGCTTCTTTTGTGGAAGCAGGAGGGGCGCATCGAGGCGCCTCTTGACGACTATCCCGCGGTCAGCGCGGAGCTTGAAAAAAAGCTTGGCTTTGATTTTGAGTGGATCAGTATGTATTCCCCCCGCAGATCGCTTTTCCCGGGCTTTACGACCGAGATCTTAGAGGAATACGCCGACGGCAGAGTGAAGCGGAGAAACGGAAACGGGCTGATCGAGATCTCACGCCCCGGGGCGGTCAGTATTCCCGAGACGGTGGGCACGAGCTTTTGCGGCAGGGAAAACTGGGAAGAGTATCGGATTCGTCTGATGCCCGACCCGCGTCGCCAGCGCTTTGACAAGCTGGATGCTCTGATCGCGCGTCAGGATACGATCACGCACCGTCCTGTGCAGCTGGAGGCGGGGAGCCTGATGGGTATTATCCGCGATATGCTCGGTGTGGAGGAGCTCTCGTATCTGTACGCGGATGACGAGGAGCTGTATCGAGAGATCATCGATACGGTTGCCGCCGTGCAGTACGATAACGTGAAGACGGCACTGGAGCGCGGACTGCGCCCCGACGTGGCGCACTTCTGGGAGGATATCTGCTTCAAGAACGGTCCTCTCGTGATCCCGCGCGTCTTTGATGAGATGGTGGGTCCGCACTATCGCAAGATCACCTCGCTCCTGAAGGAGTACGGCTGTGACATCGTCTCTCTTGATTGCGACGGTCTGATCGACGCCCTGATCCCGACGTGGGTCGGAAACGGTGTGAATACAATGTTCCCGATCGAGGTGGGAACGTGGCGTGCCGACATCCGTCCGTGGCGTGAGCGTTACGGGCGTGAGATCCGCGGCGTCGGTGGTATGAACAAAAACGCGTTTGCCGCAGATTACGCCGCGATCGACCGTGAGATCGAGCGTCTGCGCCCGCTGATCGAGCTTGGGGGTTATATTCCTTGCCCCGATCACCGTATCCCGCTTGGTGCCAAGTGGGAAAATATCCAATACTATTGCGATCGCTTCCGCCGTGTGATCAACGGAGAGTGACGTTCGCCCGAGGGGCTGTCTCATTCAAGGATAATTTGCAAAAAGTAAATAAAAAAGCGGGCCGTGCCCGCATCCCCCAGCTCGCCTATCGTAACTTTCCGCGCAGACAAGCACGGCATAACGGCGAGGTCCGGTTTGCGCAATTTCCTATGGTATAAAAAGAAAGGCTCCCTTGTGCAAAGGGAGCTGGCG
>JAFTIJ010000156.1 GCA_017456965.1 Clostridia bacterium
AAAGCTGAACATCAAATTCCTAAATGTTATGAATAAGATTATATCTGACAAAAGCAACATCAAATAAAATATTATTAGTAGCCTCGTCATAACACCACCTCATTTCGTTATAATTTTCGTCTGCTATCAAGCCTCCTAAAGTAATCCTCTAACAGCTTTTTGTTCTTATCAAAATCAAGCATTTCTATCTTTTTCTCATTGATCTCATACGCCTTTTGAATAATATCATAAGCGTATTGCTCATCCTCGTTTTTCGGGGGATTTTCGAGAAAGGACAGCTTGCAGCGCAACAGAGTTAATTTTACTTGATAGTATGGTTTTAGATTTGGCATTTTCGTTCTCCTTTCGGGTGGTAAACACATTATACCGAAAAAGAGCGAAAATGCAAGAAAACAAATTGAAAATTATTTATTGAGATTATTATAGCATAAAAATCTTTGTTTGTAAATAGTGAAGTATCGGCTGCGCCGAAGTGATGTAGTGCTATCGCACAGTGATGTATTGCTCCTTCGTCGCAAAGTGATGTGATGTGTTCCTTACTCACGCGCGAAGCGCACATCACTTCCGAAGGAAACATCACGCACGAAGTGCGCATCACGTTCCGCGCAAGCGGAACACATCGTTCCAAAAACAAAAGCACTTCTTACGAAGTGCTTTTGTTTTTGGCTGCGGCACTAGGATTCGAACCTAGGTAATGACGGAGTCAGAGTCCGTTGCCTTACCGCTTGGCGATGCCGCATTATTCTATATAAACCGAGGAGACTGACACATTTGTTCTGCCCCTGTTCTCGCTCGGAACATTCAGCATTATATCACATTCAATTTCTTTTGTCAATAGCTTTTTGAAAATATTTTGCTTTTCGAAAAAATATTTTCCCAATGAAAAAGACGGCGTGCCTCTTGCATCTCGCGTGATTTTGTGTTATGATAAGGGTGAATTTATTTTGCGGAGGAATATACCATGCTGAATAATACGTCATATCGTTTAACGAAAGAAAAGAAGCTGACCGTCGGCTACTTCGGCGGCTCGATCACGGAGGGCGCGGGCGCGAGCGTGTGGGATGAGACCTCTTGGCGTGCCAATATCACGCGATATCTGCGCGCGAAATACCCCGAGGCTGAGATCAAAGAGGTAAACGCGGCGATCGGCGGTACGGGCACAGACCTCGGATTTTACCGTTGTGAGCACGATCTGCTTGCGGGTAACCCCGATCTCGTTTTTATCGAGTTTGCGACCAATGACAGCGGTCTTTGCCGCCGTGACCAGCTCCGCTACTATGAGAGCTGCCTGAGACAGATCATGGAGCACGACAAGACGACGGAGATCGTCGTCGTCTTTACCACCACCAAGGGCATGGAGCGTATCGTCGCGGAGACGGGCGATCGCGGCAGTCGCACGGTACAGGCGATGCTGGCGTACCATTACGGGCTCGATATGGTGGATCTCGGTCAGAAGCTGAATGAGGCCGTTCTGCTTGCGGGCGGCGATTGGCTCCGTTACACCACCGATGAGACGCATCCCAACGACGATGGATATCTTATCTGCACCGAAACGATGCGCACGGCGCTGGAGCGTCTGATTCCCGAGACGGCGGATGCGATTACCGAGCGCGTGATTCCCGTGGCGGTATCCCCCGAGATCCCGCACGGCGAGATCGTGGAGATCAAGGATCTGCTACCGATCGAGGGATGGCATTTCGTGGACAAGCGATTCAAGAGACGCTTTCCCTATTATGTGACGGCGGACGGCGTAGGCAGTGAGCTGACTTATACCTTTGAGGGAACGGCACTCGGTCTCTACTGGATCCAGGATCGCGACAGCGGTAAGGTTTCGCTTTCGCTTGACGGCGGTGAGCCCGTGACGGTCTCCGCATGGGATTCCTACTGCAAGTCGTACAGCCGCGCAGGCTACGTGATCCCCTTCGTCGATCTCGAAAGAGGAACGCACACCGTGACGGTCCGCGTCCTTGCGGAAAAGGATGAGGAGAGCCTCGGCAACACCATCTCGCTCTTCGCCTTTATGGTTGGCAAATAAATCGTACGTTTAAAAAACAATCGAGGGACTGCCCGCTTTTTGTAAAGCAGGCAGTCCCTCGGATTTTTTTGAAGAGGATACACATCAAAGCAGAGACTTCTCCTGTGCGCAAGATCCTTCACTCCACTGCGTTTCGTTCGAGGATGACAGCGCAGGTGTTGCCGGAGCAAAACGATCAACCTTTGCATTCAGGGACGTCGAGACGTCAACCTCTGCAATTTTGCGGAGCATTCCCACACGACGGGTCAAGCGCCGGGCGCTTGCACTTTCTTTTGCTTCTTTTCTTGGGGGGCCAAGAAAAGAAGGGCGTCTCCCCTCAGACGGTGAGTACGGTACGGCGTACGACGCGATGCGCGCGGTCGTTGAAGACGACCTCTACGGTGTTACCGTGCAGGGTGAGCGCCGCGCCGAGGAAGCGCTCGTTGCGGTACTCTGCGCCGACGATCAGGGGATAGTCGTGGGGGATCAGACCGCCGTTCGGGGGAATGATCTCCGCGTCGTGCATGTGCGCCGTCAGCATGAAGTGGATGCCGAGGCGCGTGAGCTCTGCATTCCACATGCCGTAGAGCTCTCGCTCGATATCGAAGATCGTGCCCGCCGTGTGATGAGCTCTGACGGGGCAGATGTGGCTGATGGCAAAGACGTGCTTAGCGTCGGGCGGTGTGAGCGAGCGCAGAAACTCGGTCTCTCTGCGGCGGAATGCCTCAAAGCGGTTCGCACCGCCGTACTCGGGGCAGTCGTCCCATTTGTCCTCGCCGCAGTCCAGTACGATGCCTGTAAGCGAGCCTACCGTGAACGTGAAATAGGTCTCGCCGTTTTCCGTGGGGAAGTAGTCTCCGTATTTCTCGGCAAGCTTGCCGCGGGTGTCGTGGTTGCCGCGCACGAAAACGACGGGGACACATCCATGGGCGATTCTCGCAAGAAAGTCTGCGGTGTTGAGAAAATCCGACTCCCGATTGACCTCGGCGATGTCGCCGTTGACGACGAGCAGATCGAGCTCGTCACCGAAATAGGTCGCCGTCTCGATCCCCTCCTCAAAGCGGCTGTGAACGTCAGCTACGTGATAGACGTGAATGCCGTCCGATTTTGTCAGCGGGCGGAAGGAGAAGGTTTCCTGCTCCTCTCCACCGAACTGTGGAAAATAGCTTTTCTTATTGACCGTCTCACGGTAGAGCACCGTGTACGACGACGCCTCGTCAAGCCACGCCTGCGGGATGGCGATCTTGTGGACGTTGGTCTGGCAGAGAAGAATGCCGTGTCTCTCGCTGTATACCGTGTGCTCTCCGACGCGGATCGCACACGTTCCGTTTTTCTTTGTGCAAACGAGGATCTCATAGCGGTCACCGATGACGAAGACCGTGGGAGCACAGATCAGAAAACTCATATTTTTTCTCCTTACAGAATTATTTTTTGACGTGCTTGATCTTGTAAAGCTCCTCGGCGGCGAGACGCGTTTTTGCTACGACGTCAACGCCCTGCTCGGGGAAGCAGTAGTAGAGCGTCTTGGAGTCGCCGATGCAGATGATATCGCCGATCTCGTACCAATAGAAATCGGAGTTGACGCTGTAGGAGGCGATGGGGGATTGCTTGTATTCGAGCTTGCCGTCACACCCGACGAGACGGAAGCCCTCGGCTGTGTGCGTGAGATTGCCCGTGCCGATGCGGTAGACATGCTTGGCGTCGATCATCATGCAGATGTCAACGGGAATATCCAGCTTGTATTCGCTCGCAAGGAGCTCCTTGCGTACCTCCTCGCGCTCCCATGCAAACCAATCGGGTACGTGCGGGAAGCGGGTCTCGACACCCTCTGCACGGAGATAGCCCTCCTCGGTCAGCGTGTGGGTGATGCCGCAGGCATCACAGCGAAGCGTTACGCCCTCGGCAGACATCTTGCCCTCAGTACCGCAGTAGGGGCACTTGTAGAGGACGCGGTTCAGACCCTCTGCGCGGAATGCCTCGGTGATCGTTACGTCGTTCTCCTGCTGCCAGCGCCAATAGTCGAGATCAAACGCCTTTTTCAGGACGGCATTCAGCTCCTCGACGGAAAGGGACTTGACCTCCTCGGGAGAGAGCAGATATTCCATGTCGGCGGATACGGGGACCTTGCGACGGTGGAGATTGTTGTAAAGCGGATTGCGCGAGAAGGCACCGTAGGTGCGGATCATGACGACGGGCGCACCGAGCAGCTTCAGAAAGGCGCCGAGCGTCTCGGGGAGCGTGGTGGTCGTGCCGTCCAGACTGTAGCCCGCCTCGGGATACATGACGACGGAGGAGCGCAGCGTTTTGATCGCGTAGGTCATATCGCGGATCAGACGCAGATCGGAGGTGAACTTGTTGGTCGGGATGCATCCGATCTGACGCATCAGCCAGTGCTTGCCGACGAAGCCGTCCGAGGTGCAAACGACGTTGAAGGGGCGCGGATACAGAAGATTTGCCGCGATCTCCAGATCAATGAAGCTCGTGTGGTTCATCAAAAAGAGTGCAGGCTCCTTTTTCCCGAGCTTCTCCATGCCGATCTTGCGGCAGGTGAAATGGGTGGAGATGAGGTCGGGCTGGGCGACGACCTTCATCAGCGTGCGGAAAAACATATTGGGCTTCAGAGGCTTTTTATGCTTTTTGCGAGGGATCGCGACAACCTCCTCGTAGCTTTTCTTCGTGGTCTTCAGCTTCATAGTGACGTTTCCTTTCGAAATCTTTTCGTAGAATAAACGTATTATATCAAAAAAGAACAATTCCGTCAATACTATATTTCAGATTTAAACGTATTCCCATTTTTTGAAGGGCTCAAAATGTGTGTTGCAGAGAGGATTTTGCGGCGTTTTGTATAAAAACTGCGCTTTTGATGAACGGAATCTGTGATTTTACAAAAATCCATTGACAGGGCGGGGGGGAACTTGGTATACTGATTATAATAGGCATATTTTGCGACTCCCTTATGCTCTCAACCGAAATGCTCGGCTTGTCGGTTCCCGGGTGTCGTTTTCCCCGAATCCAAGAAAAGCATTCTCAACAATTCTACAGATAACGGAGATTACTTATGAAACATTATTTTATCGTCAATCCCGCGGCGGGTAAGGGCAAGGCGCTCCCCGCGATGCTCTCCTCCATTACGTACGCCTGCGAGGAGCTGGGTGCGGAATATCAGATCTATCACACCGTGACCGTTGGCGACGGCACCCGCTTTGTGCGCGAGACCTGCCTGCAGTACCCCGATATGCCGAAGCGCTTTTACGCCGTAGGCGGCGACGGCACGCTCTTTGAGGTCTTAAACGGCGCGGTCGGTCATCCCAACGCCGAGATCACGGTTGTCCCGCTCGGCACGGGCAACGACTTTACCAAGGCATTTACCAACCGTGAGTATTTCAAGGACATTCGCCGTCAGATCCTCGGCACGGCGCAGACGATCGACCTGATGAAGTATAACGACCGCTACAGCCTCAACGTTATCAATCTCGGCTTCGACTGCGACGTCGTACAGAAGGTGGCACAGATCAAGCGCAGTGCGCTGGTGCCGTCCAAGATGGCGTATGCGATGGCGATCGCAGACGTCTTCACCAAGCCCTTCGGCAAGAATTTTAAGGTCGTGATCGACGATAGGGAAATGGTAGAGAATGAATTTATGCTCTGCGCGATCGCCAACTCCAATTTCTACGGTGACGGTTATCGCGTTGCACCGAACGCTTATCTCAACGACGGCGTGCTGGATCTGTGCTTGGTGGACCGTGTTTCGCGCTCGGAATTTGTCAAGATCATCCCCAAATACAAGGCGGGTCAGCACGTGGACGCGGAGGATCACAGTCGGTATCCCTTCTTGCGCTATCAGAAATGCCGTAAGGTCGTGATCGAGTCCAAGGAGCCCATCGGCATCTGTGCGGATGGCGAGGTCTCTCCCGTGACGACCGTGGAGATCACCTGCGTGCCGAATGCGCTTGCCTTCTCTGTGCCCAAGGGCTGTGTTTGCACCGCGCTGAAAAAGCAGGACGAGCCCGTGGAGACCGAAGCGGAGACCGTGACACTTTTTTGAGATCTGACGTGAGATAATCTTCTTTATCGTACGACGAAGAGGATAACGGTTCGGGCAATACCGCGTGAGGTATCGCGCGGTATTGCCCCGATTTTTAAAAGAAAGGATGGGGTCTGATCCGAAAAAACGTTTTTGGGCAGATCCCGATGTGCAAACGATGAATTGGAAAACAAAACTCCCATCAATTTTCGGTCTTGACCGCATATTCCGCCGTGCGATCGCCGCGTGGTTCTTTTCGGCGATGACGCTGCTTGCGACGCGTAGCGGTGACTACACCTCGACCGAGTATCTGAAGGATGCGGGGCTTGGAGCACCGATTTTGGTCTTCTCGCTCTTTTTCCTCGTGATCTCGGCGCTTGCCTTTGTCTTACCGACGAAGCGGACGGATGGCTTTGCTATGCTTATGGGCCTCGTCTCCGTCTCGGTAGTATGGCTTGCGCGTATGGAGATGACGGTAGAGGAAAAGTGGCTCTTCTGCTTTACGCTCGTCGGCGTGTTTGCGCTCGTGCTATGGGATTTCGTACGTGCAAACGACGACATCCTCACGCGTCTGCATCTGCCGCGGGCGGTATCTCCGTGGGCGGCCGTGATCCTTGCCGTGTTCTGCGGTGCGGTGATTGCGATCACGACCTGTCTGCGCTACGCGACCTTTGCCACGCCGACCTATGACTTCGGCATTTTCGTACAGATGTATCACAATATGGCCGAGACCCTTGCTCCCATTACGACCTGTGAGCGAAATGAGGTGCTCTCGCATTTTGCCGTGCACCTCTCCCCGATCTATTACGTTCTGTTGCCGTTTTACATGATCTTCCCCTCGCCGATGACCCTGCAGATCGGGCAGGCGGTCGTGATCGCGAGCGGTATGATCCCGTTTTATTTTCTGATGCGCCGATTCGGGCTCTCTGCCAAGGCGCGTGTCGTGTTCTCGGCAATTTACGCGCTGTATCCCGTGATCAGCAAGGGCTGCTTCTTTGATCTGCATGAGAACTGCTTCCTGTTTACGATCCTTTTGTGGCTTTTCTGGGCGTATGAGTCCGAGCGCCTGCCGCTTGTGGCGCTTTTTACCGTCTTATGCTGTCTTGTCAAGGAGGACTCGGCGGTCTACGTTGCGATCTTCTCGCTCTACGTCCTGATCTCGGGCGAGAGTAAAAAGAAAAAATGGACGGGGTTCGCGATGCTCGTTTATGCGGTACTCTATTTTCTCTTCGCCTGCTGGTATATCGACACCTTCGGCAAGGGCATCATGAGCGGGCGCTATGAGAACGTCAGCTCCGACGGCTCGCTCTTCGGCGTGATCGTTACGGCGTTTGCCAATCCCGGCTTCTTTATCCAACAGCTTACCGTGCGCGGATGGGAATCTGTGAAATATTTCCTCGCATTGCTCGTTCCGCTTGCCTTCCTCCCGCTTGCGACGGGGAAGGGTGCGCGTCGTCTGCTGCTCGTGCCGATGCTGTTGAACCTCCTGACCTCCTACCCCTATCAGCTTGAGCTGATCTATCAGTACCATTTCGGTATTGCGGCATTTTTGCTCTATCTCTCCGTGATGAATTTCCGCGATCTGTCGGGCAAGGTCAAGCGCTATCTGCCGATCTTGGCACTCGCGGCCGGCTTTGTCTTTTACTCTTATCTGGTCTTACCCGAGATGGGTACGCGTATTCAGTCGTGGAATGCGGACGCGGAGCGCTACGAGTCGCTTGCCGACACGTTGGAGGCGATCCCCGACGACGCCTCTGTCAACGCCTCTACCTTCCTCGTAACGCACTTGGCGGAGCGCGAGGTGGTCTACGAGATCGGCTATCATAAAACGGCGGATACCGATTTTGTGGTGCTGGATATCCGCTGGGGCTACGACGAAACGAGTAAGGCGATGCTCTCCGACTGTCTTGCGCATAATTACCGTATGCTGATCGAGACGCATCAGGTTGCGATCCTCGTCAGCCCCGATTGGCAGGGCGATACCGCATCCGTCCGTGAGGCGGTAGAAGCGGTCGTCGGTGCGAAATACGAGCGCGAGAGTGGAGAAGAGGCGTTTGCCATGATGAAGGCGGCGCTCTCCGTGCTCCCGACGGATGCCACGGTCAACGCCTCCACCTCTCTCGTCCCCTACGTTCCCCCGTGTGCCGCTGTCTATGAGGTGGCAAGCCATCCGATGGCGGACACGCACTTTGTGGTGCTCGATATCCGTGGCGGCTACGGTGAGGAGAGCGGGCATATGGCGGTGGAGTGCATGAACTACGGCTTCGGATGTCTGCTTGAGAATGAGCAGATTGCGATCTACGTCAGCCCTCTTTGGGAGGGAGACGTGACCGCGCTGAAGGACGCACTCGCCGCGCTCGGCGTACCGAACGCAATGGTCTGAGCCGACCTTGGCAGAGATCTCTCTTGGCGAATATAAAAACGGGATCGTTCCTTATCAAAAGGATTGCGATCCCGTTTTTGGTGTTTATGACGTTGCGGACCCCGATGTGACCGTTTTGTTATGGGTGTCGGCTTTTAAGCGTGAGTGTGACCGTTGCTACGCTGTTCAGTGTGATTCTGATGATGCTGATCCTGCGCGTGATTCTGTACGCTTTTGCTGTCGGTGCTGTTCTGCCCCTGTGTGCCGTTTTGCTTGTTGGTGCCGGTCTGCGGCTTTACGCTGCGGGTCTCCTTGTAATTGAGATAGTTCATTCCCATTTCCTCCTTCCCACTTGGATTTACATCCAGTATGCGCCGAAGGACGGGGGATTATACGTAAGGACGGCTGTTTTCGGAAAGGTTGTTTGCGTAAAGCACATGGTACACGATAAACCGCGCCCAATTATTATTATACCATAAAACGGGGGCGCTTGTAAACCTCTTCAAAAAAGTCGGAAAAATTTCTCCCTTTTCTATAAAAAAGATCCGCGAACTTCATACAAAAAATCAATTGAAGACACGCGAAATTTATGGTATAATAAAGGCACAAAGCAAAGGAGGTACACCCCGATGACCTATTGATCTAACGGCTTCCTTTTAAATATGAGGTATGGATTTGAACGTCAAGCGATCGGATAAACACGACGGTGGTACGTATTATATAGATTCGCTTCTCTCAAGTCTCATCCGATCGGTTCATTTCGATCACCTTTCCTCACGGAAGTCGTACCCCGGCACCTTTTGTGAAAGCGAACACAAAATAAGTGATTTTCTCTCCTTGAAAACGTAAAGAATTTTTGTGACGGTGTGTTTCGCAGAACAAGCAAAAGGAAATTAAGAAAGCGAGGATAACCATATGATGTTAGATATCAAGACAGAACAGAAATGACCCTTGATTGCAGGTGGGTTGCAGTCAAGGGTCATTTCTTTTTTTGCCATAGGAAATTGATCAGAATGGACCTCGCCGTTTTGCCGTGCTTGTCTGCGCGGAAAGCTGCGATAGGCGAGCATCTTCCTGCGGGCGTTGCCCGCTTTTTTTGGACCATAGGAAATTGCGCAAAATCGCCCTCGCCGTTATGCCGCGCTCACGTTGCGGCGTTCATCTCGTCGATCATGGCAAGGGGCTTCGCGGTGAGCTCCGTCCACGCGGGGAGGAAGCCGCTGTGAATGGCGTTTCGGACGGAGGGGATATTGGACCACGCGGCGCAGTAGAAGGGGACCTTTCCGCGGGCGAGGATCTCGACCGCGAGACGGGAGGTAAGCGCGCTTGCGATGCCCTGCCTCCGATAGGCGGGGAGCACGTCGATGCCGATCTGCCACATGGTGTCGCAGTCGGCGGAGGCACCGGCAAGCGCGATCAGTCGGTCACCGTCGTATGCGCCGACACCGAGCATATCCAGATGCTTTCGTTTTTCACAGAGCGCGTTGCTCCACTCGGGGAGATAGAGCGACGCGAAATCGTCGGGCGTCAGAAGGCGCGTCGGATACGGGCAGGGGAGCGCTTGCAGGCGGTCGGGGTCGGGCAGGAAATACTCCGCCATAAAGCAGACCCCGTGACCGTGAGGGCGCAGAAGCTCGGCAAGCACGTTCATATTCGGCGTCTCGAAGCAGTGCTCTGCGGGATAGGTGTTGATATACCGCCGCGCCGCCTCCTCAAACTCGGGTGCGACGGAGGCAACGATGCCGTCACCGTAGCTCACCAGATTGCAGAAAAAGGGCAGGGAGAGATAGCGGCGCGCGCCGTCGTCTGCGCGGGATAAAACGACCGTGCGTTTGCCGCCCGTAAGATCCTCGGGGGTACAGCCGAGATCGGTTGCGGATTGGCGGAGCGCCGTCTGCCATATCGTTTGTTTATTCATGAGAGTCTCCTTTTTTTGTGATAATACGATTATAAACGGAAAAGCGCCGATTGTCAAGCGTACGCAAGGCGTAAACGACTTTCTGATATCTCGGCAAAGATGCCCAAAAAAAGTCTTGACATCCGTTTTCTTTTGTGATAGTATAAATAAACACAAGACTAATTTGTCTCGTTTCGATACCATGGGTAAACGAAGCCCTGCGCGTTTGCCCGACCCCAAGGAGGAAACCTGCCCATGCTTATGACAGGCGCAAAAATTCTGATGGAATGCCTGCTGGAACAAGAGGTCGATACCATTTTCGGCTATCCCGGCGGAACCATTCTCAACGTTTACGATGAACTCTATAATTACGGAGACAAGATCCGACATTACCTGACCGCCCACGAACAGGGCGCGGCCCACGCAGCTGACGGTTATGCCCGCTCGACGGGTAAGGTTGGCGTATGCTTCGCCACCTCGGGCCCCGGCTGTACGAACCTCACGACAGGTATTGCCACAGCATATATGGACAGCTCCCCCATTGTTTTCATCACCTGTAACGTCAACGAGGGACTCCTCGGAAAGGATGCCTTTCAGGAGGTTGACATCACGGGCATTACGATGCCTATCACCAAATGCAATTACATGGTCCGCGACGTCAAAAAGCTCGCGGATATCGTAAGAGAAGCGTTCGCCATTGCAAGAAGCGGACGCCCCGGTCCCGTTCTCATCGACATCGTCAAGAACGTGACTGCCGAAAAAACCGAGTTTACGCCCCTTCCTCGCGACGAGCACGCCATGCACGGCAAGCTCGGCGCCCTGATCCGACGTGCCAGCCACGACCTGAAAACGCCCGAGCCCGACATCGGTGACGTCGAGCGTCTGGTCGATATGATCCGTGACTCCAAAAAGCCCCTGCTCGTCTGCGGTGGCGGTGTTGTCCGCAGTCGCGCACACAAGGAGTTTCTGGCACTCGCAGAGCGCATGGATACCCCCGTTGCCATTACCGTTATGGGTGGCGGCGGCTTCTGCGGCAGAAATCCGCTCACGACGGGTATCATCGGTATGCACGGCTCTCAGGCCTCCAATATGGCGTGTGACGCCTGTGACCTGCTTGTTGCCGTCGGATGCCGCTTCTCCGACCGTGTCGCACTCGATCCCCCCACCTTTGCCAAGCAGGCGAAGATCGTGCAGATCGATATCGACCGTGCGGAGATCAATAAGAACGTCGAGGTCGATCACCATATCATCGGTGACGCCAAGCGTGTGCTCCAGCTCATCAACGAGCGTCTGGAGCAGCAGAATCACGAGGCGTGGAAGGACTACGTATTTTCCTTCAAGACCGAGGTCGAGTACGACAGCGGTCACGAGCATACGATGACCCCCAAGCAGATCTCCGACACCATTGCCAAGACCTGTCCTCAGGATACCATCGTCGCAACCGACGTCGGTCAGCATCAGATGTGGGTTATCCAGCATTTCCACTACGATTATCCGGGACAGCTCCTGACCTCGGGCGGCTTTGGCACGATGGGCTTCGGCCTCGGCGCCGCGATCGGCGCAAAGGTGGGCAACCCCGAGAAGACCGTTATCCATATCACGGGTGACGGATGCTTCCGCATGAATTGCCACGAGCTTTGCACGGAGGAATTCTACAAGCTCCCGATCATCACGATCATTTACAATAACCAAACACTCGGTATGGTCCGTCAGTGGCAGACCCTGATCTATAACGGTCACTACTCGCAGACCACGCTTGAGCGTGGCCCCGACTTTGTCAAGCTGGCTGAGGCATACGGCCTCGGCGGTAAGCGCGTCTGCACCGTGGACGAGCTGGAGGCCGCGCTGAAGGAGGCCCTCGCAAGCGACCATGGCTACGTGATCGACTGCGCGATCGAGATGGACGAGATGGTCCGTCCCATGGTCCCCGTCGGTGAGAAGATCACCAAGTTTTTGGTAGTATAAGGAGGACGCCATGGATCAGATAAGAAGACAATCTCTCTCTGTACTCGTTGATAACGAATCGGGCGTGCTCTCTCAGGTCTCCCGTATGTTCTCCCGTAAGGGCTATAATATTGAATCTCTCGCGGTCGGTACGACGGATAACCCCGCTGTATCCCGCATTACGATCGAGGTCATGGCGAACGATCAGCAGACGAATCTGCTCTGCAATCAGCTTCGCAAGCTCCTCCCCGTGCACTCCGTAAAACTTCTGGACCTTGAAAAGTCCATCCGCCGTGAGCTCATTCTCTTGAAGGTCCACACGGCAAGCAATGACGCTTGCAACCGCGCCATTCAGATCGCGAATATCTTCCGCGCGTCTATTATCGACGTATCCACGACGACGCTCACCATTGCGGTGATCGGTGACGCGAGAAAGACCGAGGCGATCATTGATCTTGTGAAGGAATTCGGCGTTCTTGAGCTTGTGCGTACCGGTATGGTTGCGCTCGAACGCGGCGCTGATACCATTTATGAAGCAACCAAAGAAAAAGGAGAATTTGATTATGGCAAAAATGTATTATGAAAAAGACTGCGATCTCGGTAAGCTGGACGGTAAGAAGATCGCCATCGTCGGTTACGGCTCTCAGGGTCACGCACACGCGCTGAACCTCCGTGACTCCGGATGCGACGTGATCATCGGTCTGCGCAAGGGCGGTAAGTCCTGGCCCATCGCCGAGCGTGACGGCTTCACTGTTATGACTGTCGCCGAGGCTACGCAGGCGGCCGATATCATCATGATCCTCATCAACGACGAGAATCAGGCAGATATGTATAAAAAGGATATCGCACCCTACCTCACCGAGGGCAAGGCGATCGCGTTTGCACACGGCTTCAATATCCGCTACAAGCAGATCGTTCCCCCCGCAAACGTAGACGTTTTCATGGCGGCTCCCAAGGGCCCCGGTCACACCGTACGCTCTCAGTATGTTGCGGGCAAGGGCGTGCCCTGCCTGATCGCCGTAGAGCAGAACGCTACGGGCAAGGCGTATGATATCGCGCTCGCTTACATCGCCGGCATCGGCGGCGCACGCGCAGGTATCATGGAGACCACCATGCACGATGAGACCGAGACCGACCTCTTCGGTGAGCAGACCGTTCTTTGCGGCGGTGTCGTTGACCTGATGCGTTGCGGCTTTGAGGTTCTCGTTGAGGCAGGCTACGAGCCCGAGAACGCTTACTTTGAGTGCATCCACGAGATGAAGCTCATCGTAGACCTGATCAATAAGGGCGGCGTTGCGGCCATGAACTATTCCATCTCCGATACCGCAGAGTACGGCGAGTACGTTTCCGGCCCCCGTGTGCTCCCCTACGAGCAGACCAAGGCGAATATGAAGGCTGTTCTCAGCGATATCCAGGACGGTACCTTTGCAGGTAAGTGGATCGCAGAGAATAAGAACGGCCGTTGCTTCTTCAACTCCAAGCGCGAGGCTCTCGCCAAGCACCCGATGGAGATCGTCGGCAAGCGTCTGCGCGAGCAGATGCTCTGGAAGAACGACAGCGACCTCGACAGCGCTTCCAACTAAGATGCTTTTGCGGGGAAGGGCTTTTTGAAACAAGCACCTCCCTCGCCCCACCAATCCTATCCCGAGGACTTCCTCGGGATATTTGTGATAAAACCCCACTGCGGGTCAAGCGCTTTGCGCTTGCCGTTTCTTTTGGTTCTTTTCTTGTCGGGACAAGAAAAAAACGAACGCAAACCAACAAGAGGAGAAAAAACTATGCTTTCCGATCAGATCAAACGGGGCGTGGAGCGTGCCCCGAACCGTAGCTTGCTTTTTGCGCTCGGTCTTACGGAGGAGGAGATGAACCGACCGCTCGTCGGCATCGTATCCTCTCACAATGAAATCGTTCCCGGTCATATGAATCTTGACAAGATCGAGGAGGCCGTCAAGGCGGGCGTACGCGCCGCGGGCGGCACGCCGATCATGTTCCCCGCGATCGCCGTATGCGACGGTATCGCCATGGGTCACGTCGGCATGAAATACTCGCTCGTCACACGCGACCTGATCGCCGACTCTACCGAGGCGATGGTCATGGCGCATCAGTTTGACGGTCTCGTCATGATCCCGAACTGCGATAAGAACGTGCCCGGCCTTCTGATGGCGGCGGCACGCCTCAATATTCCCACGATCTTCTGCTCGGGCGGCCCGATGCTTGCGGGACACCTGAAGGATGGACGACGCACGTGCCTCTCCCATATGTTTGAGGCGGTCGGCGCGTACAAGGCGGGCATGATCGACGAGGACGGTGTGCTCGATTACGAGGAGAACGCTTGCCCCTCCTGCGGCTCCTGCTCGGGTATGTATACCGCAAACTCGATGAACTGTCTGACGGAGGCGATCGGTATGGCTCTGCCCGGTAACGGCACGATCCCCGCGCCCCTGTCCGCGCGTATCCGTCTTGCCAAGCATGCGGGTATGAAGATCATGGAGCTGATCGAAAAGAATATCTGCCCCCGTGATATCATGACCCCCGCCGCCTTCCATAACGCAGAGACGGTCGATATGGCGCTCGGTTGCTCGACCAATACCATGCTTCACCTGCCTGCGATCGCGCATGAGGCGGGACTTGCGATCAGCCTTGACGAGTCCAACGCCATCAGCGCCAAGACCCCCAACCTTTGCCACCTTGCACCTGCGGGCGATACCTTTATGGAGGATCTCGACCGCGCGGGCGGTGTATACGCCGTAATGAAGGAGCTTACCAAAAAGGATCTGCTCGATCTCTCCGTCATGACCTGTACGGGTAAGACGATGGCAGAGAATCTGGAGCACGTCAGAAATCTCGACACCGAGATTATCCGTCCCATTGAGGATCCGTATTCCGCGACGGGCGGCATCGCCGTGCTCAAGGGCAATCTCGCCGTTGACGGCTGTGTGGTCAAGCAGTCTGCCGTTGCGCCCGAGATGATGGTGCACGAGGGTCCCGCGCGCGTCTTTGACTCTGAGGATGACGCGATCAAGGCGATCTACAACAGAGAGATCAAGTCGGGTGACGTCGTCGTCATCCGCTACGAGGGCCCTAAGGGCGGCCCCGGTATGAGAGAGATGCTCAATCCCACCTCCGCGATCTGCGGTATGGGCCTTGGTGAGAGCGTCGCGCTCATTACCGACGGACGCTTCTCGGGTGCGACCAGAGGCGCCTCCATCGGTCACGTCTCCCCCGAGGCGGCGGCGGGCGGCACCATCGCACTCGTCGAGGAGGGCGATATCATTTCCATCAATATCCGCGAGTGCTCGATCACACTGCAGGTATCCGACGAGGAGCTTGCCAAGAGAAGAGCCGCGTGGGTATGCCCCGAGCCCAAGGTCAAGACGGGCTACCTTGCAAGATACGCCAAGCTTGTCTCCTCCGCCGATAAGGGCGCGATCCTGGAATAATCATGTACCGCGAATTATCTGAACTGATTTTATACAGTGACCTCGGAGAGGACTGTATCCTCGTCCGTCTTGCGGAGATCTTCCGCGAGGCGGATGCGGGAGAGACGCCCGTCTACGTGCTGAGACAGCGCGTATTCCGCGAGGTCAAGCGCCTCTTGGATCTTGCCACGACCTACGGCTTTGACCGCGATCTGTGGCAGAATTACCTTACCTTTTTGCTTGTGACGAACGAGAACTCGTTTACGCTTACCGCAGAGAGGCGAGGTGCCTCCGACGGCTCGGTCAACGCCTTTGCGCTCCACGACTTCGCCGTATTCCGCCGATTGTTTCATTTTGATTTCTCGGAGATCGAACGGAAGCTCTCGGTCGATTGCTTCACCGTGCTTACGCACTACCGCGCGATCGCCAAGTCGGAAAAGCATTATTACCGCAGTGTCAGCGAGCGTGTGCAGGCGCTGAGCCTCACGCTTGCAGAGGCGGCGGACGACCATGCCTTCTTTAACCTTGTGACGGATTTCTACCGCGCGTACGGTGTCGGTATGTTCGGCCTGAACCGCGCCTTTCGTATCCGTGAGACACAAGAGGGGGGCGTCGAGTTCCTTCCGATCAACAACACGGAGAAGATCGTGCTCTCCGATCTGGTCGGCTACGAGATACAGAAAAAGGAGCTGAAGGATAATACCGAGGCGTTTCTTTGCGGCTACCCTGCCAATAACGTCTTGCTTTACGGCGACGCGGGCACGGGAAAATCCTCGTGTGTCAAGGCGCTCATTAACGAATATTACGACGCGGGCCTTCGCATGATCGAGATCTACAAGCATCAGTTTCACAGCCTCTCCGCGATCATTGCCGCTGTCAAAAACCGCAATTACCGCTTCGTGATCTTCATTGACGATCTCTCGTTTGAGGAGAACGAGCTGGAATATAAATTCCTGAAGGCTGTGATCGAGGGCGGTGTCGAAACACGCCCCGACAATATCCTGATCTATGCCACCTCCAACCGACGCCACCTGATCCGCGAGACGTGGAAGGACCGCTCGGATATGGAATATGAAAACGACGTTCACCGCTCGGATACGATGGAGGAGAAGCTTTCTCTCGCCGCGCTCTTCGGCGTTGCCATCAATTTCAGCGCACCGAACAGAGGCCTTTTCCACGAGATCGTCAAGGAGCTCGCAAAACGGAAAACGGCAATTACCTTGGACGAAAGCGAGCTTTTGCAGTTCGCCAATCGTTGGGAGATCCGTCACGGAGGTCTATCGGGACGGACCGCTCAGCAATTCATATATTATCTGGAAGGAAAGGAGTCATTGAAACACCATGTTGACACTTGACAAAGTTTACCACGCCGCTTTCGTGCTCCGCGAAGTGGCAAGAAAGACCGACCTGATCTATGCTCCGAATCTCAGCTCCGACACCGATATTTATCTGAAGACCGAGAACCTTCAGGTAACGGGTAGCTTCAAGCTGCGCGGCGCGTACTACAAGATCAGCCAGCTCACCGAGGAGCAGAAGGCAGCAGGCATCATCGCCTGCAGTGCGGGCAACCACGCACAGGGCGTCGCTCTGGCGGCAACCAGACAGGGCGTAAAGAGCGTCGTTTGTATGCCCGCAAGCGCACCGATCAGTAAGATCGAGTCCACCAAGCGTCTCGGCGCACAGGTCGTACTGACCCCCGGTGCATACGACGACGCCTACGCCAAGGCGCTGGAGCTCCAGAAGGAGACGGGCGCGACGCTGATCCATCCCTTTGACGACGAGTCCGTCATCGCGGGACAGGGCACCGTCGGTCTTGAGATCCTCGATCAGATGCCCGACGTTGACGCGGTCATCGTTCCGATCGGCGGCGGCGGCTTTATCTCCGGCGTTGCCTCCGTCATCAAGCAGCTCCGTCCCTCGATCAAGGTCTACGGCGTACAGGCGGCAAACGCACCCAGTATGTACGAGAGCCGCAAGAGAGGCGAGCAGATCACGCTGGAGAAGGTATACACCTTCGCTGACGGTATCGCCGTCAAGCACCCCGGCGACATTACGTTCCAGATGGTGCAGAAGTACGTAGACGACATCGTGACCGTTTCTGAGGATGAGATCGCCGCGGCGATCCTCGCTATGCTTGAAAAGCAGAAGCTCATCGCAGAGGGCGCGGGTGCGGTTGCCGTTGCCGCCGCTATGTTCGGCAAGCTCCCGATCAAGGGCAAGAAGGTTGCCTGCGTGGTATCGGGCGGTAACATCGACGTCAATATTCTCTCCCGCGTTATCACCAGAGGTCTCGTTACCTCGGGACGCAATACCACCCTCAGCATCGCGCTCAACGACATTCCCGGTCAGCTTCTGCGCATCAATCAGATCATCGCAGAGACGGGCGCGAATATCACCGCTGTCCGTCACGACCGCTCTGAGCCGAATATGGCGATCTCCAGCTGCTTCGTTCGCGTCAGCATGGAAACGCGCGATTTCGAGCATATCGAGCTGATCAAGCAAAAGCTCACCGAGGCAGGCTATCAGTTGATCTGATATTCTTTATCATGAACCCAAATACGGCGTCCGCGACGATGCGGACGCCGTATCCGTATGCGGGGCACGGGCTCAGCCCGCATTTTTTTGGACGCTTTGCGAGGCATCTCTTGACGCTTGCGCGCTTTTATGGTAAAATGAGGGTAACGAAAATTACCGAGAAGAAAGGAACTGAACTATATGAGCATTGAAACAAAGGTGTTTGGCGTAACGAAGAACGGCGAGACCGTTCATAGCTATACGTTGACGGGCAAAAACGGTTTTGCGGTCACGCTGATCGACTTCGGCGCGACGGTGAAGAATATCATCGCCCCCGATCGCAAGGGCGAGCTTGCCGACGTCGTCTGCGGCTACGACCGTCTCAGCGATTACGAGGATGCGGACGGCTATCAGGGCGCTGTGGTCGGTCGCTTCGGCAACCGCATCGGCAAGGGAAGATTCACGCTGGAGGGAAAGGACTATACGCTCTACTGTAACGATAATACCAACCATCTCCACGGCGGACGCGTTGGCTTCTCACACAGAGTATGGCAGACCGAGATCCGTGAGAGCGGGGACGCCGATCGTGTGATCTTCTCGCTCGTCTCCCCCGACGGCGACGAGGGCTACCCCGGTACGCTTCGCGTGACGGTCGAGTATTGCCTTGCGGACGGCTGCGAGCTCGTCATCAGCTACCGCGCGACGACCGACAAGACCACCGTTCTGAATCTCACCAACCATACTTACTTCAATCTGGCGGGCTTCGATTCGGGCGACGTTTTGGAGCATATGCTGTATCTTGACGCCGATCGCTTCGTTGAGACGGATGCCGAGTTGATCCCGACGGGCAGAGTGCTCCCCGTATTGGATACGCCGATGGATTTCCGTACGACCAAGCCCATCGGACGCGACTTCGATCTCACCTATGAGCCGCTGAAGCTCGCGGGTGGCTACGACCACTGTATGGTATTTACGGATACGCTTCACGATCCGATCAAGAGCCCCCGCGCGATCGTGACCGAGCCGAAGAGCGGCAGAACGCTGACCATGTATACCTCGCTCCCCTGCGTACAGTTCTATAGCGCAAACTTTATGTCCAATCCCGATTTCCCCTTTAAGGGCGGATATACGCAGAAGAAGCAGCACGCCTTCTGCCTTGAGACGGAGAATATGCCCGACAGTATGAACCACGAGGGCTTTACCGATTGCGTCCTGAAGGCGGGCGAGGAGTTTACCTCCGTAACCGTCTACCGCTTCGGCAACTGAGTGACGGGCGTTGCCCGCACCCATGTGCTCTCCTATCGTCGCGTCTTGCTTGCATGTACTCGGCAAAACGGCGAGGTCGGTTGCGGGTGATTACCGACAATTATTTTCTGTAAAACAAAAAGATCCGGCGGTGTACTGCTTTGGTGCGGTATCCCGTCGGATCGTATTTTTAGATATAATCATAAAATATGGGGTCGGAATGCGATTGCCCCACATTTATTTATTATATCATATCGCGCTCCCTTTGTAAATACGCGAGAGAAAAGATGTCGGAACTTCTCCGTTTCCAACAAATACGGTTTTAAAATTTCATATAAAACATCAATTGAAATCCTGCAAATTTTATGCTATAATAAAGACACAAACACAGAGGAGGTACACTCCAATGTACGATTGATATCATACAAAAACCTTTCACCTTTTGCCGATGACGCGCATATAGAAAACAAGTGGTATTCTCATTAGAGAATTAAGATTGAAGAGTGTTTCAGAGATGTGAGAAAGAAAGCGAAGGGTAGACTAAGAAAGAGAGGCATACCAAATGATGTTAGATATCAAGATCGACCAGAAATAACCCTTGATCGTAAACGAAAACGGAACGGTCAAGGGTTATTTCTTTTTTTGTACCATAGGAAATTGCGCAAAATGGACCTCGCCGTTGGCGTGTCTGCGATAGAGCAGGAAAATTTCATTTTTTTGAAAAAGGTATGCATTGACTTGGAAGGTTGGCTCTTGCGCAAGATCCTTCACTTCGCTTACGCTCCGTTCGAGGATGACAGCGCAGGGAGCGCTTGAGCAAACCAAACGGTCCGACAAGTTGAAATTTGCCGACATGGATCAAGACGCACCGGGGACGTCACCTCCCCCACAACGGATCGAACGCCGGGCGTTCGCCGCTTCTTTTGCTTCTTTTCTTGAGGGGTCAAGAAAAGAAG
>JAFTIJ010000157.1 GCA_017456965.1 Clostridia bacterium
GAGGGAGCTCCCGACGAAGTCGGGTGAGGGAGAATGCGTGACAATAAAACATATCAAAACTTCAAAGTTACGCGGGCTCCTTCCGTCACGCTACGCAGCGAACCCCCAAAGCTCATTTCCTTCGCTTCGGGGAACCCCTGCCGCGTGCCACCGTCCTCCCGGAGGAAGGCATTTTTGCTAACCCCATTATACCACAAATCGGCAGAAAAAACAAGTTTCATGTGCCCCCTGTCAATTTCCTATAGTATGAAAAATGAGCACAAAAAAACGCACCCGGTGAGATGAGTGCGTTTTTTGACAAACTATATTAAGGTTCAGATTAACCGTTCATGCTGTTGAGCATGGTCGTGAATCTGCTCTTCTTTCTTGCAGCGTTGTTCTTGTGAAGAATACCGTGAGCAACAGCCTGGTCGATCTTCTTAACTGCCTGCTTGTAAGTCTCCTGAGCGAGAGCCTTATCACCGGCAACAACTGCAGCCTCGTACTTCTTCATGTCAGTCTTGAGAGCAGTCTTGAACATCTTATTCTGAAGAGTCTTGGTTTCGATAACTTTTACGCGCTTTTTCGCGGACTTGATATTCGGCATCGTGTACACCTCCTTATCGGTTTCGATATAAAACGGTTATTCCGCCATGAGAGGGTGGCATCCTGCCCGTTTTATCTGCATTACTATACTATCATATCATTTATTTCGATAAATAGCAATACCTTTTTTAAAATTTTTTCGATTTTTTTCTGAGTTTCCGAAATTTTTTTCGGCTTACTTCTTCTTTTTGAAGAGAGAAACCTTAGATTCCTCACCCTTTAAGAGTCGTCCGATATTCTTTCTGTGGAGGAAGATGACGAAGAGACCCATCAGCACGGCCGCGATGATCCCGACAGGGGGCACGGGGCTGACGTAAAAGGGGATGATATTATTCATGATCGGGAAGACCACCGCACAGATGATCGAGCCGAGAGAGACGTAATTCGTCAAAAGCAGGATAAACGCAAAGACGAAGAACATCAAAACGAAGAGAGGGGGATTGACGACGAGGATCACGCCCGCAAGGCAAGCGACGCCCTTTCCGCCCTTAAAGCCGTAGTAGATGGGGAACGCATGACCGATCATGCAAACGAGCGCCGTGACGTACATAAAGCCCGTCTGATACGGCATCACAAAAAGACCGATCAGCGCAGAGACGACCGCCTTGAGCACGTCACCGAGGAAGGTCAGCGCCGCCGACTTCACGCCGTAGGTACGGAGCATATTGGTCGAGCCCGCGTTACCGCTGCCGTGACTGCGCACGTCGTCATGATGAATTTTTTCGGAAAAGATGATCGCAAAATTGATACTGCCAAGAAGATACGCAACGATCACGCAAAGCACACCTGCGAGGAAAAAGGGGATATCGCCAAGCTCATAGCCCAATTTACCGATCAGGCCCTTTTCCAGATACGCGTAATAGAAAGCTTCCATAAAATCTCCGTTCTGCCGCATGGCGGCAATATTTAATCGGTGGGAAAGCGCTTACGGCGTGCCGCTTACTTCTCGTCGCCCTTCTGGCGGATCACGAAGCGGATCGGCGTACCGTTGAAGCCGAAGGTCTCGCGCAGCTTATTTTCAATATATCTCTGATAAGAGAAGTGGAAAAGCTCTGCCTCGTTGCAGAAGATAACGAACGTGGGCGGACGGACGCCTACCTCCGTCATATAGTAGATCTTCAGGCGGCGGCCTCTGTCTGTCGGAGGCGGAACCTTGGTGATCGCGTCGGAGAGGACCTCGTTGAGCATACCCGTAGAGATACGCAGAGATGCCTGCTCATTGACGTAATTGATAAACTCGTAGAGCTTATTCAGTCTCTGACCCGTCTTAGCGGAAATAAAGAGGATGGGAGCGTAGGGCATATACGCAAGAGAGGTGCGGATCTTGTCCGTAAACTCCTTGACCGTGGAGTTATCCTTCTCCACGATATCCCATTTGTTGACGACGATGATGGTCGCCTTGCCCGCCTCGTGAGCAAGACCCGCGATCCTCTCGTCCTGGTCGGTGATGCCCTCCGTCGCGTCGATGAGCAGAACGCAGACGTCTGCGCGCTCTACCGCCGCGTGCGCACGGAGCACACTGTATTTCTCGATACGGTCCAAAACCTTGCTCTGTCTGCGGATGCCCGCCGTGTCAATGAAGGTATATTTGCCGTATTCGTTCTCCACGTAGCTGTCGATCGCGTCACGCGTCGTGCCCGCGATATTGGAGACGATCATTCTCTCCTCGCCGAGCACCTTATTGACAAGAGAGCTCTTGCCTGCGTTCGGCTTACCGATCACGGCAACCTTGATGGAGTCGTCGGGCTCCTCGGGGGTGTCGTCTGCGGGGGAGAGCTCCAGAATGCGGTCGAGCAGGTCACCCGTACCCGTACCATGGAGAGAGGAGAGGGCGATGGGGTCGCCGTCAAAGCCGAGCTCGTAAAACTCGTAGTATTCCATCGGGAGTGCGCCGATGGAGTCGATCTTATTGACGCAGACGATCACGGGCTTACCGCTCTTCAGGAGCATAATGCCGATATCTCTGTCGTCTGCCGTGAGACCCGCACGGACGTCACACATAAAGACGATCACGTCCGCCGTTTCGATGGCAACCTCTGCCTGCGTCTTCATCTTCGCGAGGATCAGATCGTCCGTCTTGGGCTCGATACCGCCCGTGTCGATCAGAACGATCGGCTTGCCGTTCCACTCGGTCTCATAGTAAATTCGGTCGCGCGTAACACCGGGGATATCCTCCACGATGGAGATGCGCGTACCTGCGATCTTGTTGAAAAGCGTGCTTTTGCCAACGTTCGGTCTGCCGACGATGGCCGCCACTGTTTTTGCCATGGGATCGCCTCCTTTATTTCATTCTTTGTTTACCAATTATTCCCCACAAACGCGTCGAATACGTCGTAGCCGTCGGGGGAGGTCGGGCAGATCTCGACGCCAAGCGACGCCGCGAGCCCGTCCACACTCATGCCGCACAAAAAGAGGTCGCCCTCGTGACGCAGCATCGTCTGGGAGATATAGAGCGTCTCGCCGAGCGGCTTGCCCGTCAGCTGAGCAAGCAGGTCCTTGCCCGTGATGAGTCCCGCCACGGTGATGCTCTCACCGAAAAAGTCGTTACGGATCTCGTATACGTGGATACGGATACCGCGATAGCGCGCCATTACGGCGTCGGCAAGCTCCCGCATCAGGGGATACGCGGCAACACCCGTTGCCACGGAGATCTCTCTCTGTCTGCCGTCATCCCGTGCATCCTCCATCGCCGCATAAAACTCGGATCTCGTGGCGGCGAGCATACCGACGCCGTCCTCAAACTGATGGAAATCCTCATAATACGCCGCGTCGGGAATCGGAAGCCCCGCCTCTAAATACAGCTCGTCACCGACGTAGAAGATGCGCGTGCCGTACGCCTTCATACAGGACTCGGCAAAGCGCTCGACCTGTCCGACAACGGCCTTCGCCTCATCAGCGGTAAAGGGCGTCAGGGGATACAGCTTCTTTTCCTCGCGGAATTTCGTCATGCCCGCAGGCACGATGGATACGCTCTTCACCGCGGGATGGAGCGCGGCGAGATCGTGCATGGTGCGCGTGAGCTCCTCGCCGTCGTTGATGCCGCGGCACAGCACGATCTGACAGTTGATCTCCGTGCCCGCCTTGGCGAAGCGCTCAAGATATGCAAGCGAGCCTGCGGCGTTCGGATTTTTCAGCATCTGCACGCGCAGCTCGGGATTGGTCGTGTGTACGGATACGTTGATGGGCGACATCTTCATTTTGATGATGCGGTCCACGTCCTCGTCCGTCAGATTGGTCATCGTAATATAGTTTCCCTGTAAAAAAGAAAGGCGGCTGTCGTCGTCCTTGAAATACAGGGTGCTTCTCATGCCTCGCGGGAGCTGGTCAATAAAGCAGAAGATGCACTTATTGCGGCAGGAATGCTTTTTATCCATCAGGAAGGTCTCAAACTCCAGACCGATGTCGTCGTACTCGCCCTTTCTGAGGTTGACCGTCATCTCCTTCTCTTCGCGCACAAGCGTAAGCGTCAGCTTCTTTTCGCAAAGATAATAGCGATAGTCAAGAACGTCGTTGATCGCGTGATGATTGATGGCGACGAGCTTGTCGCCTGCGCGGATGCCGTGCCGCGCCGCGGGCGTCCCCGCAAGGACGGCTGTGATTTCTACCATAAAAAACTCCCGTAAATAGAAATTAGGCAGGTATGCGTACCGCACACCTGCCTCGATTGCAACCGTGGCTGCAAATTACGCTTCCTGTTTTACAATTTCCTTGCCGTTGTATGTTCCGCAAGCCTTGCAAACTCTGTGGGAAAGATTGTATTCGCCGCATTTCGGGCACTTGGTCATGCCGGGAAGGTCAAGCTTCCATACGTTGGAACGTCTTTTGTCACGTCTTGCCTTCGACACTTTTTTCTTCGGTACTGCCATGTTATCTAACCTCCATTTCAATATCGGTGAGATCACCGAGTCTGTACTAAAATAATAATAAAGCTCCGCTATTTCAATAATGTTTTCAGGATCGCGAGTCTGGGGTCGACCTCATGCTTCTCGCAGGAGCAGTCCCCCTCGTTCAGATTCTTGCCGCACTTGCAACAAAGACCGCGGCAGTCCTCCTTACAGAGCGTCTTCGAGGGCATCTCCAGCATGATCTGCTCCTCCACGGGGAGAAGAACGTCAAGCTTCTTGTCCTCGATGATAACGTAGTCGTCGTTATCCTCCGACACGTCATCGCTCGTAGCGATATCCTTTTCAAACGAAATCTCAAGCACGCCGGAGACGGGTTCGGCACATCTCGCGCACATGGTATTATACGGCACCCTCACCTCTGCGGAGAGGACCATATACCCCGCCATGTTTTTCACATAGCCCGTCACAACTATCTCGTCCGAGAAATCCACATCCGAGTAGACCGTAGCGATCAACCCGTCCTTTTCGGGAAGGAAAGAAAAGTCAAAATGCAGTTCATCGGACGCGCCCGAGAGGATCGGTAACATATCCAGCTTCATCATTCAGACCTCCTATATGGTTTCACAGATTCCAAGATACAGCACTTCATATTATACATTCAAAAGCGCTCTTTGTCAATATCTTTGGAATAATTTTTGCATTGCTTGCGCCATCTTTTCAGAATTTTTTTCGGATTTTCATCACGAAAACGGAGTTCGCCTTCAGATACGGGCGAAGAGAGAGCGCTTCGGGTCTTCCCTCCTGCGTGCCAACGGGCGAAAAATCGCGCATATCGTCCGTAAGATATCTCTCTGCGATATACTCGGCGTCGGGATCAAGCCCAAGGATCTCAAAGCGATAGCTGCGCCATGCGCCGCGATACTGTGAGACGGCGATATACAGCGCGTTCCGATCGCCCGACGCCATCGCGTAAACGCCGTCCGTATGTTCTCCTTTGACGAGCGTGACCTCGGTCCCGCCCTCGCGGAGCGCGTCGTAGGCGTAAAAGGCGGAGAACTGCTTTTGCGGCACGCCGTAGATATTGAACATGGTGCAATACATCGAGAGCGCGTCCGCGCGATGCATGGTCGCCATCTTTACCTCACTGTGCTGGAAGGTGATCATTTGTGCAAGGCTGTACGCCGCACCGACGTGAGAGCTTGCCGTTTTGAAGAGCTCCTCAAAGAGATACTCCCCGCCCTCCAGCTCAAACTCAGCCCAAAGGCCGGGGCGCACCCAGAAGTAGTTCCACTCCGTGCAGATCTGCACGGTATCCCGATAGCCGTACTCGTCGAGCAGGGATCGGATCTTGGCGATATACTTCTTCGTTCGGTTGGGATCGTCCACGTAGCAATGCCACGGGCAGAAGTCGATCGGCGTCCCACGCTCTCTCAGGATAGAAAATACCGTACGGAAAAACGCCTCTCTCTCGGGCGATAAAATATTACAGCTCGGATACGCACCGATATAGCGGTCGGGGAACGCCGCCTTGAGATGCGACGCCGCCACCGAGAGAAACTCGCCAAACTCCTCGGGCGTGCCCGTCCACTGTCCGTCCATCTCTCGGTTGGGATTACAGCCGTCGGGCTCATTCCAGATCTCAAAATACTTGATGTCGTAGTGATGGCCGTTCGCCCAGCCCTCGTTATAATGACGGATCACGTGCTCACAGATCCGCGCCCACTTGGCATAGTCCTTCGGCGGGCGATTGTAAAAGCGGAAGTCTCCCTGCTCCATGCTGGAGCCGAGGCGGTAAATAATATCGGTACCGCACTCCTTGATCTTCTCGATATAATAGTCGGAGAGTGTAAAATCGTAATTTGCGGGATCATTCTCATCCGCGTCAAAATCGCGGAAGATCATCGGGATATCACAGCAGCCGTGAAAGTGCGTACGCATATCGTGCAAACGGGAGAACGGAATATGCGCTCTCTTAAAATACTTCGCCGTGAACTTGGAGGGACCGTTGCACACGCCGTTCACGGGCTTCACCTCGCCCAAAGGGCGGGTCAGATCAATCGTAAAATCCATAGAATAACTCCTTTTTTATTGGGGGCATACGCCTTCTTTTCTTGGGTACCCAAGAAAAGAAGGCGTATGCCCCCAATAAAAAAGGAGTTATTCTATGGATTTTACGATTGATCTGACC
>JAFTIJ010000158.1 GCA_017456965.1 Clostridia bacterium
CGCCAGCTCCCTTTGCACAAGGGAGCCTTTCTTTTTATACCATAGGAAATTGCGCAAACCGGACCTCGCCGTTATGCCGTGCTTGTCTGCGCGGAAAGTTACGATAGGCGAGCTGGGGGATGCGGGCACGGCCCGCTTTTTATTTACTTTTTGCAAATTATCCTTGAATGAGACAGACCCATGCTTTGTTATGTTGCTTTATTTGGCTTTGACGTCGTTCATATTCTGGACGAAGCACTGGTTATAGGTATTGTCACCGACGGCATAGACGCGTCCGCTTCTGGTAAGGGCAACGGTATGATTTCTGCCCGCAGAGACGGAGACGATCTCACGCCACTCGGCGGTATTGCACTGACCGTGTCCGTTATGACCGATCGCGATGACCGTGCCGTCGTTTTTCAGACCGACGGTATGGAAAGCGCCTGCGGCTACCGCGCAGACATCGTACCAACGGGAGACCTCACACTGCTTATTGGCATTGTTACCGACGGCAACACAGGTGCCGTCCGCACGCAGACCGACGGTGTGGAAGCCACCCGCCGCCACGTCAATCAGACCGCTCCATTTGATCGCCGCCCACTCGCCGTCCGTATTGGGACCGACGGCAACGATGGTGCCGTCGTATTTTAAACCGATGGTACAGTTGGCGTTTGCCGTGATCGCGATGATATCCGTCCAATCCAGAACGTTGCACTGACCGTATGTATTCTCGCCGACGGCAACGCAGGTACCGTTGGCAAGCAGACCGACCGTGTGGCTTGCGCCCGCCGCAACGGAAACGATCGAGGACCACGAGCCGACCTCGCACTGTCCGCTTCCGTTATAGCCCGCCGCACGGCAGGTGCCGTCCGCACAGGCGCATACGGTGTGGTGCGTGCCCGCCGCAACGGAGACGACGTTCTCCCACGTGGCGACATTACATTGGCCGTATCTGCCGTGACCCTCGGCGTATACGTGACCGCTTTGCGAGACCGCCACGGTATGCAGACCGCCTGCGGCGATCGTACGGACGAGAGAGAATGGGCGTGCGCCCTTGGACTCCGCGCGTCTTACACTGAACTGTACGGTATCCTCTCCGACGGTCATGCGTCGGGGCTTCTTGCGCTCGGTCGCCTTATCAAAGAATCCGACCTCACCCGTACGGGCGTTGACACGCTTGGTCGGCTGATCCTGCACGGTGGGTGCCGTATTGACGTTGGGCACGACGGTGTCACCCGTCATCGCGGCGTCCTCACGGACGCGGGGGGCGTTCGTGACCGTCGGCACTCTCACCGCGCTGTTGACGTTCGGCACCTTGGTCGTCGATGCCTTGGGTACGCTGCCGGTCGGGACTCTGGCCGTGTCGGCCGTGCTCATGGCATCGCCTGCGGTTGCGGTACGCTCCGTGCCGTGGATGCGCGTCATGGAGCTCTCACCCGTCCCTCGCTTCATCGCGGGCACGGAGATCGTCTCCGAGGTCATATACAGCGCCGCCGCCTCATCCATGGTCATAAAGGATACGGTGTCACCCGTCGTGCGTCCCGCACTCTTTTTAACGGGAGAATATTTTCCCGTTTTATCGACACGCTCCTGCAATCTTGCCATACGCGCCGCAAGCAGGCTCAGTCGCTCGTTTTGCTGAGAGAGCGCCGAGGCAATGGACGCGATCTGCACAAAGGGATAGATCATCAGCACAAAGACAAGGGCAAGCGAGAGCAGCAGGATCTGCGTCAGGAGCACGTCCGTTGCGGTCAGCGCCAACGCAACGCACACGGCGGCACCGCCCATGGCGAGCACAACGGCAAGAAATTTGATCAATCTGATATGATTCGTAGACATAGCTTATATAAAAACCTCCGTTTTGCGCCACGGTACGGCGCTCAATAGCCAAGCGAGAGCATACGCTCCCGAATATGAGAAAGCATCACGGCGTATGCACTCGCCGTCAGATGCATATATTCATCATTCTGATATTCGCGTTTTAAATACCCCGTCGCAGGATCGGCCAGCACCGAGTGCGTATCGAGATACGGCACGCCTGTCTCCCGACATACCTCCTGAATCCACCCGTTTGCATTCAGCACCGCCTCGCGGGTCAGACGCTTATAGTGTAAAACGGAGCGATCGGAGAGCGGCAGGATCGACTGGATGAGTAAAACGGTCGTCGGCGACGCCTCGCGCACCGATCGGATCATCTCTCGGTAGATCTCCTGAAAGCGTGCCTTGGGCATCAGTCCCGCTCCACCCGAAACACCGACGGTGATCACGAGGATCTCGGGACGCTTGCGCGCCACGGCGTCGCGGAGTGTGACGTCACAGCCCTCGTCGGCAAGGTGTACGCATCGGATCTCGTTCACCGTTTCAAAGAGGACCGTGCCTGCGGCACCCGACCAGACGCGGGAGCACGGAATCCCACCGCGCACGGCAAGGTGCGCCATCGTGGAGTCACCGAAAAAGGTCACGCGATCCAAAGCGGCATCTGCCGCGGAAAGCGGATGGGGAATGAGGAAAACGATTGCGAGCAATACGTAGCCCACAGTACGGAAAAAACGCAAAACAAACGCCTGCCTTTCGGTTTTTAAGGTTCTCGGATCTTATGTGATCAGTATCCCCCGCGGCGGTCACGTTATGCCTGTATATCATTCCCTTTTTCGCCATAAAACGCATTGTTTATATTATAACAAAGCATTTTCGATTTTACAATAGCTTTCAAAATTTTTAAATAAAATTTTTAAAAAAGTTTCAAAAACCTATTGACATTTTAAATCACTTGTGCTAATATATATGAGCACCCGAACAAAGGGAGCAAACAACGGATGCGCTCGTAGCTCAGCGGATAGAGTGCCCGGCTACGAACCGGTAGGTCGAGGGTTCGAATCCCCCCGAGCGCGCCATCAAAAAGGAACTTTTGGTAACAAAAGTTCCTTTTTTGTTTATACCACAGAAAATTGCTCAGAATGGTCCTCGGCGTTATGCCGTGCTTGTCTGCACGGGAAGCTGCGATAGGCGAGCACATGGAGGCGGGCACGGCCCGCTTTGTTACCCACCAACAGGAAACAGGATGAGGAGTGATCAAAGCTCCCCATCCTGTTTCTTTTCTCATGTCAAAGGCAATTCACGCCTGCGAAGAGACAGTGCTCTCGCTTTGCAACACGATCTCACCGTCTCTTGCCGCCACGAAAACGCGGTCGCCGCGCTTCAGCGTGCCGTCGAGCACGCGTAGGGAAAACGCGTCCTCGACCCGTGCAAAGATCTCACGGCGCAGAGGTCGCGCGCCGTAGATCTTCACGTCGGGATGGGCGGCAAGGAGTGCGGACACACTCGGATCGAATACCGCCTCGATGCCGAGCGCACGGATACGTGCGCCGACCTCCTCCAGCATATGAGCGGCGATCTCTGTCAGCGCCGCCTCCGTCAGTGGGTCAAAGACGATGATCTCGTCGATGCGATTGATCAGCTCGGGACGAAAATACGCGGTCAGCGCCTTTTTCTGCGCCTCCGCACGCCTTTGTGTCTCCCCCATGCCCTGCGAGAAGCCGAGCACACCGCCGCCCTCCGTAGCGAGATTCGCCGTCATCATGATCACCGTATTTTTGAAGCTCACCGTACGCCCCGAGGCATCCGTCAGCATCCCGTCGTCAAGGATCTGCAAAAGCAAATGATAGATATCGGGATGTGCCTTTTCGATCTCGTCAAAGAGCACGACGGCGTACGGGCGGCGGCGCACCCGCTCACATAAGCCCCCGCCGTCATCATAGCCGATATAGCCGGGCGGCGAGCCAATCAGCTTGGAGACGCTGTGCTTCTCCATATACTCGCTCATGTCCAGACGGATCAGCGCCTGCTCCGAGCCGAAGACCGTCTCCGCCACCGCCTTGGCGAGCTCCGTCTTCCCCACCCCCGTCGGACCGATCAGCATCAGCGAGCAGGTCGGGCGCGCGGGATTGGCAAGCCCGACTCTGCCCCGTCGGATCGCGCGTGCGGTGGCGGAAACGGCGTGCTCCTGCCCGATCACGCGCGCACGCAGACGTTCCTCAAGGCAGAGTAAATTCTCCTTTGCCTCCTCACTCAGACGCTTCACGGGGATCTTCGTCCACGCCGTCACGACCTCCTCGATCTCCCGCGCGCCGACGGTAACGATCTTAGCCTCGCGCTCCTTACGGCGAAGCTCTCTCTGCGCCTGACACACGGACTCCGCCTCGGTGATCTCCTCCCGAAGCTGTACGGCGCGGTCAAACGTCCCCGCGCGGATCGCGAGCTCCTTCTCCTCACGCAGACGGCGAAGCATCTCCTCACCCGGTATCTCCTCCGAGGTGATGCCGAGCGCCTCGATCCGCTTCTTGGACGACGCCTCATCCAGAAGATCGATCGCCTTATCGGGTAAAAAGCGATCGGGAATATAACGGACGGAGAGCGCGACCGCCGCCTCGATCGCCTCGTCCGTGATACGGACGTGATGGTGGCTCTCATATTTCGGTCGGAGCCCCTCAAGGATCGCCACGGTATCCTTTTCCGTCGGCTCCTCGACCGCGACCGCCTGAAAGCGGCGCTCCAGCGCCGCATCCCGCTCGATATAGCGTCGGTACTCCTCCGTCGTCGTCGCACCGATCACCTGCAGCTCACCGCGCGCAAGCATCGGCTTCAAGAGATTGGCGGCATCCACCGCACCCTCTGCCGCACCCGCGCCGACGATGGTATGGAGCTCGTCGATAAAGAGAATGACGTTACGGCTCTTCACTGCCTCGGCGATCACCTTTTTCAGGCGCTCCTCAAATTCGCCGCGATATTTTGCGCCCGCAAGCATGGCGCCGATATCCAGCGAGATCACACACTTCCCCGCCATATCCTCCGGCACGCGCCCCTGCGCGATCCGCGTTGCCAGGCCCTCTGCCACGGCGGTCTTGCCGACGCCGGGCTCACCGACAAGACAGGGGTTGTTTTTGGTTCTGCGCGAGAGGATGCGGATCACCCGCTCGATCTCCTCCTCGCGCCCGATCGTGGGGTCGATCAACCCGCAGGACGCCATCGCCGTGAGATCTCTGCCGTATTGCAGGAGGACCCCGCCCGTCTGCCGTCCCGTGCCTCGCTCGCCGTCGCGCGCACTGTTCATCTCACCGAGAAAGGCGCTGACGTCGTTCTGGAGCTCATTCAGGCTGACGTTCTGCGCGATCAGGAGCTTTGCCGCCACAGACTCCCGCTCCCCGATCAGCGCAAGCAGAAGATCCTCTGTCCCGATCAGCGCGTGACCGTACTTCGAGGCAAAGCCCGACGAGCTCTCGATCACGCGTCGCAGCGCAGGCGTCATATCCGATGCGTCGGGCGAGCAGACCGCCCCAACGCCCGAGAGCTCGGTGACAAGCGTCCTCGTGGTCTCGGCCGAGACGCCGCGCAACGCAAGCATCTCTGCGGCGATGCTCCCCTTCTCCTTCGTCAGTGCGAGCAGAAGATGCTCTGTTCCGATATACGTATGTCCAAGCACCCCCGCCGTGCGCACGGCCTCCCGCATCGCATTCTTGGCGGTGGCCGTAAATTTATTCTGTATCAATTCCCTTTTCCTCCGCATATCTTTTCGCAAGTATCGGAATCCGTCTTGCGTTTTTTGGTAAAACGTATTATAATAAGAGATATAAAATCAGTATATCCACATTGGAGGAATAAAATGCTATCAAAAGTATTTGGCGCGGGATTTTTTGGCATCGAGGGCTATTCCGTGACCGTAGAGTGCAACGCCTGCGACCGTCTGCCCCTCTTCAATATCGTCGGTTTGCCCGATGCGGCGATCAAGGAATCCAAGGAGCGCATCAAGGCGGCGATGAATAACAGCGGTTATCTTTTCCCCGATGAGGAGATCACCATTAACTTAGCGCCCGCCGACAAAAAGAAGGAGGGCTCATCGTACGACCTCGCCATCCTCGTTGCGATCCTGCGATGTGCGGGCGTCTTCCCCGAGGAGCTCTCGCTTGAGGACAAGTGCTTCGTCGGTGAGCTCTCGCTCTCGGGCGATCTGCGCGGCGTACGCGGCGCGCTCTCCATGTGCATTGCGGCAAAGGAGAGCGGCAAACGGGAGCTCTACATTTCCGCAGACAACGCCGCCGAGGCGGCGATCGTCGAGGGCGTCACGGTCTACCCCGTCTCAAACGTCCGCGAGCTGATCGCACATTTGCGCGGCAAGCATCCGCTCACGCCATCGCGCTTTGACCGCTCCGTATTTGCGACCGAGCGGTGCTACGCGGGGCTGGATTTCTCCGACGTCAAGGGGCAGCTCCGCGCCAAGCGGGCGCTGGAGATCGCGGCGGCGGGCGGCCACCACG
>JAFTIJ010000159.1 GCA_017456965.1 Clostridia bacterium
CGCGGCTGGTGGTGGCTCCCCGGCAAAAAGAACGACGCCCTGTTTGCCCGCATCGCGGAGGCCGCAACGGAGGGCAAAAACGAGGAGGTCATGACGTTTATTCTCACCCGTGAGGACTCTGCCGTGTACGGCGGCGCGCGCATTGAGTTTATGCGAGACCGTCAGATCCCACGCTTGGAGCGTGCGGGCTTCGTCAAGGCTCTTGGCTACGAGTGGTTCTGGCTTGCGCATCAGCTCTTCAGCGAGGGACGCATCGAGGAGGGAAATGCCGCCTTTGATCGGGTCGAGTCCATTTTGCAGACGGCGGATGCCTATCGCATCCTTGTGCCGTATGCAAGACGGGCAGAGATGCTCCTGCAAACGGATTGGAAGGGGAAACCCGATAGACATTATTACATCCACACCTCGGCAGATGAATACCGTTATATGGATGGTACGCCCCGCTATTGGAGCAGTGCGGTATTTGCAGAGGGGTGGCTTCCCTCCGTCAATAAGGAGATGATGCGCGTATTCCGCAACGCCTCCCGCTGCGACGGACGCTTCTTTGCGGCGCTCTCGGTAGGGGAGACGCTCGTCGGTACGGACGGCACGACGCTCACCTACGTGGCAGCAGATCAGACGGCGAAGACGCCTATGGGCGCGTTTGACGGCTGTCAGCTCTGGGAGACGAGGCTCTGGGATCAGAACGGAAAATCCGTTTTCAGGACCTATTACAAGGAGGGCGTCGGTATCGTCCGACACGAGCATCGCAAGGACAGCATCACCGAGGTCTGCGTGCTCAAGGCGTACGAGGTAAGCGGCAAGGGCTTATTGCCGTTTGAAAAGGGCAATACGTGGGAGTATGCGATCGAGCAGGCACACGGCAGTGTTATGGCAACGCTTGCGTATCGCGTTGCCGCCGTTTGCGGCGATCGCGTAATGCTCGCTTGCGATCAGCGCATGGAGCGCTTGGGCTACGACGAGAACTCGTGGCTTGACATGATCGCCGAGATCCGCAGTGATTACTGCGCGGAGAAAAACGGCAGAGAATGCATCTGCGACGTATCTCATGCCGCCGAGCGCGCCGAGCAGCTTGCCAAAACGCCGATGGAAAAGGCGCACACCAAGGCGGCGGTTTCGACCGTGCGCAGGATCATGGCGACCGACGCCGCGTTCAACCCCGAGTATACCGCCGAGGGACATTGGAATTTCTTTTCTAAAAATTTCGTGCAGAAGAAACGGGATACCCTGTATTTTGCTCACGATCACCGTTGGTCGTTTGAGTGGAAGGGCGGATGGGGCGCCGCGGGTCACCCTATCCTCTTCAACGACGTCTACGGTATTTTACAGGATGCGACGAACAGTCTCTGGTCGTCGGAGTGGCGCATCGGTGCGTCCCCCATCGTGGAATACACCAATTGGTCGCGCGAGATCCGAACGCAGATCGTCTGTGAGGCGGGCGGCACCGTCACGACCAAGGCGGGGACCTTTGAGAACTGTATGCGCCTTGTGCTGGATATCGGCGGTATGACGGACGGCTGGTCGTATCGCGGCGGCAAGAAGGTCTACTATTTTGCAGACGGCGTCGGCATCGTCCGTGCAGAGCACGAATACAGCGGCGGTGTCAGCACGGCGGTATACGAGCTGACCGCCTACGAGGGCACGGGCGAGGGCTATATGCCCATGGCGGACGGGTTGATGCGCCGATACGACGCTATCGGTCTGACCGACGGCTACGTCGGCTCGGCGGTATACACGTACATGGCGGACGAGGACGGCGATATCGTGATCTTTGCCGACCGTACGGGCATCCGTGAGCTTCCGCCCCCCATCACCGAGTATGGCGCTATCTTCGGTGAGGTCATCGAGGAGAAGCTCTGGGAGGAAAAGAAGTGGAAAGAGGGACATTTAAAGTATGCCTCCAACCAATTCCATCTTCTGCTCCATATGATGGCACGCCCGAGCCGCAACCGCGCGAACGCCAAGCGCTCCGTAGAGCTGAGCGACTTTTATATGAGCATCATGACGCTCCTCGGTCAAGGCGGTGAGGTCCCGCCCGCTTGGTACGGTATGTACGCATGGACGGCGCTGGTCAAGTCTGCGGCGCTCTTCGGAGACAAGCAGACGGAGGCGGGCTACGCGACGCTTGAGACCGCCGTTGACTACTGTGAGAGGATCGCAAAATTCACGCAGGGCGACCTTCTCGATACGGGTAAGGAGGAGCTGCTCGGCGGCATCCGACTCGTCTACGGCAAGGGGCATATTCTGCTCCCCGACGGCTCCCGTGAGCCGATCTCGTACGACTACCGTATGGACACGAACGCCGAGAACGTGCTGTATGCGTTGACTGCGCGTAGCGGCTGGGGATGGTTTGATTCCGTCAGACATGAGGATCGCTTCAAGGCATATATTGAGCGCCTTGGCAAGATCGTCGGAAAAGCGTAATGGCTTGGCATCAAGGCTTCGCATGACCACGGCATAAACGATCGCCGCGGGTACCGATATTCGGTTACCCGCGGCGATTTTTTTGATCTATAGGAAATTGCTCGAAATCAACCGATATTCTGATTTATCGTACGATTCTCTCCGAATCGGAGAAAAACTAAAATACCGCTCTGTTGACTCTACCGTTGGTTTGGTTTATAATAAAGACACAAGGTCCGGAGCTTGTGATTTTTGATAAAATACAAAAATGATCCTTGTGGGATACCGCGCTTGGGTGCGGTGGGCAAGGGTAGGGCGGTTTCGCCGCCCGGAGAGGAGAATACGATGTACGAATGTAAGCTTGCCGAGATGCTGGTGGCGCTCCGCACGGCAAGGGGCGTGACGCAGGAGGACGTGGCGCAGAGCCTGTCCGTTTCCAATAAAACGATCTCCAAATGGGAGAACGGTGCCTCGATGCCCGATCTCCCCATGCTTGTGGAGCTTGCCCGATATTACGGTGTTACCACAGACGCTCTGCTTGGGCTCAGTGATGAGAAGAAAAAGAGCACGCACGAGGAGATCTGTGCCATGCTTGACGGGCTTGATCGCAAGGAGGCTGTGCTGAGGGCCTTTGATATGACGCGTGCGATGGTTCCCGCGCTCTACGAAAAGGCGGCGTCTCAATACGATGACGCGTGTGACGGTGACGACGTATTTCCGTCGGAGTACGAAGTGGGCTATCGCTCTTGCGTTGCGCTCCACGAGCTCTTCGATTTCACCGCGAGCTCGGAGAATGTGAACGTGTCGGTCATGATGCTCCGCAATCGGGCAAATTTTGCTTGGCTGGATGACGCGGACGTGAGAAAGCGGATCGTGAAATTTTTCCGCTTCCTTGCGGACGAGGATGCGCTTGCCGTCCTTTATTTTATCCATTCCGTGACGTGCTCCGAGAGCTTTACTGCAGATTATATCGCAGAGAATACGGGCGTCTCTGCGGAGAGGGTGTCGGCGATTCTGGACGCGTTTTGTGCCGTCGGTGAGTGTAGCTGTCTCACGGCGCATCTCATCGATGGGGAGGTCAAGGTATACGAGTGCTTTGGTGACGGCTTGATCCTGTCCGTGATCACGCTCGCGTTTGAGAGAATGTGCGGTAAAAAGAGATACAATTACTGCTATAACGGCAGATGCAAAATGATCGGAGGTAAAAAATGAGCTTATCTGCGAATATTAAACGGTTGCGTCTGGAAAACGGTATGACGCAGGAGCAGCTTGCGGGGGCGCTTGGCGTATCGGCACAGGCGGTCTCCAAATGGGAGACGAGCGAAACCTACCCCGACGGTGCGCTGCTCGTACCGCTTGCGAGAGCGCTCGACACCTCTCTTGACGAGCTTTTTGACAATGACGCGGTTTCGATGGCGGATCTGTCGGAGAGAGTGATCGCCCTGATCCGTAAAACCGATGCCGACAATCGCTTCCGTCTTGCCCGCGATATCGGCTGGCAGATCGAGCGGGGACTTTTCAACTGTCGCATGGAGATCGAAAAGAGATATGACCCGACGGAGATCGAGATGCAGAAGAATTCCTCCTATATTCTCGATGACAACGGCTTTACCGTCATATCAAACGGACGGGAGCCCTTCTTTTCCGTATTTCCTGAGCCGAGTGACGGCTTTGGGCATTTTATGGAGGACAGAGAGGCGTTGCAGGCGATCTTTGCCGCGCTCTCGCATCCCGATACGATGACCGCGCTTGACTGTTTGTATCATAAAAGGGAGCATTACGTTTTTGAGAGCGCCGTGCTTGCAAGGGATTGCGCGATCCCGCCGGAGCGAATCGACGCGGTCATCTCCGATCTGCGTCTGCTTCGCGTCATACACGAGGAGAAACTGACCGTCAACGGCAAGGAGCGCGTGCTGTACGATTCCAAGCCGAACCATGTGCTGATCGCTCTGTGCCTGATGGCAAGGCAGCTCGGATACAAGGGCGCGTATACTCTGCAGGGGCATCATCGGACCACCCCCTTTTTCAAGGGATAACACCGTAAAAATGAAATCAAAGACCTTGTCCGACGTGATAGGACAAGGTCTTTTTTTTACCTATAGGAAATTGCGCAAAATGGACCTCGCCGTTTTGCCGTGCCCGTCTGCGCGGAAAGCTAAGATAGGCGAGCAGAGGGATGCGGGCATAGCCCGCTTTTTTAACCTATAGGAAATCTTGTGTATGAAAACCGTATTGAAAAATACGTGTGCTTATGATATAATGAGAAAAAGGAAGGATGTCAGAGCCTTTTATCGTGAAAAGCGGGGCGTATGCTGTCATATTTTCGGTTGGAAATCCGTTTATATAGATGAGGACGAATGAAAAGGAGGTATTCCCATGAAAAAAATTCTTGTAACGCTTTTGGCGCTCCTTGTGCTGATGAACGCCTTGACCGCTACCGTATATGCCAATTCCGCACAGACGCATTGGCGCGGTGTGGATTCGACGGGCGCGATGGTGGTCGGAGAAAACTGCCCGATCGAGGTCACGGGCGAGAAACTTACCTTTGATATCGCCGAGTTTCCCGACGATTATTATTACGACAGGGAGACGTATCTTGCCTATACGGGCAAGGTGACGGCGGAATATACCTTTTATAATCCGACCGCGCTTACGGTGACGGCAACGCTCGCGTTCCCGTTTGGCAAGCAGCCCGATTATGCAAACGTATACGATGAGGAAAGCAAAACCTATCTCACAAACGTGGATGCGGAGAAATACGACGTCACGGTAAACGGCGAGGCGATAGAGAAGCGTGTCCGCTATACGCTGAGCACGGACCGTCAATTTATCTTGTCAGAGGATCTCACGAGGCTCTCCGACACGTACGTTACCGATGATTTCTATTCACCCGATATGACGGTGACGAAATATACGTATTTCGTGGGCGGCGCGAACCGAGAGGGGCTGATCGACGAGGAGCAATACCGCGCCGCAAACGTAGCGTTTGATTGGGACGGCGGTGACGGTCGCTCACGCATCTATTTCCCCGAGCAGAGCGGTTTCCATACGCAAAAGGACGGGGATGGTAGACTCAGCCGATGGGCGGATAACGGCGATATCTTCTGCGTATACGTGATCGGAGAGCCCTTGCCCGAGGCTCCCGTCTTTACCTGCTACGAGGACGGCGGCGTTGACGATCGGGAGGTGATCGACGGTACGGTTGCCTTAACCGATACCGAGCGGATGACGCTGGAGACCTTTGCGTTGACATCGTGGCGCGAGGATACGGGCGTGTTGCGCGTCGATTGGTATAACGCAGTCATTTGGGCGCTGATCGAGGGCGGGCAGGGCAATGCCAAATATAATTATATTGATATGCATTACGGCGCGGAGCTCTCCTGTGATCGCTTTATGACGAGCCTGATGCGTTGGTATGAGTATGAGATCACGCTCGCGCCGGGTGAGAGCCTCGTGAACACCGTGACGGCGCCGATATACCCTGCGGTCGATATGGATTACGATCCCGATATTTTCACCTACACGTATCTCCTTTCTCCCGCCGGCACGTGGGCGGATTTCGGTGAGTTGGAGATCGTGATCAACACCCCGTTTTTCCTAATCGAGGACAGCTTCGGCGGCTTCTCCGAGACGGAGGGCGGATACGTCATGGTGCATAGCGGTCTGCCTGACGGGGAGCTTACCTTCACGCTGTGCGCCGAGGCGGAGCCCGATGCACCGTCAAGAGTGCTCGGTGCCCTACGGGTGATTGCCCTCGTGCTCTCCGTCGTCGGTATGTTTGTCGGCAAGCTCCTCGTGCCGATCTTGGTTGTGATCTTAATCGTACTGTTGGTACGCAGAGCAAGGAAAAAACGGAAAGAATAATATAAACCTGTATTTCGGCAGGCTTTTGTAAAGAGCGCCTGCCGAATGTTTTTTGCACCATAGGAAATTGTGCGAAACAGACCTTACCGTTATGTCGCACTCGGCGATGTGGAAAACTGCGATAGGCGGGCACGGCCCGCTTTTTTGTACCATAGGAAATTGCGCAAAATCGACCTCGCCGTTATGCCGCACTTGGTGACACGGAAACCTTCGATAGGCGAGCTGGGGGCAGCGGGCACGGCCCGCTTTTGTCTTATAGGAATTTTCGCAAAGAAAAAGTGAATGCTGCTATCCGAATGCTTTGCGATGGGGATTGACGAAAACCTTGATTTATGATATAATCATGTCGATGAACTTTGCCGCGCCGAGTTCGTCTTCGGTTTGAATGCGCAACCCAACGGGGCTTTCTATGCGCAATCACTTCTGTCAAAGCACCATACTTTGACAGAGAAAATATGATGTCAGACTGAAACGTCTTAGAATATGACGGACAGAAAGGAATCTCAATATGGTAAATTACAATCTTTTGGAAGCAAGGGCAAATCTTGCACGCACCGTTGCCGAGGAAGGCATCGTGCTTTTGAAAAATGAAGGAAATATGCTTCCTTTTAAGGATGAAGCCGTTGCGGTTTTCGGCAGAACACAGATCGATACCGTTAAATGCGGAACAGGCTCCGCCTTCTGCGAAAGCGAATATATGGTGGATATCCTTACCGGTCTTGAAAATGCAGGCATTGCGGTTGACCGTGAGCTTGCGGATATGTACCGCGCATGGTCCCTGGATAACGGCATGATGACGATGGGCGTCTGGGGAACCGGCGCACATTGTTCCCCCGAGATGCCCATGGTGAAGGATACCGTGAAGCTGGCGGCAACGCGCGCGCAAAAGGCGATTGTCGTAATCGGCAGAACCGCGGGTGAAAATGATGACGTTCTGGTAACGGAGGGTGACTATCTTCTTTCCGCCGATGAAAAGAAGTTGATCGAACGCGCATGTCGCTATTTCCCCGAGGTAGCAATCGTCATCAACTCCGGTAATCTGATCGATCTTTCTTTTACGACACACGACAAGATCAAAGCGGTCGTTCTTCTCAACCTCCCCGGTATGGAGGGCGGTAACGCACTCGGCAACGTTCTTTCCGGTAAGGTGACCCCCTCCGGTAAGCTGACGGATACCATTGCCAAGACCTATGACGATTATCCGTCCTCTTCTTACTTCGGTCAGAAATCCGGTATTGCACAGCATTATCATGAGGATATTTTTGTAGGCTATCGCTATTTTGAAACCTTTGAAAATGCAAGGGATCGCGTACTGTATCCCTTTGGATTCGGTCTTTCGTACACGACCTTCTCTATCACTCCCATTACCTTTGAATGCGATAAGACCGTGGATGGCAAGGTTCGCGCTTGCGTTTGCGTAAAAAATACGGGTACGGAATTTTCGGGTAAAGAGGTTGTCATGCTGTATAGCTCCTCTCCCTCGGTAAAGCTCGGTGCACCGAAGTACGAGCTTCGCGCGTTTGCAAAAACCAAGCTTCTTGCCCCCGGTGAGGAGGAGATCCTTGATCTTTCGTTTGACATTGCAGATCTGGCCTCCTTTGATGATACCGGCGTTCTCGGCACGTCCGACGCTTGGGTCATGGAGCAGGGAAAATTTTTCGTATATTATGGCAACGACGTCAAGAATCTCACGTTGTTCGGCGCATTTTTGAATCATGAAACGCAGGTTTTGAGGACCTGTGCACATATGGGTACAAAGCTGAAGGAACGCCTTACGGCAAGCGGTGAGATCGAGCAGCTTGAGGTAATTCCTCACGACCCCGCAAAGGGCATCAAGGTCAATATGTTCAAGCCCACGACGATTGCCGCCGAGCAGTATTTCTCCGAAACGGAAAACTCCAGAACCTATCGTATGCACCTCTTCGTAACGGGTGTTTATACCATTCAGATGAAGGCGAAAAACGGTATGCCTGCCTCCGTTCGTCTCAATCGCGTTCCCGTTGCGGATCCCGAGCGCTTCTTTACGGAAGCCGGAGATGAAACCGTTTTGAACCTCGGCACTGTGGAATACACATTCGTATGCGAGGATGGCGGGGAGCTGCCGCTTGTTGAGATCACGCTTGTGAAGAATGACGATCCGGTCGTCATTTCTCCGACAGAAACCTCTTATATTCAGTGCGGAAGATATACGGAATGCGGACTTTGGGTCGCAAACCGTCCCTTCTTTGACGAGGAGGGTGCGCTGACCCACGGACGCGCGCTTTCCAGAATGCACAGCCCCGGCAGATATGCGCAGTATAAGCTTGACGTGCAGAAGGCGGGACGCTATGACGTGCGTATGCGATTCAGCAATAAGCACGACGCGCTGAAGCTCCACGATACCTTCTCCTTCTTTGTTTCCAACGTAACACAGGATATCGAGCGCGTGATCCTCGAACATACTACCGATGACGAAAAAACTCCCGCTTACGCAACGACAAAGCCATTCTCTCTCTATCTCCCTAAGGGCGAGATCTTTTTAAAGGTCGTTTCCAAATCCTTCAAAACACCGATCACTACATATTTTGAGCTTACGCCCAGCAAACGCAGAAAGGGCGCTGTTGCGAAAACCTCCGACGTGAGCGAGGATCAGAAGATCGCAGAGAACAGCACCGGCATCGTTCGCCGTCCGCTTTCCGAAACCGTTGGCGAAATGGACTTCAGACACGTTATGAGCGGTAGCCTTTCCATGGATACCTTTGTGGAAAGCCTCTCCGATCACGAGCTTGCGATCCTTACCTGCGGTAACGCGGAGGGCTGGATCGGTTATATCCCCGAAAAGGGTATTCCCGAGGCATATTGGTCTGACGGTCCTGTCGGACTTCGCCAGCCCTTTAAGGTAACGGTATATCCCTCCAGTACGATGGTCTCCTCCTCCTGGAATATAGCGCTTGCAAGAGAATACGGACGTGCCATCGGTGCCGAGGCCAATCTTTACAACATCGACGTTTGGCTTGCGCCCGCTATGAATATCCACCGCGATCCCTGCTGCGGACGCAACTTCGAGTATCATTCCGAGGATCCTTACGTAACCGGTAAGATGGTTTCGGCAATGGTGGAGGGTGTTCAGGAGTATGGCGTAGCGGCAACGATCAAGCACTTCGCGGCAAATAACACAGAGTATCAGCGTCTCCGCTCCAATAGCCGTATCGCGGCAAGAGCCTTCCGAGAGATCTACGCGAGAGCATTTGAAATGGTTATCCGTGATTCCGATCCGTATTCCGTTATGACCTCCTACAACTACATCAATGGTATCAAGTCCAGCGAGGATCCCGTTCTTTGCAAAACGATTATGCGAGACGAATTCGGCTTCAAGGGCGTTCTTATGTCCGACTTCGGTAACGACTCCGTCCATGTGAAGGAGCTTGCCGCAGAGCATGATCTGAAGATGCACTTCGGCGATCCCCGAAGCGTAGAGGCTGCTCTTGCAGACGGCTCTCTTTCCAGAGAAAGCGTTCGCAAATGTGTCAAGCGAATTTTGGAAATGATTGGAAAAACGGCAGGTAAGAGAAGCTGAGCGGTCAATACGATCATATAATAGAAATTTCGGTATACATGGAAGGTCTGTCTATTATTTGTTTTCAATGAAAATTGACAAGTTCGTGAAGCTTCGCCCGTCGGCGAAGTAATGGGCAGGCTTCACGCGTGCGAAAGCACGAGCTTTACAACGTAGCGCTCCACTTTCGCGAAAGCAAAAACCCTGCTAACGAACAGCGGGCAACGCCCGCAGGAAGAGGCTCGCCTATCGTAGCTTTCCGCGCTACGGGGCGCGGCAAAACGGCGAGGGCTGTTTCGCGCAATTTTCTATAGGTTGCAAAAGCGGGCGACACCCGCAGGAAGATGCTCGCCTATCGCAGCTTTCCGCGCCACGGGGCGCGGCAAAACGGCGATAGGCGAGCTGGGGGCAGCGGGCACAGCCCGCTTTTGTTTTTGGTGATATACTCGGGCGCGGATCCTGCTATGCTTCATAAAAAAATTCCGAAAATCGCATTTCATTGGATAAAGCGTATTGACGAAAGCGAAAAGAAGTGTTATAATGAAGGAAAAATAATATTCTGTGATGCTGTTGGATCAAACCGACAGTGGAGAAAACTCTGGAGAAGCCCGTCAGAACGGGTGCCGAAGGTGCAAGGCGAAAGCCGAATCTCTCAGGCAAAAGGATAGAGGAAACAAAGCCCGCAAGATATTTCAAATTCTTTATTTCAGAGTTGCCGTTTTTCGGCAGCTTTTTATTTTTTCGGAATATCGTGCGAAGCCGAAACGGAGGCTTTGTTTTCGGTGGGGCGTTTTTCACACGGAATATAACAGGAGGTTTTATTTATGAAAGCAGTAATTTCCGTAACGGGAAAAGACGGTGTCGGCATCGTCGCAAAGGTCAGTGTCAAGTGCGCAGAATTCGGCGCGAATATTATCGATATCTCTCAGACGGTTCTCGACGGCTATTTTGCCATGATTCTGATCGCGGAGGTGAGCAACCTCACCATGACGTTCGGTGACTTTGTGGATGCTATGACGGCGCTCGGCAAGGAGAGCGGTCTCCAGATCCATACCATGCACGAAGATATTTTTAATTCCATGCATAAAATTTAAGAGTTTGAGGTAATATCCATGTCCATTGTAACCAGAAGTGATATACTTGAGACCATCAATATGATCCAGCACGAAAATCTTGACGTGCGTACGATCACGATGGGAATTTCTCTTTACGATTGCGTTTCCGATGACGTAGACAAGCTTTGCGACCGTATCTATGACAAGATCACGACCAAGGCGGAAAACATCGTGAAGGTCGGTGACGGTATCGGCAAAAAATACGGTATTCCGATCGTCAACAAGCGCGTTTCCGTAACGCCCGTCGCGCTCATCGGCGGCAGAGCGGACGCTGACGGCTACGTCAAGATCGCAAAGACCCTCGACCGCGCCGCAAAGGAGATCGGTATCAACTTTATCGGCGGCTACTCCGCATTGGTGCAGAAGGGAATGTCGAAGGGCAGCGAAGCGCTGATCCGCTCGATTCCGCAGGCGCTGACGGAGACCGACTTTCTTTGCTCCTCTCTTAACGTTGCCTCCACCAAGGCGGGTATCAATATGGATGCTATCTATATGGCGGGCAAGGCGATCAAGGAGCTTGCGTACCTGACGCGCGACCGCGGCTCTATCGGCTGTGCGAAGTTCGTTGTATTCGCCAACGCTCCCGAGGATAACCCCTTTATGGCGGGTGCCTTCCACGGAATCGGTGAGCCTGAGTGTGTGATCAACGTCGGCGTATCCGGCCCCGGTGTCGTAGCCGCGGCGATCAAGCGCGCAGGCAACTGCGATTTCGGCACGCTTGCGGATATCATCAAGAAGACGGCATACAAGATTACCGGCGTCGGTCAGCTCGTCGCAACGGATGCGGCAAAGGAACTCGGCGCTCCCTTTGGTATCGTTGACCTCTCTCTCGCTCCTACGCCCGCCATTGGCGACAGCGTGGCGCGTATCCTCGAAAATATGGGTCTGGAGCACTGCGGTACGCACGGTACGACGGCAGCTCTGGCGATGCTCAACGACGCCGTCAAGAAGGGTGGCGTTATGGCAAGCTCCTCCGTCGGCGGTCTCTCGGGTGCTTTCATCCCCGTCTCGGAGGACGAAGGTATGATCGAGGCGGTACAGGTCGGTGCGCTCCATCTGAATAAGCTGGAGGCTATGACGGCGGTCTGCTCCGTCGGTCTCGACATGATCGCCATCCCCGGCGACACGCCCGTGGAGACGATCTGCGGCATCATTGCCGACGAGATCGCCATCGGCGTCGTTAATACCAAGACCACGGCAGCGCGTCTGATCCCCGCCTACGGCAAGGTCGTCGGTGACAGCGTGGACTTCGGCGGTCTGCTCGGCACGGCTCCCATCATGGAGGTCAGCCCCTTTTCCTCTGCGGCGTTCATTCAGCGCGGCGGTCATATTCCCGCTCCGATGCATAGCCTGAAAAACTGAGTATCGGCGGAAAATAACCGCATATCACGGTACAGCTCCTATGTCTGAAAACAAAAAGCGATTGCTTTTTTCGGAAGAAGAAAAGCAATCGCTTTTTTTGTACCATAGGAAACTGCGGCAAAGCAATCTCGCCGTTATGCCGTGTAAGGTTGTGCGGAAAGCTACGATAGGCGAGCACAAGGGAGCGGGCACAGCCCGCTGATGATCGCCAAGGCAACAAGCGCCGCGATAATGATGCCTTGCGTGATCCAATACGTCCGTTTCGCAAAGCCGAAGGCAATCCACGTGTGCTCCGTTAATTTTATAACGGCAAAGGAAAATAGCCAGATGGGCGGCCCGATCAGGATCCACGTTTTGTCTGGGAGCAGAAAGACCGCTGCGGGTAAAAGCCAGAATAAAAAGAGTACTCCGACATAACCGAGCAGGACTCTTTTCACATCAAAAGCGATCGGTAACTCATGAGATCTTTGTATATCAATTTTGCTTTTTTCCTCCAATATCGCCTGTGATGAAAATCGGATGATCACGGGGCACCCGATGCAAAGCAAGGACAAAAGCCCCGCGATCAGAAAAAAGCCGTGCGTGACCGTTACGAGCCACCGCAGCATAAGCACCGCGACGTAAAGAAAACAGAAATTGACGAGTATTTTATATATTTTTTTCATAAGGCGTTTGCCCGTTCCAGAAGTTTTTGGTATCGCTCATTCTTTTGGAGCGGAGAAAGAGACGGCGACGTCAATTTTAAGAGAAGCTTCTCCTTGCGTCCCTTTTTGCTGTAGTAGCCGGGGAACGCGGTGCCCTGAAGGAGCAGGGAATTGTGCCTTGGGGGTGTCATCTCTGTGAAGCGGCTTCGCATATCAATATCGTAATCCGTCATTTCCGTTAGACAGTCGATCGCTTTTTCATGCTTGCCTTGATTGACGTATAGCGTCGCCATATGCAGATGGATATCGCCCCATTCTCTGCAATGTAAGGAGGGGACGATCTTCTCCTCTGCCGTATACCATCGGATCAACGCGAGCATTTTTTCGTAAACGGCAAGCGCCTCGTCGTATTTTCGTTCTCTGCGAAATGCCCTCGCATATTGAACAAGATCGTCCAGCACGGCCTCGAAATGGAACGTAAGATTTCTTTGGCGGAGAAATTGCTCGCGGGCATAGCTTTTCTCAAAGTGTGCGATCGTAGCCTCCATGGCGTGTGAGGTCATGTCGGCACGCCATGGGAAGAGCCTTGCGTGCCTGTACGCCTCCTCGATATTTCCGTGTGAGGCGTGGAGCAGTACCATGATCATATGTGCGCGCAGGATATCCGTCGGATTTTTTCCGACGGCAAACAGAATTTCTGCGTTGCGGATGCATTCTTTATAGATCTCCTCGGCGTTTTGCGCATCATAGCAATCGTTTTCGGGGAAAGCAAGTGCGATCCCGCGCTCCAGTGCGGCGATCAACAGCATGGGGTTGTTGGGATATTTTTTCAGCCCTTGGACGGTCTTTTCATAGGACAGGCGGAATTGCTCTATCGTTTGCGGTGAAGAAAAAACAGCGCTTGCATCGTCAAGGATCGCGCGGATCTCCTTTTCGTCGTCTCTTACCTCCAATCCGAACAGAACGTCCGTGCTGACACCGAAGACGTTTGCCAGGGGCACGATCTGTGAAATGTCGGGCATCCCCGTGTTGTTTTCCCATTTGGAGACGGCTTGCGGCGTGACACGCAACAGATCTGCCAGTGTCTCTTGCGTGATGTTCTGTTCTTTTCTTAATTTTTTGATGATCGAACCCATAGATTTCATGATAAACAAGCCTCCTTTGGTAGATATCATGATTATAACATAAACGTTATGAAAAAAGAAGCGAGTAAAAAGCAATACGTTATCAACGCAGCGTTGATAATGTGTTGAATCGTAAGTTTGACGAAAAAACGGTTCCTTTGTGTCCTTGGGGCTCCACATATGTTCGCTTCAAGCGGATGCGTATATGTGCTTGGTGTCCCCACTATATAGTGTCCGCCTCAATGCGGTTGGTTTGAAAAAACAAAAATAATTCAAAAAGAAAAGACAGGGAAATGCAAGAATTTCTCTGTCTTTTTTTGATCTATAGGAAATTGCGGAAAATCGACCTCGCCGTTTTGCTGCGCTTGTCTGCACGGAAAGCTGCGATAGGCGAGCACATGGATGCGGGCACAGCCCGCTTTTTTGATCTATAGGAAATTGCGCAAACCAGACCTCGCCGTTATGCCGCACTTGGTGACACGGAAACCTTCGATAGGCGAGCACATGGATGCGGGCACAGCCCGCTTTTTTGACCTATAGGAAATTGCGCAAAACAGACCTCGCCGTTATGCCGTGCTTGTCTGCGCGGAAAGCTACGATAGGCGAGCACAAGGGTGCGGGCACGGCCCGCTTTTTTGTTTGTATTAGATTTTTCTGCTTTATCGCAGGTCGCCGTTTGGTGGGACTGTTTGACGTTGTTTGTTGCTATAAGCAAACAATGAAGTACAAGAATTTATGACATTGTTTTCATGCTCAAAAGCAATCATTTTCTTTATCTATTATAATAAATTATAGCACCAATCTCACAATATGTCAATACAAATATCGTGAGATCAAACACCAAATCATCATAAATGTGAACGAAAAACCCTATTATGTGTAAATTATACATTAATTTTTAATAAAAATCAATAGGGAATTCTTTATATTTATAGTCAAAATTATAATAAAAAGGAGAATGAAATATGCCAAGAAGAGGAGAATCCATTTACAAGAGAAAAGACGGTCGTTGGGAGGCGAGATACATCCACCACTATGAAAACGGTAAGGCGAAATATCGCTTTCTGTATGCTCCCACTTATGCGGAGGTGCGTGCAAAACGAACAGAGGAATTGCAATCACCTGAGAACAGATGGTTCTCAAACATCAAAAGCACCTCGGATTTTAAAGAGATCAGTATGCAATGGCTTGTTGATATTAAGATGCGTGTAAAAGAATCTACGTATACTCGTTATTTTCGGATCGTAAACGTTTATTTGAACCCTGAAATCGGAGAGATCAAATTGCAAAAACTCGACATTTGTGCGCTGAACAAATTCGTACAATATTTATCTAATGAGGGCGGGTGCAAAAAGCAGGGATTATCCACCAAAACCGTATCGGATATTCTTTGCGTTTTAAAAGCAATATTATCCTTTGGAAAACAACATGGATATCCTTGCGATTCTTTTCAAGGTCTATGTTCTCCAAAGAAATCGCAAAAGCCAACAGAAATCGTATCAAAACAGCATTTGATGCGCATCGAAGATACATTGAAAAACAAAACGGATTTGACAAGCTTGGGCATACTGTTCGCCCTTTATACCGGCGTACGTATCGGGGAGCTTTGCGGGCTTCAATGGCAGGATATTGACTTGGAATCCAAGACGGTTACGATTCGGAGAACCGTCGAGCGGATTGCCGATCTATCCCACGGAGGCAAGAAAACCAAGGTTATTGTCAGTATGCCCAAAACAGAAAGTGCCGTTCGGCTTATCCCACTGCCTACATTTCTTGTTGATCTCTTGGCAGAACATACCTGTGCACCTTCCCATTATTTCCTCACGGGAACGGAAAAATATATCGAGCCACACCAATACTATATGAGATATAAATCATGGATGAAAAAATTAGGTCTTCATACATACACGTTTCATGCCTTGCGGCATACCTTTGCCACAAGATGCGTGGAGATTGGTTTTGATACAAAATCCCTGTCAGAAATTTTAGGACACGCCAACGTCAGTACCACACTTTCCGTCTACGTCCACCCGACGCTGGAGCAAAAACGAACACAAATTGAAAAGCTTGCGAAATGCTATTCATAGTCAAAAATATAGTCAATAAAAGCCGATTTTTCTTGGATATTCAAGAGAAATCGGCTTTTTGTCATAAATTCTTGTACTTCATTACCTTTTGAGCAAAAGGAAGGAGGGTGTATATGCCGATTTCATTGTTTAGCCATAATGAGCAGGCCTACGCTTCGGCGCTTTCCATGCTTGAAGAAACGGGAAAGGCAGCGATCGTGCACCCGACGGGTACGGGAAAATCGTTCATTGGTTTTCGGTTGTGCGAGGATTTTCCCGATAGCACGATCTGTTGGCTTTCGCCCTCCGAATATATTTTTAAAACGCAGATCGAAAATCTCAAGGCTGTATCAGACGGCTATATTCCCCAAAATATAAAGTTTTTTACCTATGCCAAGCTCATGAATATGGATGATGAGGAGATTTCGGAGATTGCTCCGGACTACGTCGTACTGGATGAGTTTCATCGTTGTGGCGCGGAAATGTGGGGCAGGGGTGTGGAAAATCTGCTGAAAATTCATCCCGATGCAAAGCTTCTGGGGCTCTCGGCAACTGCCGTGAGATACCTCGATAATCAACGTGATATGTCCGACGAGCTTTTTGACGGTAACGTGGCAAGCGAAATGACGCTTGGCGAAGCTATCGTCCGCGGCATTTTAAATCCGCCCAAATATGTGCTTTCCGTGTTTTCGTATCAAAAGGATCTTGAGAAATATGAGCAACGGATCCGTATTGCCAAAAGCAAGGCGGTTCGTGACGCGGGTGAGCGGTATCTGGAGGCTCTCCGCCGTGCCTTGGAAAAAGCAGATGGCATGGACGTGATCTTTGATAAGCATATGACGGAGCGGGCGGGGAAGTATATCGTTTTTTGTGCAAACTTTGAGCATATGCACGAGATGATGGAGCTTGCTCCCGCGTGGTTTGCTAAAGTAGACAAGGCGCCTCATATCTATATGGCATATTCCGATGACCCGACGACAAGTCGGGAATTTGCCGCGTTCAAAGCGGATAACAGCGATCATTTAAAGCTTTTATATTGCATTGATATGCTCAATGAGGGCGTTCACGTGGAGGATGTGTGCGGAGTGATCTTGCTCCGGCCTACGATCTCGCCCATTATTTATAAGCAGCAGATCGGACGCGCACTTTCTGCAAGCAAGAAAACGAATGCGGTGATTTTTGATATTGTTCTTAATATCGAAAATCTCTACAGCATTGGTGCCATTGAAGAGGAAATGGAGGTTGCGATATCGTATTATCGCTCCATGGGACTCGGCGAGGAGATTGTTAACGATCAATTTAAGGTCGTGGACGAGGTGAGAGACTGCATTGCCCTGTTTGATAAGCTGAACGATTCTTTGACTGCTTCATGGGATCTGATGTTTACAGCAGCAAAGAAATGTACATACCATCTGCGTTCACGAAATTTTCGTACGCATTGCCGTTAGCCGATTCTTCGTC
>JAFTIJ010000160.1 GCA_017456965.1 Clostridia bacterium
CATGGCGATCGAGGGTATCACCTCTCCCGACGGCAGAGTCTTTGGTAAGATGGGTCACTCCGAGCGTATCGGCGGCGGTCTCTACCGCAACGTAGAGGGTAACTACGATATCGGTATGTTCCGCTCCGCTGTGAAGTTCTTTAAGTAAATGATTTGTCATATTGCTTGACATTTTACTCCTGCAGGTTGCTTTTAATATGTGTGGCATACCGATTGACGTGGAGGAAAAGATCATAGGTCTGTTCAGATATGGATAAAAATTTATTTTAAATATAAAAGGAGAACTTTTTATGAACAAAACACTTGTATACACAGGTAAAACCAAGGACGTATTTGCATTGGAAAACGGTAACTGCCTTCTCAAGTTTAAGGATGACTGCACCGGCAAAGACGGTGTATTCGATCCCGGTGAGAACTCGGTAGGCCTTACCATCGAGGGTGTTGGTGACGTTAACCTTCGTATGTCCATCTATTTCTTTGAGAAGATCAATGCGGCAGGCATCAGAACCCACTACGTCAGCGCAAACCTTGAGGACACCACGATGGAGGTTCTTGCGGCAAAGGTATTTGGTAAGGGCTTGGAGGTTATCTGCCGCTACAAGGCAGTAGGCTCCTTCTATCGCCGTTATTCCGATTACTGCACCGAGGGTCAGGATCTCCCCGCATACGTGGAAACTACCTTCAAGAACGATGCCAAGGGCGACCCGCTCGTAACGAAGGACGGTCTTGTTGACCTCGGCGTTATGACCGCAGAGCAGTACGACTCCCTCAAGGCACAGACACAGGCAATTACCAAGATCGTTGCCGATGATCTCAAGGCAAAGGGTCTTGACCTGTATGACATCAAATTTGAGTTCGGATACGATGCAGACGGTAACGTCATGCTGATCGATGAAATCGCATCCGGCAATATGCGTGTTTATAAAGACGGTGAATACGTTGATCCCATGACGCTGAATAAACTTTTCTTCGCTTAATGGGCGGTTTTTTCGGTGCAGTCTCCAAAAGAGATTGCGTTATGGATATTTTCTTTGGCGTCGACTATCATTCTCATCTTGGTACAAAAAGCGGCGGTATGGTCATTTATGATGCCGCGGATGGATTTCAGCGTCAGATCCATTCTATCGGCAATACCCCGTTCCGTACTAAGTTTGAGAAGGATATTGTCGAATTCCACGGATGCAGCGGTATCGGTTGTATCAGCGATAGCGATCCCCAGCCTCTTCTCGTTCGCTCACACCTCGGCGTTTACGGTATTACCACGGTTGGTTGTATCAATAATGCGGAGGAGCTTGTGGAGAAGTATTATTCAGACCACGGTCATCAGTTTATGGCAATGAGCTCGGGTAAGGTCAATACCACTGAGCTTGTGGCAGGATTGATCAATCAAGCGGATGATCTCGTGTCAGGTATCCTTCACGCGCAGGATGAGATCGACGGCTCATTGACTCTGCTCATTCTGACCTCGGACGGTGAGGTGATCGCGGCAAGAGATAAGTATGGCCGTTTGCCCGTGCTCGTCGGTAAGAACGACGAGGGGCATTGTGTATCCTTTGAGTCCTTTGCTTATACCAAGCTCGGATACGAGGATACCTACGAGCTTGGTCCCCGCGAAATTGTTAAGCTTACGCCCGACAAGATGGAGGTTTTGTCTCCGGCAGGGGAGAAAATGAAGATATGTGCCTTCCTTTGGTCATATTACGGTTATCCCAACTCTCGTTATGAGGGTAAAAACGTGGAGGTCATGCGCGTGACGAACGGTAAAATTATGGCTCGTGATGAAATGGCAAGAGGGGAGCTTCCCGAGATCGACTTCGTGGCTGGCGTTCCCGATTCCGGTGTACCTCATGCAATGGGTTATGCCAGACAAAGCGGCTATGAATATGCCCGTCCCTTCGTCAAATATACGCCCACATGGCCACGATCCTTTATGCCTGCAAACCAAAGCGTCAGAAATCAAGTGGCTAAAATGAAGCAGATCCCCGTGCCGGAGCTGATTGAGGGCAAGCGTTTATTGTTTGTTGACGACTCTATCGTGCGAGGTACGCAGCTACACGAAACCGTAGATTTTCTGTATAGTGCAGGTGCGAAGGAGGTCCATATGCGATCGGCTTGTCCGCCCATTATGTATGGATGCAAATATCTCAATTTCTCCAGAAGTAACTCGGATAAAGAGCTCCTCGCACGCAAAATAATAGACCGGCTTGAGGGTGACGAGGGAGATAAGCACTTGGAGGAATATGCGAATGCGAATACCGAGAGAGGGCAGTGCCTCCTCAAATGCATTTGCGAGGAATTCGGCTTTGATTCCTTGGGCTATCAGTCTCTTGACGGTCTGCTTGAATCCATCGGTATTGATAAAGACAAGATTTGTACGTACTGCTGGACAGGTAAGGAGTAATGACAGAGGATCGTGTTCGGTCAAAGTAAAAAGCGGTCTGTTTCATGAAAGGATAATTTGCAAAAAGTAAATAAAAAAGCGGGCTGTGCCCGCAGCCTTGTGCTCGCCTATCGCAGCTTTCCGTGCAGACAAGCGCGGCAAAACGGCGAGGTCGATTTTGCGCAAATTCCTATAGATTAAAAAGAGAGGCTCCCTTGTGCAACGGGAGCCGACGCGATCACGCCCGAGGGATTGTTTGGCTGAAAGATTCATGTGATTGACAACCCCTCCGCCGCGTTTCGCGGCAACTCCCCTTACACAGGGGAGTTTTTTTATATCATAGGAAATTGCGCAAAATTTTGACATTAACATATCAAAAGCCTATGCTCTTACCTTCCGGGAGGTAGGAAATAGCCTCCCCTGTGTAAGGGGAGGTGGCAGCCGTAGGCTGACGGAGGGGTTGTAAAAGTAAGATTCGCCAAAAGACAATCCCTCACCGCCTACGGCGGAGCTCCCTTTACACAAGGGAGCCTTGGGTTGGTACAAGCTCATTTGTTTGCAAATAGACGGAAATTTGCTTGTAGTCTTTAATTAAGGCATACGAAGCAAAAAATACGGCATACCTCTTTTGAGATATGCCGTATTTTTGAAAACTGTCCTTTAGAGTGACATTGTAAAGAAGGCGGATTTTTGTTTGGATTATTTACGATCGTTCTTCATCATTGCGCCTTATTTCGGATCTTATGGTCTTGAAGGTGCTACCGAGAGAAAAAAGTATTGAAATCTCTGTCTTCATATGATACAATCAAAATAAAAAGCAGGAGGCAAGCATGAGAAATCAAATAATACAAGCGATAGAAAGAGAAAAGATCATAACCATTGTCCGTGGTGTGGCGAAAGACAAACTGATTCTTTTGGCAGAAGCGATGTACAAGGGAGGAATTCGTTTGCTGGAGCTTACGTATGATGCAACGGGTGCCGTGTCGGATGAGCAAACCGCTAAAAACATAGAAATGCTTGCAGAACACTTTGACGGAAAAATGTATATTGGGGCAGGAACGGTCCTTACGGAAAAACAGGTTGAGCTTACAAAAGCGGCGGGCGGCTCGTTTATCATTTCTCCCGACACCTACGGTGCCGTGATCGAGAAAACACGTATGCTTGAAATGGTTTCGATGCCGGGAGCACTTACACCTACGGAAATTCAGACGGCGCATCGCTACGGTGCGGATTATGTAAAGCTTTTTCCTGCGACAAATTTTGGCGTTGACTACGTAAAGGCGGTAAAGGCTCCGCTTTCCCATATCAAGCTGCTTGCTGTCGGCGGTATCAACGAAAACAATATGTCAGACTACTTAAAAGCGGGCATATCCGGGTTTGGGATCGGCTCCAATATCGTAGATAAAAAGCTTGTTGAGGCAGGCGATTTTTCAGGAATCAGCCGGCTTGCGGAAAAATATACAAGGGTGCTCATGCAATGAGTTTATATAACTCATAATTTTATTGGAAAATAGTTAGCATTATGGTACAATAGCTTTAAGAAAGACGGTGTATGATTATTTCATTGAAAAGGAGAATTGTAATGATGTAATGGAGCGCGAAAGATCGCGGAGGGCAAACCCGCGCGGAAAAATATGGGGCAGTCACTTGATTTTTTTGAAAATCAACGATATAATATGATTGTAATCTTAATAATACAGAAAGGATATTTCCGATGAAAAAATTTCTTCTTCCCGAGGGCGGCAATTTCTATAAAGCCAATCTTCATTGCCACTCCAACGTATCTGACGGCGCGCTTTCTCCTGCAGAGCTGAAACGGATCTATATGGAAAAGGGGTATTCCATCATTGCTTACACCGACCACGACGTGATGGTGCCTCATTTCGATCTTCAGGACGAGAGCTTTCTGCCTCTGACGGGCTTTGAGATGGAATTCAATGAGAGAGGAAAAACTGATTTCTCTATCACGAAGACCGCGCACCTCTGCTTTATCGCGCTCTCTCCCGATCAGCGCAAACAGCCCAATAAGCCTCACGACGGCTATCTTTTCGGTCACGCAAAGGAATACTCTCACCTCGTCGAATATTATGACGAGCCTGTCTTCTATCGCAATTTTACGGCGGAGAAGGTCAATACCGCGATCAAGAACGCGAAGGACAAGGGCTTTTTCGTGACCTATAATCACCCGATGTGGTCTCTTGAGAACCGCGAGAGCTATTTGACCTACGAGGGCATGGATGCGATGGAGATCTGTAACTACGGTTGCGTTGCCGCCGGCTATCAGGACTACGTTCCTCAGGTCTATGATGAAATGCTCATGAGCGGAAAACGACTTTTCTGTATCGCGACGGACGATAATCACAATCTCGGTCCCGTCGGTACGCGTAAATTTGACTCCTTCGGCGGCTTCACCGTTATCAAGGCTGAGAAGCTGGAGTACGAGACCGTCACAAAGGCGCTGACGGACGGACACTTCTACGCGTCTCAGGGTCCTGCGATCACGGGCCTCTGGATCGAGGGCGACGAGATCCACATCACCTGCTCTCCCGCCGACAGAATCATTCTCAATACGGGCAGAAGACGCGCCGCCTGCGAGTTTGCGGAGAACGGTGTGCTTCTGACGGAGGCATCGTTCCGTATCGACCCCAAGGACGTCTACGTTCGTCTGACCGTCATTGACGAAAAGGGCTATCCCGCAAATACCAACGCGTATTTCACGGACGAAATCATGGAGTAAGCGCGGATGCTTTGTGGGTAACAAAACATGAACGGTATGAAAATAACCTTAGATACCGTACGGATGCCCGCGTATGCCATCGCTTTGAAAAACGGGCGGATCACGCTGGAGATCCAAGCGTTTGACGGAGAAATCTCGGTATCGGTGCAGTACGATTGCGACAGACGCCCGCTGACACTGTCCGCACCGATCGAGAACGCGGATCAAGCCGAGATCGTCCTGATGGCTCACAGGATCGAGCTGTACGTAAACGGGGAGCTGCGGGATGAGGAGTGGCCGATGGGAATGTGTCTGTTTTCCCTCGGTGACTCGTTTATCACAAACGCCTCGTTGCGATGCGACAGTTATCGGGAGCCACCGAAGCATGAGGACGCGATTCTCGGTTATATTGAAAATGCGGAGGGCTGGCATCCCGACGGCGACGTTTTCGTCGGCGACTGTATGCCGTACCGAAGGGATGACGAGTATCACGTTCTGTATCTCAAGGACAGGCACCACCATAAAAGCAAATGGGGCTTAGGGGCGCATCAGTGGGAGCATATTTCGACTGAGGACTTCAAAACGTGGCGCATCCACCCGATGGCGATCCCGATCACGGACGCATCCGAGGGCTCGATCTGTACGGGCTCATGGATCCGACATGGCGGACGGGAATATTTGTATTACACCGTAAGGCGTGCCAAGGGGCTCCCTGCGCGGATCTGCCGAAGCGTGTCGGACGACGGATATCATTTTGTAAAGGACGAGCACTTTGGCTTTACCGTATCGGAGGCGTACGATATGGGAAGCGCAAGAGACCCCAAGGTTATAAAGGGGGAGGACGGTCTTTTTCATATGTTCCTGACGACGGGATTTATGGCCGAGAGGAAGGGCTGTCTTGCACATTACGTATCCCGCGATATGGAGACGTGGGACGAGACCGAACGGCCGATCTACATCTCCACGACCAAGGATCAGCCCGAGTGCCCCGACTATATTGTATATCAGGGACACTATTATCTGATCTTCAGCCTACGCGGACAAGCAAGATATCTGATTTCGGATGCGCCGCTCGGTCCGTGGCGTGAGCCGCGTGACCCGATCATCCCATGCGCCTCCGTCCCCAAGGGCGCGCTCTGGGGAGATCGGATCGTCTTTGCCGGCTTCCGCTCACTCGGCGGCTATGGAGGCAGTATGACTTTCAAGGCGGCAAGAGCCTCGGAGAACGGGGAATTGATCTTTGAAACGCTGTGAGATCTTTATGTAGTGGATAGACAGCTTTGAAAAAAGCCGACAATGGCACACCTGCGAGAAAGCAGGTGTGCCATTCTTTATATGGATTTTTCACAATGTCGTGCTATAATGCGATAGCCCCGATAGTTTTACGAAAGCTTAACTAAATGATATGTTGTTGTAATCGAAGATGAGGTTTCCCGATTCATCGATGAAAGCGTGAGCGTTTTATAATTTTATGACGGCATCGAGGCAAAGCGTGAGGGCGTAGTCGTGAGCATTGCCGCCCCAGCTTCTCTCGTCGTAGGCCTCGACGTCGGCAAGGCTGTCTGCGGTGAAGAACAGCATGCCGAATACGGCATCGCGGAAGGCGGCGCACGCCGCAAGTGCGGAGCACTCCATTTCCACAACGGAGCAGCCTTCGCTTTTTCGGTATGCGACCTTTTCCTTGGTTTCCCGATAGAAGCCGTCTGTTGACCAGGTCGTGACCTCACGGTAGCTCATGCCGTGCTCGCGTATCGTTGTCTCGATGGCTTTTCTCGCCGATTCGTCGGTCTCGATAAAGCGCGAGGGCGGGGCATAGTGATAGGAGGTGCCCTCGTCGCGAAGCGCTCTTTTCGGAACGAGAAACGTTCCCTCGGGAAATTGCTCCAGGCAGCCGCAGGTTCCTGCCGAAATGATGCTGTGCACACCGTATCCGATCAGCCAGTCCATGATCTGCGCCGCAGGGGCGGCGCCGACGGGCGCTTGGCAGAGCACGATCTCTTCGCCCTTGTAGCGTGTTACGTAGATGGGGTAATGCTTTGTTGCGCTGACAAAATGAGATACCCGTGTCGCGTGAACCTTGCTTGCATACGCATCTATGCGATCTCCGAGAAATGCAAAGACGCATTTTCGCGGGAGCTTCAAATCCAATTTCTCGTGTGTGGGGTTCAGTACGGCGGTTTTCTCGGTATCAAATTCGAGGATCGGGATCTCGTGTCTGATGATGCTCATTGTGCGTTCGCCCTCCTTTTTTCCTCGATCCACTTTGAGAGCGGTCGGCGAAGAGGTGCAAAGATGTTTTTCGGGAGATCGTCATAGTGAAAGAATTGTAAACGCTCGACCTCGCCCTCCTGACAGGTCAGCGTCCCCGAATACTGTTTGCAAAGAAATACGATATCAATATTCGATACCTCATCACCGTTTGGATAAATATAGTGCGTATCCTTGCCGGAAAAGATTCCGAAAAGCGTGAGGGACTCTGCAATCAGACCCGTCTCCTCCCGGAGTTCTCTTTTGGCGGCATCCTCCACGACCTCGTCCAATTCTACAGAGCCTCCCGCATATCCCCAGAGGTGATTATCGCTCCTGAGCTGCAAGAGGATGCGCCCCTGCTCATCCTCTACGATCACGCTTGCGCCGACCTGCAATAACGGACGGTGTCCGACGATCTTTCTTAAATCCATAATATAGCTTGACATATTCGTATACCTCGTGTGAAAATGATTGTTAACGGTACTTCTCAAATCTGACGCTTGAGGGATATCGGCTCTCGTTGATCTCGGCCTTGGCTTTTGCGACCTCCTCTATGTCGATACCGTACAGATTGGCGATCGCCAACGCATAGTAGATCACGTCGAATAATTCCTCGTCGATCGTGCCGCGGACGTCGCCGCCCTGCGCACGCAAATCCTTTCTCATGGCGCGGGATAGCTCGCCGACCTCCTCCGTCAGTTTAAAAAAATAATCCTTCAAAAGCTCGGGATGATAGTCCTTTGCTTTGATGTAGGCTTGCAGATATTTTATCGTTGTTTTACCGTCCATGACGTTACCTCCCGTTGATTTTCGGTAAAAGTATTATAGCACGATATATTGAAATTGTAAATATACCTTTTTGCATAGCCGTTTTATATCCTGTCGGGCCGTGTGTCGGATGTTGTCGATACGATCATGATCGGAACGAGGGTGCTTCGGAAAATGTTTTCATTTTGTCATGCTTTGTTATATATGAAATCCGAAAAGGTTTCGGAAAAATATTTCATTCGGGAATGGAGAGAAGTCCATTGACAAGCTTGTTTTCGGTATGTTATAATAAGCCTTGGTTTGTTCTCGATTCCGATTTCAAGGCATACGCGTCAAAAAGCACATAAAATGTGCCTCGCACGGAATCGTATGAACGCAAACGATGCAAAATAAAGCATGATCACGGATTTTTCCCGACGGTGGGTATGCCTCGCCATTGAGCGAATCAAGCATTTGATTGGCTTTGGGCAAATTCCGAGGATATCAGAGCAGTTGAAAGGTAGGATGATAATGTCATTTTTTTTAAGTGGTGTCCACGTTCCTCACAGAAAGCACACGGCGGGGCAGTCTGCCGTGTATATGCCGACACCGAAGACCATTACGCTTCCCGTGTCGATGCATATCGGTGTGCCCGCGCGCCCGTCTGTGAAGGTGGGCGATCCCGTCTACGTGGGGACCCCCATCGCGGAGGCGACGGGGGCGGTCTCGTCCCCGATCTTTTCGGGTATATCCGGCAAGGTAACCAAAATTTCGGAGATGCTCCTTGCGGGCGGCAATACGGTGCCCGCCGTTACGATCGAGTCGGATGGGGAGATGACGGTGGACTCTGCGATCCGTCCGCCTGTCGTCAATACCCGTGAGGATATGATCGAGGCGATCCGCGCAAGCGGTGTGGTCGGTCTCGGCGGTGCGGGTTTCCCGACCTATGTAAAATTTAACGTGGATCCCTCCCGTATCGAGGTGCTGATCATCAACGGTGCGGAGTGCGAGCCCTATATCACGAGCGACTCGCTGACGATGGTCGATCGCGTTGACGATATGGTATACGGTCTGGAGGCAATGAAGAAGCACTTCGGCATCCGCCAGATCATCATCGGCATTGAAAAGAACAAGAAGCGCGCGATCGCGTCCATGCAGGCGCTTGCCAAGCGCGTCTCGGGCGTGACCGTTCACGTGCTCCCCGCCGTGTATCCGCAGGGCGGCGAAAAGGTTTTGGTATATCACACCACGAAAAAGGTGATCCCCGCAGGTAAGCTCCCAATCGACGTCGGTTGCATTGTCTGCAACTGTACGACCGTTGCCGCGATCGGTAATTACCTGAAAACAGGTATGCCGCTGATCAGAAAGTGCGTCACCGTAGACGGCGGCGCGGTAAAAACACCGCAGAACGTGATCGTGCCCATCGGCACCTCTCTTGCCGAGGTCTTTGATTTCTGCGGCGGCTTTGTGACCGCCCCCGAAAAGGTTCTCTACGGCGGACCGATGATGGGTATCACTGTCCCCGATCTGAACGCACCCATTCTCAAAAATACGAACGCGATCCTTGCGCTGACTGCCGAGGAGACAAAGCTCCCGAAGCCAACTGCGTGCATCCGTTGCGGCTCGTGCACGAACGCCTGCCCCTTTGGCCTCGCCCCCTCCTCGATCTTACGCGCATATCAGAAAAAGGATACCGCGCTTTTGGAGAAGCTCTCTGTGGAGACCTGTATGGAGTGCGGCTGCTGTAGCTTTATGTGCCCCGCAAGCCGCCCGTTGGTCCAGACCAATAAGCTTGCCAAGGCACTTTTGAAAGAAACAAGAATGAAGGAGGCATCGAAAAATGGATAAGGTCCTCAGTTTATCCGTCTCACCGCATATTCACAGCGGTCGTACGACGGCGGGCATCATGCGCGACGTGCTGATCTCGCTCGCGCCCGCCGCGATTGCGGGAACGGTGATCTTCGGCTTGCGCGCGCTCCTTGTGATCGCGGTCTGTGTGGCAAGCTGCGTGCTTTTCGAGGCACTCTTCAATATGATCGTCAAAAAGGATCAGACCGTGGGTGACCTCAGTGCCGCCGTCACGGGTCTCTTGCTTGCGCTGAATCTCCCTGCGGGGATCCCGATCTGGCAATGCGTGATCGGCTCCCTGTTTGCGATCGTGATCGTCAAATGTCTGTTTGGCGGTCTTGGACATAACCCCGTAAACCCCGCCATCACCGCGCGCGTCTTCATGCTCGTGGCGTTTGGCAGTATGACCGTGCAATCCTTCCCGACCGTCGTGGATACGGTTGCGGGTGCAACGCCTCTGCCCTCGATCGCTGAGGGCAATGCCCCCGACCTTGCAGAGCTCTTCCTCGGTCTCACGGGCGGCGCGATCGGCGAGACCTGTGCGCTCGCCCTCTTACTCGGCTTCGTGTATCTTTTAGTGCGCCGTGTGATCACGTGGCACGTGCCCGTTTCCTTCGTGGGCGTCGTCTTTCTCCTCTCTCTTTTCAAGGAGGGCTTTGACGTCGTGCAGGCGCTTTCGCTCGTCTTGTCGGGCGGTCTTTTGCTCGGTGCGATCTTCATGGCGACCGACTACGTGACCTCTCCCTCGACGGCAAAGGGCAAGCTCGTCTTTGGTATCGGCGCGGGTCTCATCACGTTTATGATCCGCTATTTCGGCGTATATCCCGAGGGTGTCTCGTTTGCGATCCTCTTCATGAATATTCTGACGCCCTATATCGACTCCCTGACGGCACATAAAGTATTCGGAGGTCGAAAAGCATGAAAAAATCCATAAAAAACGTATTTGTATTGGTTTCCATCTGTGCGGTCGTTTCCGTTCTGCTTGCGATCACTAACGCCGTTACGGCACCGATCATCGCAGAGAACGAGCGCGCAAGCGCCAATGCGGCACTGCTTGAGGTTATGCCCGACGGCGGAAGCTTCACGAGCGTCGCGCTTGACGGCTATACGCTCCCCGCGACCGTCACGGAGGCGTATCTCGGTGAAAACGGCGGCTACGTCTTTAAGCTGAAGACTGTGGGCTACTCCTCGGGCTTCGTGATCATGTGCGGCGTCAATGCCGACGGCACGGTGAGCGGTGCGGTATGCCTTGCTTCGACGGAGACTCTCGGTCATGAGAAGACCTTCGGTGCGCTCCTTACGGGCAAGACCGCTGAGAATATCGACGCGGTGGATACCGTGTCGGGCGCGACCAAGACCACGGGCGCCTATCGCGCGGCTGTGAAGGACGCGCTGAATGCGGCGCTGATCCTCGGAGGCGGCTCCGTGGATATCCGTACGGAGGAGGAGATCCTCAGGGATCGGCTCACGGCGGCGCTCCCCGCGGCGCAGGGCGAATTTGAGAAGCTCTTTATCACGGAGAGCCTCGACGGTGTGGACGCCGTTTATGCGGCGGTCAATCGGACAGGCTACGTCTTGGTGATCGGGGACGCTTTTGTGGCAACCGACTTGGACGGTCACGTGATCACGAAGGAAACGGCGCAGGACGAGACGGCGGAGACGGCGATGGCCGCGCTCCTTGCCTCCGAGCTGTCGCCGATCACGCTCGACGCGTACGAGGGCTTGCCCTCTCAGCTCGTGTCGGCATCGCGCACGGCGACGGGCAATTATGATCTCGTCATCAAGGGCGCAGGCTACGGCATCGCAGGCGGTAGCGCCTACCATCCCGCCTCGGGCGAATATATCTATATCCGCGTCTCTCTGACAAGAGACGGCAGGATCCTCGACTGTCTGACGCTCTCTCAGGCAGAGACGGACGGCATCGGCTCTGCCTGTGCCGACGAGAGCTTTTACGGTCAGTTCGTCGGCAAGACGGAGGAGACCTACGGTGAGATCGACGCCATCGGCGGCGCGACCTACACCACCGACGGCTATAAGCAAGCGATCCTTCGCGCATTTGCGTGTGTGAAAATTTTTGAGGGAGGTGTGGAATCATGAAAAAAGACGGATATCTTTCGATTCTGACCAAGGGTGTTTTTAAAGAGAATCCCGTATTCATTCTGATCCTCGGCACCTGCCCGACGCTTGCGACCACGACGAACGTGGTCGGCGCGTTCGGTATGGGCATCGCCGCGCTCGTGGTCTTGCTCTGCTCCAACGTCCTGATCTCCTTGCTCCGCAAGGTGATCCCCGATGCGGTACGCATCCCCTGCTATATCACGATCATCGCGGGCTTCGTTACCGTGGTGCAGATGGTGGTGCAGGCGTATTTCCCCGATCTCTACGAGATGCTCGGCGTATACCTTGCGCTGATCGTCGTAAACTGTATCATCCTCGGCCGTGCGGAAATGTTCGCAAGCAAAAACACGGTCGGCAAATCCGCGCTCGACGGCATCGGCATGGGTCTTGGCTTTACGCTGGCGCTCTGTGCGATGGCAACGGTGCGCGAGGTCTTCGGTGCGGCAAGCTTTGCGGGTATGGAGATCGCATTCCTTGCACCTTATAAGATCGAGTTCCTCGTCAAGGCTCCCGGCGGTATGCTCGTGTACGGTCTGCTGATCGCACTCGTCTCGGCGCTGACGCACGGCAAGGGACCCAAAAAGAAATCGTTTGCCTGTGCGGGCTGCCCCTCGGCCGCCCACTGTCATACGGGCGCTTGTCAAAGCGGAAAGGAGGAGGCGTAAATGGAAATGTTCAAGTCTTTGATCGTGATTCTGCTTTCCTCGGTTCTCGTCAATAACTACGTTCTGAGCCGCTTCCTCGGCATCTGCCCCTTTCTCGGCGTCTCCAAGAAGCTCGGTCAGGCAGTCGGCATGGGTATCTCCGTTACGGCGGTCATGCTCCTTGCCTCCGCGATCACGTGGCCGATCCAGCGACTCTTGCTTGACCGTCTGGGTCTGGAATATATGCAGACGATCGTCTTTATCCTCGTCATCGCGGCACTCGTGCAGATGCTGGAGGTCGTGCTGAAGAAGTTTTCGCCCGCCCTGCATAAGGCGCTCGGTGTCTATCTGCCGCTGATCACGACGAACTGTGCCGTGCTCGGTGTTGCCATCAACAATATTACCGACGGCTACAGCTTCGTGGAGTCGATCGTCAGCTCGCTCGGTTGCGGTCTCGGCTTTTTGCTTGCGATGGTGCTCTTCGCGGGTCTGCGCTCCCGTATTGACGAGAGCGAGGTACCGAAGCCCTTCCGCGGTCTTGCCGTGACGCTGATCGCCGCATCCTTCGTCTCCCTGGCCTTCATGGGTCTTGCGGGGATCGTGGATACCCTGTTTGCATAAGGAGGACGGTACGATGGATATACTCATTGATATTTTGATCGCCCTTGGGGTGGTCGCGGTCATCGGTCTTTTCATGGGCGTGTTGCTTGCCGTAGTTTCTCACTTCTTCGGTATTGAGGAAAGTCAGAGGCTCAAGAGTGTCCGCGCCTGCCTGCCCGGTATCAACTGCGGCGCGTGCGGCTATAAGGGCTGTGACGACTACGCGGCGGCGCTGGCGGAGGGCAATGCCAAGCCGAACCTTTGCGTTCCCGGTGCGGCGGATACGGCAAATGCGCTCGGCGAGGTGCTCGGCATTGAGGTCGAGGCACCGAAAAACGACGTTGCCTTCGTCCATTGCAACGGCAACTGCGACGCCACGTCGAAAAAAGCGGACTACCACGGCATCTCGACCTGCCGCGCGGCGGGTATGCTCTACGGCGGTCCCGACGCGTGCCGCTACGGCTGTCTCGGCTACGGCGATTGCGCGGCGGCGTGTCCCGCAGAGGCAATTTGCGTGAGAGACGGCATCGCGCACGTGGATGCGAGCCGTTGCATCGGTTGCGGTCTCTGCTCCACGGTCTGCCCGAAGAGCATCATTTCCATGGTGCCGAGGGCGGCGACGACTGTCGTGATGTGTAATAATAAGGACAAGGGTGCGGATGCGCGCAAGGCGTGCAAGAACGCCTGCATCGGTTGCAAGAAGTGCGAGAGGACCTGCCCTCACGGTGCGATCAAGGTCACGGGCAATCTTGCCGTGATCGACTATGACAAATGCACGGGATGCGGCGCTTGCGTTGTGGGCTGTCCCACGGGATGCTTAAAGGACGTAGCGTTCCCCCAAAAGTCCGATAAAGAGGCTTAAAACAAGAGAGGGCCGTCGCCCGCCGCATATTGCGGTGGGCGACGGCCGCGGAATTCGTTTATGAACATGAGGTGAGATTCGTGCCGGGCGTATCGGATAACAGGCGGCGAAAAAACGACGTGATCCTCGCGATCGCATTGCTCCTTGCGGTTACCGTCCTCGGTAGCTGCTATTTCCTTTTCCGCGGGGAGGGGGATACGGTCAGGGTGACGGTGGGACGTGAGCTTTTCGGCACGTATTCGCTGGATACGGATCGCGTCGTGGAGATCCGTACGGGCGACGCGCTGAATATCCTCGTGATCCGTGACGGGCGGGCATATATGGAGACGGCAAGCTGTCCCGACGGCATCTGCACCGCACACCGCCCGATCTCCCGCGACGGCGAGAGCATCGTATGTCTGCCGAATCGGGTCGTCGTGACGGTCCTTGCGACGCGTGAGGATGCGCCCGATATCGTTGCGTAAGGATGGATGATATGAAAAATACCAACAGAAAGAGAATCCATAGGCTGGCACTGCTCAGTCTGCTTACGTCACTTGCGCTGATCTTATCCTATCTGGAGGCGATCCTGCCGCCCGTCTTTACGGCGGTGCCGGGCATCAAGCTCGGCTTCCCCAATATCCTTGTCATTTTTGTGCTTTACCGTATGGGGGTGCGCGAGGCGGCGGCCGTCTCGTTTGTCAGGATCGCGCTCTCATCCTTGCTGTTCGGCACGACGCTGACCTTCGTATACA
>JAFTIJ010000161.1 GCA_017456965.1 Clostridia bacterium
ATTTTCGGTCAGATCGTCGTTCGGGTCGGAAAATTCAAAATGTAAATTTCCGTATAGAACACCGTGGCAGGGGGCGAACGGTGTTCGCCTCTGCGATGAAAATCCGATGGGATCATTGGTTCCCCGAACCGTGCATTTTATTCTTCTCGCGCCCTTACGTATCTCGTCACGAGCGCGCCGTTTTTCTGCTCGGCGTGTGTAAGCTTAAAATCAAAAATATCACCGTCTGTAAAAAGCGGCTTGGCGTCCTTGTCTGCGGTGATGGGCGCCCCGACAAGAGAAATCTCGTCCACGCAATCCGCGTGCAGGAAATGGCCGTTGATGATACTGCCACCCTCTAAAACGTAAAATGTTGGCGTGAGACGGTCGCGTAGGATCTGCAGGGCGAGCGGCACGTCGATCTCGGTCTTGCCCGCAAAGAAATACGATATCCTCTTCTCCTCAAGGTACGCAAGATAGCGCGGATCGACCTGCTCGGTCAGCACCTCGATGATCATCGCCCCACCGTAACCGGGATCGCTATCCTCAATCACGTTGGTTTTCCAGCCGAGCCTACCCTTGGGATCAAAGGCGATCGCAAAATATTTGGCGTCCGCGGCGTCATCAAACCAGCAGTCCCTATCATGACCGAGGCATTTGGAAACGGGCTGATACGCCGACAGATCGGGATACCAACCGCCCGTGAAGCTCCCCTCCATGGTCACGCGCCCGCAGATGAAGCCGCCCGAGCCATGCGCCTTGTATTCCCTGTTCATTTCGTAATAGATCTCCGTTGCCGCCTCACATTCGGGACGGCTCAAAAATTCGCCCGTGACCTTGCCGTCGATCGAGGTCACCATATGGCATACGATATATGGTCTGTGCATTTCTGCCTCCTGTTCATCAAGTCCCCAAATCTCATTCCATCCCCTCGGGCAGCGGTCAGACCGCGCGCAAAGCGGCACCCCGACCCGCAGAGAGCTTCTGATGTTATGATTATACCGCATCGCCCGCAGGTTGTCAACATCACCTCGGAATCGTTCCGGGGCATTTTTTATTGAGAATTTACCACACGCTTCGATACCGCACAACAGCGTCAAAACCACCCCGTCTCAGGCTGAGACGGGGTGGTTGTCGTTATAGGCCCTCAAATGCACTCAGGGCAAGTGCGATCTCCTGCAGGTGCGGGACGATCTGCGCGCGACGCGCATTGGTGCTTACGGTGATCGAGCCGTCGGCGTTCTCCGTGAACAGATCTCCTGCCTTGGTGTATGCCAGATAGATCCGCTCCAGCGCCTCCATGCCCGTGCCCGCGTAGATATTGTCGTCCAGGATCTTTTTCGCTTCCGCAAGCATCGTCTGCAGGCGGGCGATCGCGTCCGCATCCACCTCCAGCACGATCTCCTTGATCGTCTTGTTTGCCGTGATCCGATAAGAATAGCCGTCCACGGGGGTATAGGTGGTGTCTGTCGAGCGCCACGTACCCGTATCAAACGAGCCCGTGTGTTCGCCGCCCTCGTAGCCTACGATCTGCGCTGTGCCTACGTACGGCTCACCGATCATATACCACGTGCCGCAGGAGCCGTCCGCGTTTCGGTCACAGGTAAAGACTGCTACGTAGACCGGCGGAGAGACGTTACGATTGCTCAGATCGCTCGTCGTCATATAGAGTGTAAATTCGCATCCGTAGCCGCGGAAGACGTTATTTCCGCTGACCGCCGTATAGTCGTCGCCCGTTTGCGTGTTATTATCCACGTTTTCATGCTTGATCAGTACGATGATCGGGTTCTCTTCACCGTTGATAACCATTTGCAGATGACCCGCAAACAGCGTATTGACCGTCATCGAGTCTGCGCTGGAGGAGTCCGTTACGTTACCGATGTAGTTGGAGGTCCACTCCGCGCCGCTGAATTTATCGTCGATCTTATCGTACAGCGTCTCGTACGTGGAGGTCGTGTTCAGAATATCCGCGAATTTCGTGATGACCGCACTGCGCGCCTCCTCCACGGAATCCACGTTGATACCGAATTGGTAATTGACAAGCGTGCTCCACGTCGTATTGCGGGAGAGATCCGCACCGACCGTATAGGTCGCATAAAAGACCAGCTCCTCTCCTGCGGGCACGGTCCTGCCGTTGGGGAAGGAGGTCGTGATCGCAATGTTGCCGCCGTCGGCGGATTGGCTGATATAGGAATTTCCGTTGTAGTTATTTAACGAATTCTGATAGTAAAGCCCTCGGTACGCATACGTCTTCTGCGTATTATTGTATACGGTGATCTCATACGTGACGGTGCCTGCCACGTTTCGGGTCGATTTTCTCAGCGCGGAATCCACCGTCGTGGTATACTCCCAATACTCGTATTGATTGGCCGCCAGCCCCGACGAAGAGGTATCGTCGATCTCCACGATAAAAAGACCCTCGGGGAAATCAAACTCCGCCACGCCGTCAATATTCATCACGTCGGTAAATTGGGCGTAGCCGATCGCCGTAAAGAGAAACATAAAGGAAAGCATCATACAAATCGATACCTTGACCCATCGTTTCATACGTGCTCTCCTTTCTTATCATAGTATTATGTGGATCATCTTATGTCAGCGCGGGGTCGGGGTTCTCCGCGCGGCAATAAATTTCATCGTAGTTGTCCACCTTGATCTCATAGACGTAAAGCAGTTTCGCGTCCGTGGGGATCAGGAACTGCGTCATCGTTTCATCCCGATTTTCGCTCATGAGGATCGGGGCCTGCAGGGTATCACGGACACCGAGCATTTCCGTAAACGTTTTGATCGGGACGACCTGATAGCCGCTGCTGTCGAAATCGCCCTGTATTTCCTGGATAAAGGATCGGTAGGCATTGACGACCTTGCGTACCCTCGCGTCGTAGGTAACGTCCTCGTTTTTGGTCTTATAGAGGAAAACCGTGAGCACGATCAGCAATGCGACGGCAAGGCACGCGGCGACAATGCCGACGACAAGCATCCAGACGTAGCTCTTATTGCCCGAACAGGCGAGGACCTTATTCTCGGCAGTCGGCGAGGAGGAGACGGTCTCCACGGAAAAGGTCTCTACCGCAAGCGGGACGTTCAAGGACGTGGAATAGTGATTTTCATTGGTCGCTTCAAACTCGGGGCAACGGCTGAGAACCTCGACGTCAAGGGTAACCAAAAGGGTGCTCGACGCGTTGGTCAGATTGTACGTCTTGATAAACTCCGTTGCGAAATCGTGATATTTGTTAAAATCGATCTGTACGCTCTCATGCAGTGCCATGCTCTTGGCGTCTGCGGTAGTGAAGGTCGTCTTCGGAAGCAGAATCTCCTCCGTGGTGTAATAGGGATTGCCGCTGTCCTTATCCGCGACCAGAAGCACGGCGCAGATCTGATACTCACAGTCAAAGCCCACGTTATTCGTCTGCATATTCAGCTCATAGCTGAAATCCGCGAACATGGTGTCAATGATCGAGGAGATATACGACCGATCCTTTCCGAGGGGATCATCAAAATAGTGGTTGTCCACGTATTGGACCCGATAGTCGATATTGCTTTTTTCGTTATACTCTATATAATAGGCGCGATTCATGCGGTAATAGCCGATGAAAAAGCCAAGTGCGATCGCGACGACGAGCGCGAGCACCAAGCCCTGGATGAGCACCCATTTTTTTCTGTTACGCACGTATTCCTGTCGTTTTTCAATTTCAAATTCTGACATATTGTGCTCCTTTATTCAACGTTTGAAAAGACTGCGCAGCCAAAGCGTCGGATATCCGAGCCACGGGAGCTTATAGTTTACGATACCGACGATGTCCGCATCCGTAATATAGCCGGCATCGTTATGCTCGTTGGCATCCCCTTTTGTGTAATAGCGCGTATTTTCATTGATGATTTTTATGTCAACGACCCTATGGACGACCATAGAGCTGTTTTTTTCAAAAACAATGACCTGTCCCTCGACGATGAGCTGATCCTCATAGCTCTCAAAAATGACCATGTCCCCTTTATTGATCTTGCCTGTCATGCTCTCCGTAGCGATAACGAGTGCGCCGTGAGAAAATTGATTGGAGACGAGCATGGCAACGGAGATCATGATCGCTACGGCTGTGACCGTGATCAGGGTAGCGAACCGATTCTTTTTTTGCAGGGCGTAGCGCTTCTTTTTTTCAAAAAGCATATCAATAAACAGATAGATCGCCGCAGGCAGTAAGATCCCGATAAAGGACTCGATCGAGTCCGAAATGCCCACGGAGATCGGGATCAGATATCGGTGAAGCTTTGTCAGCAGACGGAAAACGATATTGGGCAGCATCCCATACCGTTTGGAAAGATAGTGATATAAGAGATTTGATACGATGGCGGGGAACGTCGTCATCGCAACGAAATCCATAAATCTCGCGAAGGTCGTGACGTCCCGAATGGTGGAGTACGTAAGCATCTCCGCCATCACGCAGGCAAAATAGCAGAAAACGCCCGACAGACGGTCCTCTTGCGCAAGGATCACGTGTCGGATGACCTCGGAGGAGACGATCACGACCGCAATCGGCACGGAAATGCGTAAAATATTGGAAAACGTCGGTCGGTAGATATTCTGATAAAACCCAAAATACAGTCCGGAAAGATAATAAAGCATCAGATACGCAAGCGCGATCGCCGTCATGAGAAGCAAGACCTGACCTGCGTTCAAAGATAAAATGCATCTTTTCTTCAAAAAGAAGTATAAAAAAATTGCCATTGGCGCCAAGAGCACCGCCGCCGGAATTCTGCCGCTTACGCCGAGCGGCAGAATCAGGATGAGAAGAAGGGCAACAAGCATGACACCCGAGGAAATATGTAATTTTCTCCGATCGACCACGATTCACTGCCCTCCTTTCCTATAGGCTGCTTCACGCCGTATCAGGTCGTGCTGGATACGTCGTACTCAAGTGTAAACGTTGCGGATTTGATCTCATTTACTGCCAGAACAGGAGTCTTGAGCAGCGTTACGGTAACGTCGATCGTTGCCGTGCCGCCCGCAGGAAGACTGACAGGTGTCGTGTCGGCAGACGTGACGCAGGAGAAGTACTCCTTGTCAGACGAGCCCGAGGAGTTAACGCTGGCAACAAAGGTAGCGTCAACGTCACTGTCATTCTTTACGGTAAAGGTGATCGTAACCGTATCGCCCTGACCTGCGAGGCCGGTGATCTTAAACGATGCCATATCGGGGTCCTGCTGGATCCATGCGGTATAGGCAGAGCCGCTGGATACATCGGAGAAGTAAACGTCTGCATCAAACGCATCCTCGGCACCGCTCTGGGTGACCTCGATATTACCGTCGATATTGAGTACGTCGGTCAGCGCCGCGTAACCCACACCGAGAACCAATGCTACGATCAGCAAAAAGGTGACGATAATTCTTTTTCTGTTTTTCATATACGTGTCCTCCTTTCTTCAAAAATGTGAGTTGATCCGTCAATATCCGACGGTAGACACGCCGTCAGACATCTCCATTTTTATTTTATTATATTTTCCACCAAATTGCAAGAAAAATCTGCCGATTTTTTATCACAAATTGTATATTTTTTGTGTACATTGTGTTCAAAAGCAGCCCGTGCATCGCGATTGCGGATATCCTCTAAAACCAAAGCATGGATAAGCTCAGCACGAGCGCGGACGCGATCGGGACTGTTACGGTATCCCATCCGCCCTTGGTAAAGAGCTCCGTCAGCGATGCGATCGGCGCGACGGCAAGCGAAAACAAAAGGCAAACGTACCAAGGCATCGGGGACATGAGGAGCAATACGGGCAGGAGGCACACAAACGAGGTGATCGCCATGCCAAGGCTCCCCTCTGCGGATTTGACTCCCTCGATATATTTCCCTTGGAGCTTGTGCTTGCCGCACCTTCTGCCCACGATCGCCGCAACCGCGTCCCCCGGTCCCCACGCCATAATGGCACCGACGGCGATATGCAGGCGCTCCGCGCCGAAGCCTCCCCAAAATACGCAGATCAGAGCCGTCATCAGTCCGAAAAGACCGACGAAGCTGAAAATGACCTCGTGCTTTCCTTTCTCCACGAACAGCCCCTTGTAAAACGGGCATTTCTCAAGGACACAAAGCGCCACGATGATGACGAGCAGGAAGAATACCTCAACCAGCGCCGAGATCCACCAGAACTCCGTTGACAAAACGAGCGGCAAAATGGAGGTGAAGGCAACGAAATGCAGTAGCTTTCTGAAAATATAGTCGGGAATCCTTACGGTATATCTGAGCACGATCAGCACCGTCGCGCACGCAGCGATATAGCCCACGTAGATGCCGAGCACACGCAGATATTCCAAGAGATATACCGTCGGGATCCGATCGATATTGTTGATCACGATCATGGAGAGACCGAGCAAAAGCAAAATTGCACCCGTAACGTATCCCACGACCCGTCCCTTGACCCGATTGGCAAATCTCGCACTGACAAGAGAAAAGAAGGTCGCCACTGCGACGGCGATCAGGAGAAAATCCCAGCACTCAAAAATGATCGTCGGCTCTATGAGAATATGGCTGACCGAGGCGATCAGCGCCGTAAAGGTCATAATGAAGGTGGACGTTCCCACAGCGGTCATACGGTCGTAGCCAAGCATAGCGGTAAAGACGATCAGCATCATCATACCGCCGCCCGAGCCGAAGAAGCCCGTGCCAAATCCGATCGTAAGACCGAAGAAAAGAGAGACGGCGATCTCCTTGAAGGAAAGCCTGACCTTACCCTCCCTTTCCTTTTCGGGGCGCTCCCCCGAGCTTGGCTTCACAAGAAAGCGGATGCCGATCGCCACACAGAGAAAGAGCGAAAAGCCGCCAAGCACCGTCTGATGGGTAAAGTACGCCGCAATCGAGCCAACCGTACACATACCGATAATGCAGGTCGCGATCAGCCACCCATGCTTCAGATCAATTTTTTTATGTCTCGCGTATACGCCTGTGGTCACCGCCGAGCCGAGGATATCGCTGGCAAGCGCGATCGCCGTCGCCATATACGCGCCGTGCTCGCCCGCAAAGGTGGGGCACAGGACGATGAGCAGCGGCACCATCGCCGTGGCGGCACTGAGCCCGACGAGCCCCGTTCCGATGCCCGCAAGTGCCGCGGCAACGGTCATAACGATATATTCATATCCCATACGTGTTCCTCCGTATCATGTTATTTCAAGACGACAAGGCTTTGGAGTAGCCTCGCGCCGCTATAATTTTATTATAGCACAATCACAACGGACAATCAATAAGGACGGCGATATATACGCAAAAGCGGGCTGTGCCCGCATCCTTGTGCTCGCCTATCGCCTTGTCACATCAAAACGAAGCACGTCAAAACGGCGAGGGCCGTTTTGACGTGCTTGTCTGCATGGAAAGCTAAGATAGGCGAGCCGGGGGATGCGGGCACAGCCCGCTTGTTATGATCACACGACGCCCTTTTTCAAGATCACGTTCGAGTAGGGCGCGGTCTCGCCCGTCGCGACGACGGCGTAGGTTTTTTTTGCGCGCTCATAATAGGCGAAGCGCTCAACGTACGTGATATGACAGCTTGGCTCGTGAGCTTTCAGTATGTCCTCAAAATCATTCCAGATCTCGGGGACGGGGTCGCCGTCGACGACCTGCATGACGAGGAAATTCTCACCGTCGTAGGTGTCAAGCGGAAATAACGGCAGGATCGCCTCCAGCAGCTCACGCATACCGATGCCGTGAGCACCGACGAACGCATGCCCCTGTGCCGTTGTTTTTGCGGGAAAATGGGCGTCGGCAAGAACGATCTCGTCGCCGTGCCCCATCTCACAAAGGATCTTGAGAAGCGCGGGAGATAGCACGGGAGAAATATTCTTGAGCATATCTCACACCTCGCTTTTTATACCAGCGTGCAGTCCCAGACGTCAACGGCGGAATCCTGGAATACCTCCTTGAGTCGTGCACGGACGTCTTCCTTAGACACACCCTTTTTCAGGATGATCTGCAAGAAGCCGCCACCGCCCGCGCCGCAGACCAATCTGCCCGCGGTGAAGTCCGCAACGCTGGAGAAGATCTGATCGATCAGCGTATTGCTGGAGCCCTTATCCACCTTGCGGGAGAGCTCCCAATGATAGTCAAGGAGCTTGGCAAACTCCTCGATATTGCCGCGCTCCAGCTCGAAGCGCATGAGTGCCGCCACTCTCTGGATCTCGTTCAGCGCAAAGAGCGAGTCGGGCTCGTTGCCGACGTATCTGCCGACGACGTCACGCAGGAGGTTTCTCGCGAGTCTGCGCTGACCGGTATAGATGAGCACCAGACGGTCGTTGAGCTCCCGCCACGTCTCCTCGGGGATATCAACGCGTGCGACCTTGATCCTCTGCTCGATACCTGGCATGGTCGTGATATACTTGATGCCGTTGGTCACGCCGCCGACCTGATCCTGCCAGCCGCCGCCCGTGGACATGATCTGCTCCATGACGAGAACGTGCTGATACAGATCGTCCTCGGTGTGCTCGATGCCCATGAACTCAAAGATCGCCTTCACGCAAGCCGCCGAGAGGATCGAGCTCGTGCCGAGTCCGCTTCCCTTCGGTACGTTCGTGACCTCAGAGCGCATGATGAAGCCGCCGCCGAGTCGCGTCAGGATCTCATCGAGATCACCGCCCTCTTTGGGCAGGATGCCGCACGCGAGGAGCGCCGCCTTCTGGAGCGCAAAGGAATCGTAGGGGTCTCCCGTTGCCTGCAGGGGCTCAATGCGGTCAAACTCGCCGTGTACGTCCATATCACGGCTGTCAAATATGATCTTGTGCTCGGGGATCTTTTCGAGTGTGACCTCAACGGGCTTCTCTCCGTTTAACAGGATCGCCGCGTTGAGCACCGTACCGCCCTTCTCGTTGCAGTACGGCGGGGTATCGGACCAGCCGCCGCCCCAGTTCACGCGAAGCGGGAGCTTGACGGTGTGCTTGTCCGTCGCGATCTTACAGGTATCGTTATATTGCAGATCCTCGACCGCACCCTTTAAAATAGTGGTCGAGATCGTTTCAAAGCATTTTGCGATCAGCTTCTCACCCGTGACGCCGCCGAGCGCCGTGCCGATATAGTAATACAGGCGAATCGTCTCGTTGAAGTCCGCTGTCGTCAGGCGGCTCTCAAGCCACTGCTCCTGAATGGGCGTCAGGTGATCGGTACGCAGGATATCTCTTGCCTCCTTGGCGGGCTTGCCCGCGCGGATCAGCTTGGCAACGCCGTCCATACGGACGAGCTCCTGCATACGATTATCCCACGCGATGATCGCGTCGGGGTCTGCATCGTTGAAGCCCGAGCAAAGCGATTTGCGGGAGGATGCTCTCCATGCGTCCGCGTCGCCGCCCTCGTGTGCCATTGCGTAGATATTGAGCGCCGCACCCACCGCCTCGCGGATCGTATCGCAGGCGGGATAGAGGTCTGCCGTCCAAAGCGTGCCGTTATAGTCGGCGCTGAGCTCGTGCTCGGAGATGCCGTTTTTCGCAAGGAAATCGGCAAGCGGCATACCGAAGAGCTTGCCCTCCTTGGGGTTATCCTTGACGCCGTAGATGCGGGTGACGAACTTGCCGTCCTTCTGCTTGAGACCGTGCAAAACGACGTCGGAGGGAACGGTCTCGTCGTGGATGTCGATATAGGAGAGCACGACGTTATCGCCGATCGCCGCACTGCCGTGAACGTACGATACCTCAAGGTAGCAGTCGCGGCCGACCTTGGCCTTGCTGGAAAGCACGCTGTTATAGCCTGCGGTGGCTCTCGTAATGCTGCTGTTGACGTGCTTGCTCCAGCCGAGCTCCTTGTAGCTGTCGATACCGCCGGACATCAGCTTCAAAATTTCATTTGTTGTACCGAAATGGATAAATTTCGCGGGCGCGAGACGGAGCAGCTTCAGTCTGTAGGGACGAAGCGCGTTCCAGACCGCGGTACGTGCCGCGTGAAGCTCGTCGCAGAACTCGCCCTCGGGCTTTTCCAGATAGAACTGCTCCAAGGTGGAGTCCGTTGCGAGCGGATAGAGGAAATCACCGTAGAGGGACAGACGAACGACGTCGTTGACGTATTTGTCATAATCCGCGTCGGTAGAGATCAGGGAGTAGAGAGACGCGAGCATATCCGTCGAGAAAACGACGGCGCCCGTGTCGATATCGACCGCGCCGCGCTCATTGACCGCGCCGTAGGCGCGCAGAGACTCGACGGTCTGCTTGTGGAGGAATTTTGCAACCTTGCCGTTTTCGCCGTTTAAGAAAACGCCGTGGTTCTTACCCGTCTCCACGTCCTCCTTGAAGGAGATCGCCGCCGCGCCCTCGCCGCTGTAGTCGATCTGGAGCGGATTGAAAAGGAGCAGGACGTCGCCCGAGAGCAACAGCATACCCTCGCGGATCCTGGAGGGAACGCTCGACATCGCGATCATAAATTCATCAAAAAGCGTTGCCGCTCTGCCGTTCGGGAGCTCGTGGGGCACGGGCGAGAAGAGCTTGCCGAGTGCGGAATACTGCGGGACGCGCTTGGAGTCGCCGCCGCTGTGGATCACGAGAATGCGCAGACCGGAGAAGTCGCTCTTTCCCGTATGATCTGCTATGTACTTGATCACGCCGAGCGTCGCGCCGCCGCTGCCGATGCGCTTGCCGTCCTTATCGGGAATGACGGCAAAATGGGTCTTGCGAGGCAAAAAGCCCGCTTTTTGGCGCTCTGCTATCTGCGCTTCAAACCCCTGCGCCTGCTGGGGGTTGGAGGCAGTCAGGATCACGTAATCCCAGCACGCGAAATGATCCCGCGTGAGAGAGCGCCTGTAATCGTCCCACGTATCCATGTAGGATTG
>JAFTIJ010000162.1 GCA_017456965.1 Clostridia bacterium
CCTGTGTAAGGGGAGGTGCCGCGGAACGCGGCGGAGGGGTTGTAAATAACATAAATCTTTCAGACAAACAATCCCTCAGTCGCTATCGCGCCAGCTCCCTTTGCACAAGGGAGCCTTTCTTTTTATACCATAGGAAATTGCGCAAACCGGACCTCGCCGTTTTGCCGTGCTTGTCTGCGCGGAAAGCTGAGATAGGCGAGCACATGGAGGCGGGCACGGCCCGCTTTTTTATTTGCTTTTTGCAAAATAACCACATTTGTATAAAGCACCCAAGTCTGCAGCACCTGCCCGCATGGGCAAACATCGTTCGTCGATCTGCGTTATCGCAGATCGACGTCGCCGTCCTCGTCCGTCTTATTCTCGTCCGCCTCTGCCTTTTCCCTCTCCGCCTTTTTTCTTGCCGCCGCTCTCATATCCGACGGGCGGATGCCCGCAAGGGGATTTTTGGTAACGGCCTCCTCCAGCTGGCGGTTATTGACGTGGGTATAGATCTGCGTGGTGCTGAGCTGAGTATGACCGAGGATCTCCTTGAGCGCGAGCACGTCCACGCCACCCTCCTGATACATCAGCGTCGCCGCCGTGTGTCGGAGCTTATGCGTTGAGAAGTGCTTATACTCCAAGCCCGCCTCCTCAAGGTATTTATAGACCAGCCACTGCACGGTCTTATTGCTGATGCGCTTGCCCAACCGAGAGAGGAAGAGCGCGTCCTTATCCTTGATCTTCTCCATATCTCTCGCGCGTGCCGTAAGATACACGGTCAGCGCCTCACGGCAGGCGTCGTTCAGATAAACGATGCGTTCCTTGCCGCCCTTACCGAGAACGCGCAGAGAGCGGAGCTCGCGGTCGATATCCGAGAGATTGATGCTCACAAGCTCGGAGAGTCGCATACCGCAATTCAGAAAGAGCGTGACGATGCAGAAATTCCGCTCCTTATATTTGGAGTCCGTATCACCCGCGATGCTCGTCAGAAGAGAGATGCTCTCCTCCTGCGACAGATACTTCGGGAGGGTGGATTTCTTTTTGGGTGCCTCGATATCGACCGCAGGGTTCTTCTCCATAATGCGCTCGGTCGCAACGAGATATTTATAAAAGGATTTGATCGCGGAGAGCTTTCTCGCACGCGAGGAGGCGGTATTGCCTCTGGCGTTTGCCGCGAACATCAAAAACTCCAAAATATCCAGCGTCGTGACGGACTTGGCAAACGCGTCGTCCACCCCTGCGATGCTGACGTCGCAGAAATCCACGTCGTTTGGATTGCGCCCCTCGCGCGTGACGACGAGGTAGCTGAAAAAGGTATGCAGGTCGATACGATACTCGTCCACCGTCTTGGGCGAGCGCGCCTGAATGACGAGCTTATACCGCAAAAAGCGCTCCACGACGGGGGACTTGTCCTCCGACACCTTTCGTTTTTTTCTTGCCATGGTACTCACCTTCCTTTGATATATCCTCATTATACATGAGATCCCGTCATTTTACAAATCTTTTTTCAAAATTTTTTCGCCGTCTCTCCGATGACATAAAAACCGTCTTCTCCGCATACTCATAGGGTAAACGAAAAAACGCCGCCATGCGGCTTGGAGGTTCAGAGATATGGCGAACACGAATATTTATCAGGATATCGCGGCGAGAACGGGCGGCGATATTTATATCGGCGTTGTCGGTCCCGTTCGGACGGGCAAATCCACGTTCATCAAGAAATTCATGGAGACACTCGTCATCCCGAATATCGGAAACGAGTACGACCGCACACGTGCCAAGGACGAGATGCCGCAATCGGCGGCAGGCAAGACCGTCATGACAACGGAGCCGAAATTCATCCCCGACGAGGCAGTCGAGGTCACGCTCGACGGCGGAGCCGCCCTGCGCGTCAAGATGATCGACTGCGTGGGCTACATCGTACCCGAGGCACTCGGCAATTTTGAGGGCGACAAGCCGCGTATGGTCATGACACCGTGGTCCGAGGAGAGCATTCCCTTTGACAAGGCGGCGGAGATCGGAACGCGCAAGGTCATACGCGACCACTCCACCATCGGCATCCTCGTGACCTGCGACGGCTCCTTCGGTGAGCTGGCGCGTGAGAATTACGCAGAGAGCGAGGCACGTATCGCATCCGAGCTCCACGAGATCCGCAAGCCCTTTGCCATCGTCCTCAACTCCGCCCGACCCGAGAGCGAGGAGGCGGCCGCTCTTGCCATGGCGCTGGAGCAAAGATACCATGCGCCCGTCGCGCTCGTCAACTGTCTGGATCTGGACAAAAACGATATCCGTCACATTCTGGAGCTGGTGCTCTTGGAGTTCCCCGTCACGGAGCTCGCCGTCGATCTGCCCGACTTCATGAACGCGCTCGACCGCGCGCACCCCGTTCACAGGAGTGTATACGAAACCGTCTCCTCCTGCGCCGCCGAGATCACGAAGGCAGGCGACATCGAGCGGTGCTTTGCCAAAGCCACGGAGAACCCCTACGTCAAGAGCGTACGTATCGAGCGTATTGAGCTCGGTTGCGGCAAGGCGCGTCTTTCGATCACTCTGGCGGACGGTCTTTTCTATCATCTGATCGGTGAGCTCACGGGCTTTGCGATCGAGGACGACGAGGCGCTGATGAAGCTGCTCCTTGAGCTCTCGGACGTCAAGCGGCAATACGACAAGGTCAAGTGCGCGCTTGACGAGGTCAACGCCACGGGCTACGGCATCGTCGTCCCCGACATCTACGACATGAAGCTTGAGGAGCCGCAGATGGTCAAGCAAACGGGTGGCTACGGCGTGAAGCTCCGCGCCTCCGCGCCGAGCATCCACATGATCAAGGCAGATATCGAGGCAGAGGTCTCCCCCATCGTCGGCACGGAACAGCAGTCGGAGGAGCTCGTCGGCTTCCTGCTACGCGAGTTTGAGAACGATCCGCGCAAGATCTGGGACACCAATATGTTCGGCAAGTCACTTCACGAGCTGATCAAGGAGGGTCTGCACACCAAGCTCTCTCACATCCCCGAGGATGCGCGCGCCAAGCTCTCCGAGACGCTCCGCCGCGTCATCAACGAGGGCAGCGGCGGCTTGATCTGCATTATCCTTTGATGGAGAGTCTTCTTTTCCTTCGTACGGCGTTCGATCCGTAGAATGTTGATCTGCGATAAAGCAGTAAAATCCAACACAAACGGAAAAGGACAGAGAATTTTAAGGTTCTCTGTCCTCTTTTTTGCAAGCACAAAGTAGACGAAGTGATATGCTGAGCATCGCTCAGCGTGATATTACTCGTTTCACTCGTAGCGATATTGCGCCCATCGGTCGCAGTGATATTATATTCGCCCGTCTAACTTCAAACGCGCGAAGCGCATATCACTGACGAAGTCAATATCACTGCAAGGCAATATCACTCGCCATCGGCGAATATAACTGTGGCACCTGCTCTATCGCAGGTGCCACAATGGGGAGGCATTTTTTCGGTGCGTACCCGCTTTTGCGGTAGCGGCGGCATAAGGTGCCCGGTAAGGATCGGCACCTTTCGGGAGAAGGCAACCAAAAAAAGAAATAACCCTTGATTGCATCGTATCGTTTGCAATCAAGGGTTATTTCTGTTCGATTTTGATATCTAACATCATTTGGTATGCCTCTCTTTCGTAATCTACCCTTTACGTTCTCTCATCACATCTCTAAAACACACTTCATCTTTTTTCTCTAATGAGAATACCATTTGTTTTGTATGCGTTTTGATTGGCAAAAGGTGAAATTGCCTTGTTTCTGTTAACAAAGGACTTTGTAGATCAGTAGGTCATCGGAGTGTACCTCCTTGCTTTGTGACTTTATTATAGCATATTTTATCGGCTTTTTCAATTGGCAAAGCATATGAATTTACGATTTCGATTTTGTGGGAAAGGGAGAAGTTTCGACGACTTGTTTTCGGGATATTTACATCGTTTGAAATTTGTGATATAATAAAAATGTTGGGCGTTCGTTTGCACGAACGCCCTTTTCGTTTGTATTAAAGCACCTTGGAGAGGAATTCCTTGAGGCGGACATCCTTGGGGTTCTTAAAGAACTCGTCGGGGGGTGCCTCCTCCTTGATGTGACCCTCATCCACGAAGAGGATACGAGTACCGACCTCGTGTGCAAAGCCCATCTCGTGCGTAACGATAACCATCGTCATGCCCTCGTTTGCAAGCTCACGGATCAGGTCGAGAACCTCGCCTACCATCTCGGGGTCGAGCGCGGAGGTCGGCTCGTCGAAGAGGATGGCGTCGGGATTCATCGCCAGCGCGCGGATGATCGCGATTCTCTGCTTCTGACCGCCCGAGAGTCTGCTCGGATACTCATCCTTCTTATCATAGAGACCGATTCTGTGCAGGAGTGCCGTTGCGGTCTCGATCGCCTCCTCCTTGGTCTTCAGTCCAAGATGGACGGGAGCTAAGGTGAGGTTCTCCATAACAGTGAGGTTATTGAAGAGATTGAACTGCTGGAATACCATGCCCATCTTGCGGCGGGCAATGTTGATATCGAGGTGATGCTCCGCCACGATCTTGTCAAGGACAGCCTTCATCTGCTTGCCCTCGCGCTTCTGGAGCAGGTCCTCCTTCTTGATCTTTTTGATAGCTTCGTCGTCCGTGAGACCGTCAGCGATCAAAGAGGCGTAGGTTTTGGAGGCGCGGATCGCGTCGGGGTGGAGGTACGGATCGGGATCGGTCACGAGCTTGCCGTCAAGCCAGACCTCGCCGTAGGTAGGCTCCTCAAGCAGGTTCATGCAACGCAAGAGCGTAGACTTACCGCTACCCGAGGGACCGATGATAACCACGCGCTCGCCCTTTTCGATCTCGCAGGAAACGCCGCGCAGTACGGAGACATTCTCAAAATTCTTATAAATATTCTTAACGCTTATCACCGGAACGAAGTCTCCTTTCGATTTTCTTCACGACGAACGTGAGTGCGTATACGATAATGAGGTAGAAGACAGCCGCTACCGTCATCGGTGCAATATAGCTTGCGAGATTCTGACCGCTACCGACGTCCTTGGCCGCCGCCGTCAGATCGTACATACCGATCATACTGACGATGGAGGTCTCCTTGATCAGCGCGATGATCTCGTTACCGATAGAGGGGATCACGTTCTTGATCGCCTGCGGGATAACGATCTTCAGCATGGTCGTGCCGCTTGTAAGACCGAGCGCACGGCCCGCCTCCGTCTGACCGATGTCAACGGAGAGGATACCTGCGCGGATATTCTCCGCGATATATGCGCCCGAGTTGATACCGAACGCAATGATGGCGGTTACCCACTGCGGGAATCCGCGAATGGCAAAAATAACGAACGCCATGATAAAGAGCTGCAGAGCCATAGGCGTGCCGCGAACGACGGTAACGTACACGTTACAGATGGCGCGGGGGATCATCATGAGAGGATGCTTGCTCTTGGAGAGACCCACGAGTGCAACCAGCGTGCCGAGCACCAGACCGACCAGTGCCGCGCCGAGAGAAATGATGAAGGTCAGCCACAGACCGTCCAGCATGGCGGCAAGATACTTGCCGTTGGTAAAGCACGCAATAATGTCGTTAAAAAATTTCATTGATTGATTCCTTTTTTATCTTCTGAATAACATCAAGAGGAACTGCGCGGGGCGCAGTTCCTGTTTTGCAATTTGATTTTGGGTGAATTATTCAAGACCCATGTGCTTCTTGACGAGAGCCTCGATGCCATCCTCGCCGAGCTCAGCGAGAACCTCGTTGATCGCCTTGAGGAGCTCGTCGTTGCCCTTGGTCACGCAGATCGCGTAGGACTCGGAGGTGGGAGAGGGAGCTTCGCCTTCTGCACCTGCATAGTAGAGAGCAGCGCACTCAAAGTCAGCGGACTTCTCAACGATGAAGGATGCGGGGAGGTAGTCAACGACAACAACGTCTACCTGATTTGCGTTGATCGCGTCAGCAGCGAGCTGTGCGTTGTCAAACTGAGCGCAGGACGCGCCGGTGCCGTAAAGAACGCCGTTGTAGCCGTAGTCGGGATCGTCCTCGGTACCGTTGATCTCGCCGTCAACGTAGATATCACCGGTGGTATCTCTCTGAACGCCGATCTTCTTGCCTGCAAGGCTGTCCCAGAGGACGTAGCTTACGTCGCCGTCGGTGCCGTCAGGGGTCATCGCGCCCTTCTTGTAGATGACGTACTGAACGGAGGTGAAGTAGGTGTCAGAGAAGTCAACCTTCTCCTTGCGTGCGTCGGTAACGGTGATGCCTGCGGCGCCTGCGTCGCAGAGCTTGCCGGATGCAACGTTGTCGATGATAACCGCGAACTCAACGTTGGTGAATTCAACGGTCTTGCCGAGCTTCTCGCCGACGAGGTTCATGATCTCAACGTCAACACCGACGATCTTACCGCCGTCGTAGTACTCAAACGGTGCGAAGTAAGCGTTGGTCTGAACGAGGATCTTATCCTGTGCGCCACAGCCTGCCATCATAAAGCAGCCGAGCATCATTGCCGCCGCGAGAGCGAGTGTCAAAAACTTTTTCATAATTTGTTTCCTCCAGATTTCTGAGTTGTAATAAAAAACAAAATGATTATACGCCTGATTTTTGTATTTGTCAAGTCAATTTCGTGAAAAAATATGCATATCGCGTGAATATTTTTTCTTTTTTGTGCATAAGAGACTTATTTCTCGTCAAACAGCATCTTTGCCACGCGATCGACCGTGCCCGCACCGAGGATCAGGACGGTATCCCCCGGCTCCGCCGCACGGCGGATGAGGCTTACCGCCTCCTCGTAGGAGGGAACGTAGACGCCCCCGGGGATCGCGGCGGCAAGCGTCTCGGCGGTCACGCCGTAGGTATTGACCTCGCGCGCGGCGTAGATATCGAGGATGTAGACAAGATCCGCCTCCTCAAAGGAGGCAACGAACTCGTCAAAGAGCGATGCGGTACGGGAGTAGGTATGGGGCTCAAAGAAGCAGACGAGCTTACCGTCGGTCATCTTTCTCGCGCCCTCCAGCGTCGCGCGCAGCTCTCTCGGGTGATGCGCGTAGTCGATATAGACAGGAGCACCGCCAACCTCGCCCTTATAATCAAAGCGGCGGTAGAGCCCCTCAAAGCTTGCAAAGCCCGAGGCGATCTCCTCAGGGGTGAGGCCGAGCAGGTCGGAGACGACCAGAGCGCCGAGCGCATTATAAATATTATGGTAGCCCGGAACGGGAAGCGCGACGTGAACGAAGAACTCACCTCTCTTGTAAACGTCAAAGGCGTAGCGTCCGCGATGCTCGCTGATATTCACGGCGCGGTACTCTGCACTCTCCTCGTGGATACCGAAGGTCGCGCAGAAAGGAAGCCCGGGGACGATGGCGAGGATATCCTCGTCATCCACGCACATGACGCCGCACGGAAACGCGCAATCATAAGAGAACGGAAGCTGAGAATAGTTTAAGAAGGAACGCTTGATCTGCTCCAGACCGCCCGTAAAATAGTCGGTATGGTCGAGGTCGATATCCAGAACCACGGGCATGGTCGGATAGAAATACAAAAAGGAGTCCTTGTACTCACACGCCTCAAAGATAAAGAAGTCCTTGCCTCCGAGACGGTATGCGCCGCCCATCTCCCTCGTCTCCGCGCCCGAGAGCACGGTCGGGTCCTTGCCCGCGGCGATAAAGAGGTGTGCGATCATGGAGGTGCAGGTCGATTTGCCGTGCATACCCGATACGCCGACGCGATGGGTATACCCGCGCATCATATGACCGAGCAAATCCGCGCGGTAGATCACGGGGATATTTCTCTCCGTTGCCGCCGTCAGCTCGGGATTGGTAAAATCGACGGCGCCCGTATAGACGATGGCGTCCGCACCCTCAATATTCTCTGCGCGGTGCTCGTGGATCACGGGGATCCCCTCACGCTCCAGACGGTCGGTCAGCGCCGAATACGCACGGTCAGAGCCCGAGACAGTGAAGCCCTGTCGCTTACACACCATCGCAAGGCTGGACATACTGATGCCGCCGATCCCGACGAAGAAGATATTCTTCGCCTTTGCCAGCACGGCCTCGACCGATAAAACCGTTTTCAATTCATTCATGGTACAATTCTCCTTGTGTAAAAAGATGCCAAAATGTGCCGTTCGACACGGTAAAAGGTTTTTCTTTCAAAAATTAATAACATTATAACTTCCCGTTTATAAACTATTCATATTTTTGCGCTACAATAATATACACAAAAGCGAGTAAGCCGACCGAGAGCGCCACCGTGGGGCTCCCGATACAAGCGTTATATTTTTGATCAAAAAAAGCAGGAGGAAAAACAATATGCAGATCACAGACGTAAGAGTCAGAAAACTTTTTGAGGAAGGTCCGATGAAGGCGATCGTTTCCGTCACCTTTGATAACGAGCTTGCGCTCCACGACGTCAAGGTCATCCACGCACGTGAGAAATACTTTGTCGTCATGCCCAGCCGCAAGAATCCCGACGGTACCTACCGCGATATCGTACACCCCATCAATGCCGCCTCCAGAAATATGTTGGAGCGTGCCGTCATCGACGCCTACTTTGAAAAGCTGAAGGAGGTCGAGGAGAACCCCGAGGCCGCCGTTTTCGCAACGTCCTACGAGGATTGAGCCCTTAAAAACGAGTTGTCAGACGACAACTCGTTTTTTTGACCGTCAGAACGCCGTAGCTCGCCACCGGACAGCCTTTTGACAAGTCCCCGCAATCGACCTCGCCGTTTTGCCGCGCTTCGTCTCCGTATAACAAAACAAAAGGCGGGCACACGGAGGCGGCGACTCGCCGCTCGGCAAGTCCCTACAATCGACCTCGCCGTTTTGCCGCACCTCGTCTCCGTATAACAAAACAAAAGGCGAGCATACGGAAGCGGGCACTGCCCGCGCGAGCACACGGAGGCGGCGACTCGCCGCTCGGCAAGTCTCCACAATCGACCTCGCCGTTTTGCCGCACCTCGTCTCCGCACAACAAAACAAAAGGCGAGCACACGGGGGCGGGCTCGGCCCGCGCGATTGCCTTGCGGCAAGTCCCTACAATCGACCTCGCCGTTTTGCCGCACCTCGTCTCCGTATAACAAAACAAAAGGTGGGCACACGGGGGCGGGCACTGCCCGCGCACACTGAGGCGGGCTCGGCCCGCGCCCGCCTCAGTAGCCGAATTTGCCGCTCAGACTGTCGTCGTCACGGATCCAGTCCTCCACGCGGAAGACGGTGTAGTCCGTTTCACTCTCGCGCACGATGACCTCGCGGATGCCCGCATTGATCA
>JAFTIJ010000163.1 GCA_017456965.1 Clostridia bacterium
AAGGTAAAAGCTGAGATTATGGGATAAGTATATACTATAGGCATGGCTATCCAAGATAGTATACAGCCTGTATGATTTTATACACGCTCTCTCCTTCCACCGATAAGCGTACACCCTCCCTCCGCAGGGAGGCTATCGGCGACTTGCGCTTTTGCTATTAAACATCCAAATTGGAGTTTAAGGATAAATTTAGCTGAGCGGAAACGCTCGTTTGGCTCCCTGCGGAGGGAGCTCCCGATGCAAGTCGGGTGAGGGAGAGTGCGTGTAATAAAGGTAAAAGCTGAGATTATGGGATAAGTATATACTATAGGCATGGCTATCCAAGATAGTATACAGCCTGTATGATGTTATACACGCTCTCTCCTTCCACCGCTACGCGGTCCCCCTCCCTCTCAGAGGGAGGCTATCGGCGACCTGCGCTTTTGCTATTAAACATCCCGATAAATTGGATTTTTCCATTTCGTTGGCGAAAAAGTAAATGCTGTTGCTCGGGAGGTCTTTTGCGAGATGATTGACAAAAATTGCAAAATATGATATAATATAGATGAAAACAAAATATATCGGAGGTGTTCATATGAAACTTACGTTTTTGGGTGCCGCCCACGAGGTGACGGGCTCTTGTACGCTTCTGGAAGCGTGCGGTAAGCACGTTCTCATCGACTGCGGAATGGAGCAGGGTGAGAATATCTATGAAAACTGTGAGTTACCCATCGCGCCGAGCGAGATCGACGCGATCCTTCTGACCCACGCGCATATTGACCACTCCGGCAAGCTCCCCGCCATGACCGCGGCGGGCTACGACGGCGCGATCCACGCGACCGACGCGACCGCGCGGCTCTGTGACATCATGCTCCGCGACTCCGCGCACATTCAGGAGTTCGAGGCGGAGTGGCGCAACCGCAAGGCAAAGCGCGCGGGAGCTGACACCTACGTACCGCTCTACACGATGGCAGACGCAGAGAAGGCGATCTCTCTCTTTGTCTCCCACCCTTATCACGAGGAGATCCCGCTCTTTGACGGCATGACGGTGCGCTTTCTCGATGCGGGGCATCTGCTCGGCTCGTCCAGCATCCTCATTACCGTCACGGAGTTCGGTCATACGGAGAAGCTTTTGTTCTCGGGTGACCTCGGCAACGTAAACCGCCCGCTCATCCGCGACCCCGAGCTGCCGACGGAGGCAGACTACGTCGTGATCGAATCGACCTACGGCGACCGTCTGCACGAGGAGGAGCCCGACTACGTCGGTCAGCTCACGGAGGTGATCCAAGAGACCTTCGATCGGGGCGGCAACGTTGTGATCCCGTCCTTTGCGATCGGACGCACGCAGGAGCTGCTCTATCTCATGCGCATCATCAAGGAGAAGCATCTCGTGCAGGGGCACGGCGATTTCCCCGTCGCCGTTGACAGTCCCCTTGCGGTGGAGGCAACGAGTATCTACGCGGGCGGCATGAGAGAATACTACGACCGCGAGACGCTCGCGCTTTTAGAGCAGGGGATCAATCCCATCTCCTTCCCGGGTCTGCGTCTCTCCGTGACCTCTCAGGATTCCCGCGCCATCAATAACGATATGCAGCCCAAGGTCATCCTCTCCGCCTCGGGTATGTGCGAGGCGGGCAGGATCCGCCACCATCTCAAGCACAATCTCTGGCGATCGGACAGCACGATCCTTTTCGTCGGCTATCAGGCGGAGGGGACGCTCGGACGTAAGCTTCTCGGGGGTGCGGAGACCGTCAGGCTCTTTGGCGAGGATATTACGGTCAACGCGAATATACTCTCCGTGCGCGGCATCAGCGGACACGCGGACCGCGATCATATGATCGCGTGGCTTGCCGCCATCGAGAAAAAGCCGAAAAAGGTTTTCGTCAACCACGGTCACGACGGCGTTTGCGATACCTTTGCCAAGCATATTTCCGACACGCTTTTTATCAAGACGGAAGCACCCTACAGCGGTGACACCTACGATCTCATTACGGGCTTGCAGGTAGAGAAGGCAACGATCGTGAAGGTCCCCCCCAAGGTGACCTCCGCACGTAAGCGCTCCAATCTGGTATACGACCGCCTAAAGCTTGCGGGACTCCGCTTGCTTGCCGTGATCGAGCAGAACCGCGGCGGCGCCAACAAGGATCTCGCCAAATTCACAAGCCAGATCGAGGCGCTTTGCGATAAGTATGAGAATAAATGAGCAATAAGCTTTCTCCCATGGATATCTGCCATAAAGCAGAACGAAAAACCTAATCCAAACAGAATAGGACAGAGAATGAAAGTTCTCTGTCCTATTTTTTGTACCATAGGAAATTGCGCAAAATCGACCTCGCCGTTTTGCCGTGCTCGTCTGCTCGGAAAGCTAAGATAGGCGAGCACCATCCTGCGGGCGTTGCCCGCTTTTTTGTATCGTTCGCTCAGGCGTCTGTGCGCTGGAATGCCAGTCTTGGGTCGCCGTTTGCAAGCAGGATCGTGCCGCAATGGACAAAGCCGCTTTTGAGGAGTGCTTTTTGCATGGGGACGTTATCCTTGTGTGTGTCGATCCTCAGATTGCCGTACTGCGCAAAGCAATGGTCGAAGATAAAGCGTGCGACGCCCTTGCCGTGGCTCTTTTCCGAGACCGCGACGCGGTGGATCACGGCGTAGGGGCGGTCGTTTCGCCACGCGCCGTCGTAGATCTTGGCATAGGTGGGGTCGTTTTCCGCCGCAAAGTAGAAAACGCCGAGGATCTCGTCCTCCTCCATGCAGGCATAGAGCTTGCCCGCACTGATATCCGAGAGGATCTGCTCTCTCGGCGGGTAGCCGCCCGCCCATTGCATGAGATTGCCCGACGTGCGCATATATGCTCTTGCGTGTGCGTAGATCTCCTCTACGCGATCAAGCGCGCTCTCTGTGATCTTTTCGATTCGTTTCATTTGTGTTCCTCCGCTTTTGCCCGATGGCTACGGGTATTCTGTCTTACTATTGTATCATATCGTTGCAGGCAAAGCAAGAAAAAAGGAGAAAAAAGAAAAAGTCAGGTGAATTTTGCATAAATGCGTTGAAAAAGCGTTTGATGTATGTTATAATGCGCGTAGATATCCCCTTTTCTTCGACAAAAAATGAAATGAATATATTGGAGGAACACGATCATGTACACAAACACAGACGCATTCCAGCCCGACGGTCTGCAGGAAATTCTGGCGCTTCGTCCCGAGGGCGCATCGGATAAGATCGCAAAGGTAGAGAATCTTTATGAGCGTATGAAGGGTGCCTTCATCGGCAGATGTGCGGGATGCACGCTGGGCGTTCCCGTTGAGATGTATGACGTCGCGCGGATGCAGTCCATTGCGCTGGACGCGGGCATGGCATTCCCGCCCAAGCGTTACTGGACGGCTACCGACAACCCCACCAAGGTCCACTACCGCGTCAACGTCCGCACCGACTATCTGGAGCAGAACCTCGATAAGGTTCCCGTTGACGACGATATCACCTACGTGATCCTCAACCTGCTTCTGCTTGAGAAGTACGGCAAGGATTACACGCTGAATGACGTTGCCGAGATCTGGCTCGATCTGCTCCCTTATGCCTGCACGGCAGAGGAGGAGGCGCTTGAACAGCTCAAGTGCGGTACCAGACCCGAGCACGCCGCAAGATTCAACAAGTACGTTGAGTGGATCGGCGCCGCTATCCGTGCGGATGCCTTTGGCTACGTTTGCCCCGGTGACCCCGAGAAGGCTGCGAAGATCTCCTACAACGACGCCTTCCTTACCCACAGAAAGAACGGTATCTACGGCGAGATGTTCTGCGCCGCTTCCATCGCCGCCGCCTTCACCGCCAAGACCCCTCTTGACGCGGTACGCGAGGGCATGAAGCAGATCCCGAAGGACTCCGAGCTCTATCAGGCGCTCGAATGGGCATTCTCCTGTGAGGCAGAGGTGACCAACTACCTGAAGGCAAGAAAGCTCCTCGACGACAAATTCCACGTAAAGCCGATCGATATGCACCCTGTACATACCATCAACAATATGTGCGCGATCGTTTTCGCCTTCATGCTCGGCGGCAACGATTTTGAGAAGTGCATCAGCGAGTGCGTTGCCATCGGTCTCGATAACGACTGCACGGGCGCTACCGTCGGCAGTATCGCAGGCGCGTGCCTCGGCTTCGACGCGATCCCCGCATATTGGTACGATAAGTTCAACGATACCGTATGCACCTACCTCAACGGCTATCCCACCCTCTCCATCACCGACGTTATTGACCGCTTCGTAAAGCTCGCAAACTGATCAGACGAGCATTTTGACATAAGAAAAACACGCTAAAACGAAGTTTGCCCTTTGGGCAAGTGAGGGGTTATCCTTGATAGTGAAGTTCACTTCGTGAGTGAAGTTTCGCCTTGCGGCGAAGTAAAGGCAAGCTTAACTTCACTGTGCATGGCGCAATTTCACAAAGCAGAAAAAGAGAGCTAATGGCTAAAAAACCGTTAACTCTCTTTATTATTTATCGCACATTTATCGGGCTATGCCCATACCTTTATTTTATTTTTCCGATAAGGACCACACCCATTTCTGTCGGGGAGGTGTATAAATCTTGACCTTTTTACGCGGTTATGGTACAATAAGGGTATCAATCAATTTTTGGAGGTAATCTATATGGCAAGAGAATATCACGTTTCCAAAACGGGTCATGATAAAAACGCGGGCACGGTTGAGGCTCCGTTTCTGACGATCTCCCGCGCGGCGGCACTGGCAGAGGAGGGCGATACGGTCATCGTACACGAGGGCACGTACCGCGAGTGGGTCAAGCCCGCAAACGGCGCGCGCTCGGCGACCGCACCGATCACCTACACGGCGGCAGAGGGTGAGCACGCCGTGATCAAGGGCTCAGAGATCCTTACGGGCTGGACGAGAACCGAGGACGGTCTCTGGACAGCGTCGGTGGATAACGCCGTTTTCGGTGACTATAACCCCTATGCGACTGAGATCGACGGCGACTGGATGCTCCGCCCCCTGAATCCCGCCTGCCATACGGGTATGGTCTATCTGGACGGCGAGGCGCTCGTGGAGGCGCTGACCAGAGAGCTTGCGATCGAGAAGGCAATGAGCTTCTATACCGAGGTCCGCGACGACGAAACGGTCTTCTTCGTCAATTTTGCGGAGAACGATCCCTGTGCGGCCACGGTCGAGTACAACGTGAGAAGATGCTGCTTCTATCCCGAGAAAACGGGTCTCAACTATATCACCGTACGCGGCTTCGAGATGGCGCACGGTGCGACGGGCTGGGCGCCCCCTACCACCGAGCAGTTCGGTATCCTCGGCGTGCATTGGGCAAAGGGCTGGGTCATCGAGAATAACGTCATTCACGACGCGAGATGCAGTGCGGTGAGCCTTGGCAAGGAGATCTCCACGGGAGATAACTATTACAACCGCTATCACAGAAAGCCCGGCTATCAGTGTCAGCTTGAGGTCGTCTTTGCGGCGAAGCGCATGGGCTGGAGCCGCGAGACCGTCGGCTCTCACCTCGTACATGGCAATACCATCTATAATTGCGGTCAGAACGCGATCGTCGGTCATATGGGCGGCGCATTCAGCGAGATCTGCTACAACCATATTTACAACATCGGTAAGAAGCGCGAGTTCTTCGGCTACGAGATCGCGGGCATCAAGCTTCACGCGGCGCTCGACACGCAGATCCACCACAACCACATTCACGATTGCACGATGGGCACGTGGCTTGACTGGCAGGCGCAGGGCGTCCGCGTTCACGCAAACGTATATCATCACAATGTTAAGGATATCTGGTTTGAGGTCACCCACGGCCCGCATCTTGTCGATAACAATATCTTCGGCTCCAAGCTCAATATGCTGAATGCGGCGCAGGGCGGTGCGTACGTTCACAATCTCTTCTGCGGCGGTATCTATCGCTACGACGTCATTGAGCGCTCCACGCCCTACCACTACGCACACTCCACCGACATCAAGGGCACGGCCGTCGTATACGGTGCGGACGACCGCTTCTATAACAATATCTTCCTCAATACCATGACTGAGCCGAGCACACAGTATTTTTGCGGTACCTTCGTCTACAACGGCTCTCCCGCGTCGATGGAGGAGTATATCGCCCGCGTGGACGTACACGGCAAGGGCGACGTGGAGTACTATATGCGTGAGCGTCAGCCCGCGTATATGGCAAATAACTATTACGGCGACGGCACGGAGGCGTTTGAGTTTGACCGCGACAGCGTGCTGAGCTCCACCGCGTCCGACGTGAAGATCCTCGACGAGGAGGACGGCGTTTATCTTGAGATCACGCTTGACGAGGCGTTTGATACGATGAGGAGCGGCATCGTAACGACCGAGACGCTCGGTATGCCTCGCATCACGGAGGAGATCTTTGAGGATCCGAACGGTATGCCGATCACCGTAGACGGCGACCTGCTCGGTGCCGCACGCGGCGCGCATCCGAAGGCGGGACCGATCGAGGCACTCCGTGCAGGCACGCAGAAGATCAAGCTGCTGGATAAATAAGATCGGAGGAGATCATGAGAATTCTGGTATTGAACGGAAGCCCCAAGGGGCAGTACAGTATCACGCTGCAGACGGTGAATTATCTGATGCGTCTGTGTCCGTCGCATGAGTTTGAGGTGTTGCACGTCGGTCAGCGCATCCGTGCGCTGGAGCGGGATTTCACCCCCGCCGCCGAGGCGCTGGCGCGTGCCGATCTGATCCTCTTCTCTTACCCCGTATATACCTTTATCGCGCCGTCCCAGCTTCATCGCTTCATTGAGCTCTGGAAGGCGTCGGGCGTGAGGACAGCGGGGAAGTATGCGACGCAGATCACCACCTCCAAGCATTTTTACGACGTGACCGCTCACAACTACATCCGCGATAACTGCTTTGATCTGGAGCTTCGTTATATCAAGGGGCTCTCGGCAGATATGGACGATCTTCTGACGAAGAAGGGCCGGAAGGAGGCAAGAGACTTCTTCCGCTACGTTCTCTGGGCGCAGAAAACGGGCACGTACGAGCCGTATCCGATGCCCTCTGCTCCCTATACGCCCAAGAGCGCGACCGTTCCCGAAGTGTGTGGGGCGGAGAAAACGGGCGATATCGTGATCATCACCGACGCGTCGCCCGAGGATGAGCGCCTTATTTCGATGATCGAGCGCTTCCGCGCGGTCACACCGATAAAGACGCGCATCTTCAATATCCGCGAGTATCCCTTCCGCGGGGGGTGTCTCGGATGCTTCCATTGCGCGGTGTCGGGTGAGTGCGTTTATACGGACGGCTTTGACGAGTGTCTGCGGGGGGATCTGCAGACGGCACAGGCGATCATCTACGCCTTTACGGTCCGCGATCACTCGATGGGCGCGACCTTCAAGCTTTACGATGACCGTCAGTTCTGCAACGGACACCGCACGGTCACGATGGGAATGCCGATGGGGTATCTCGTCAGCGGTCCCTACAGCGCGGAGAAGAATCTCGGCATGATCGTGGAGGCGAGAGCCGAGGTCGGCGGCAACTTCCTCGTCGGTGTCGCAACGGACGAGCGCGATCCCGACGCGGAGATCGACCGCATCTCGCGCAATCTCGTCTATGCCCTGAAGCACGGGTATACGCCGCCGCAGAATTTCTACGGTGTCGGCGGCATGAAGATCTTCCGTGACCTGATCTGGCTCATGCAGGGCATGATGAAGGCGGATCATCGCTTCTATAAGGCACACGGGCAGTACGACTTCCCGCAGAAGAAGATGGGCACGATGCTCAAGATGTATTTGGTCGGCGGTCTGCTCTCCTCGCCCGCGCTCAAAAAGAAGCTCGGCAACAAGATGAATGAAGGCATGCTGATGCCGTATAAGAAGCTCTTTGACGAGCTGGATCGGAAGCAACGGAAATGAGGAACACACAAACGCAGAGAGAAGCTTTGCTTGCGTTTGCGCTGACGCTTACGGGTGCGGTGGCGGATCGCCCCTTTGAGGACGATTTCGATACCACCGTGACCCGTCACGGCGCGGGCGGGAAATGGTTCGGCCTTTTTATGCGCGTATCCCGCGCGAGGCTGGGGCTTACGGGCGAGGGCGCCGTCGATGTCGTCAATCTGAAGCTTGACCCCGAGGACGGCTATGCGGCAAGGGAGATGTATCCCACGGTTCTGCCCGCCTACCATATGAATAAGCGGCATTGGGTCTCCGTCGTCCTCGACGGCTCCGTGCCACAGGATTTTTGCGAGCTTCTGGTGGAAAAAAGCTTCTGTGCGTCACGTCCCGTGCGTGCGGAGCGGAAAAGAGAGAAATCACATTGACGTTTCAGGAATTCAAGGAGGCGTACGCCATACGCCTGAATCCCGCGCAGGAGAGAGCGGTCGAGGCGACGGAGGGCGCCGTCCTCTTGCTTGCCGTCCCCGGTAGCGGTAAGACGACGGTGCTGGTCACGCGACTCGGGTATATGATCCTCGGGCGCGGAATCGCGCCGCGCTCGATCCTCACGATGACCTATACCGTCGCGGCAACGCACGATATGCGGGAGCGCTTCTGTGCGCTTTTCGGTGAGGAGTACCGTAACGAGGTGGAGTTTCGTACGATCAACGGCGTGTGCGCACGGATCATCCGTGCCTACGAGCGGATGACGGGCGGCACGGCGTTCTCACTCGTAACGGATGAAAAGGAGCTCTCCATGCTCATCACGGCGATCTGGCGAGAGACTGTCTCGGGCGAGTACCCGACGGAGAGCGATATCAAAAACGTGCGTACGCAGATCACCTATGCAAAAAATAAGCTTCTCACCGCCGATGAGATCGCCGCGATGGATAAAAAGCTCGGCATCCCCTTTGCCGCGATCTATAAAAAATACGGCGAGACCCTGCGTCGCGAGCGGCGCATGGATTACGACGATCAGATGCTCTACGCGTATCGGATCCTGCGGCAGTATCCCGAGATCCTGCGTTCGATCCGAGAAAGGTATACGTATCTTTGCGTGGACGAGGCGCAGGATACCTCAAAGATCCAGCACGTGATCATTTCCATGATCGCCGAGCGAGGCAATCTTTTTATGGTCGGAGACGAGGATCAGAGCATTTACGGCTTCCGCGCGGCGTACCCCGAGGCGCTTCTGCGGTTTGAACAGGATCACCCCGGCGCGCTGATCCTTCGGATGGAGGAGAATTTCCGCTCCTGTCCCGAGATCGTCGGGGCGGCGGATCGCTTCGTCAGCCGCAATCGCGAGCGTTACCCCAAGACCATGCGCGCCGTCAGACGGGAGAAGGGGGTGTTTTCGGAGATCCCTCTTGTCTCGCGCGGTGCGCAGTACGCATATCTTCTGAAGGTGGCGCGGGAGTGTCGGACGGTGACGGCGGTGCTCTATCGGGATAACGAGAGCGCGATCCCCATGATCGACCTTCTGGAGCGAAACGGCGTTTCGTATCGCGTGCGTGCGATGGAGACCTCCTTTTTTACACATCGTGTGATCCGCGACATCACGGCGATCATCCGCTTTGCAATGGATCCGTACGATACGGACGCATTTTTGCAGATCTATTATAAGATATCGACCTATCTCAGCAAGACCGTCGCTACGGCGATGGCAAATTACTGCAGAGAGGGGCGCGGCTCGGTCTGGGAGGTCATGGATCAGATGAGCGGGATCAGCACAGGCACGCGCAAGAGCTGTACGGCGGTGCGCGGTCAGCTCTACAGGCTCGCCGCCGACCGCGGTGACGCCGCCATCCATCGCATTGAGCATCAGCTCGGCTACGGTGAGTACCTGGAGCGTGTGGGCATCAAGACGAATAAGCTCGCCATTTTGCGCGCTGTCGGCAGACATGAGCCAAGTCCCGCGTCGCTACTCACGCGGCTGGAGACGCTATCGCTTTTGGTGCAGGACCGACAGGCACCCGAGGCTTGCCGCTTCATCCTCTCCACCGTGCACTCTGCCAAGGGCTTAGAGTATGATACCGTCTATCTGACGGACGTGATCGACGGTATCTTTCCCGAGGTGGCGGTCGTGAGCACGGCGGAGGCGGACCGCGACGAGCTTGCCGCCTACGAGGAGGACAGGCGTCTTTTCTACGTCGGCGTGACGAGAGCCAAAAACCGTTGTCATCTCTTCACGTATGCCGACGAGCGCTCCTCGTTTGCCGACGAGCTTCTGCAAAAGGGGCGCTTTGCACCGACGGCGCTGTTATCCGCCGAGAAAAGCAAGACGCCCGTCGCCGCCCGTGCCGAGAGCTACGAGCGCTTCCGACAGCGCTTCGTCGGCGGTACGGTGCTCACGCATAAGCAGTTTGGAAAGGGAACGGTGATCTCAAACGTCGAGGACGTTCTCCTTGTCCGCTTTGAGAACGGTGCGACGAAAAGGCTCTCGCTGAAATTCCTTTACAGCGAAGACCTTTTGACGCAATGAATTGTCTTGCGGTACACAGATCAAACGGCGTGAGAGCATATATCCCCGAAACGCAGAAAACAGAGAGAACGCGGTGGTTTACGCCACTTGTTCTCTCTGTTTTTATACCATGGGAAATTGCGCAAAATGAACCTCGCCGTTATGCCGCGCCCCGTGGCGCGAAAAGCTTTGAAAGGCGAGCACTCGGGTGCGGGCACGGCCCGCTACTATTGGATATCGAAGCGCTTTAAGAGCTTGATCGCCGTGCCGTCGGGGTACTCACGGACCTCGCCTACGGCGTAGAAGCCGTCCTTATCGTAGACGCGGAGGCGCTCGCCGACGGGATAGTGCGTGCCGATCTTCTTCTGATAGATCTCGCATCCGCCGCGGGAGAGCTTCGCAAAGAAATCGGAGAGGCGTGCGATCGGGTAGCTGTCGAAGAGTAGCTCCGTCGGGATCAGACAGCCGTAGCGCTCGTCTATGGTCATCGTCTCCAAGGCCTCTAAGGTGTAGGCGTCCTTGAGATCAAAGATGCCTGCCTTGGTTCGGATGAGCGAGGACATGACGCCGCCGCACCCGAGCTTCGCCCCGATATCGGCGCAGAGCGTGCGGATATAGGTGCCCTTTGAACAAGCGACGCGCATGGTGTAATCGCGTGCTTCGCCGTCAATATCGAGTGAATAGACCGTGATGGGCCGCGCCTCGCGCTCTACGGTGATGCCCTGACGAGCGAGATCCACGAGCTTGTGACCGCCGACCTTCAGCGCGCTGTAGAGCGGAGGGATCTGCATGATCTCTCCGACGAAATCCTGCGCGGTGGCAAGCACGGTATCGCGCGGGGGGATATCGTCACATACGGTGAGCGTTTTGCCCGTCGTGTCCTCGGTGTCGGTCGTGAGACCGAGGCGCAATCCCGCGATATATTCCTTATCCTTTTCCGTCAGAAACTCCGACGCCTTGACCGCTCTGCCGACGAGAACGCTGAGCAGACCCGTCGCCATCGGGTCGAGCGTCCCCGTGTGCCCTACCTTTTTCGTGCCGTAGAGCCTGCGGATGCGTGCGACGACGTCAAAGGAGGTGATGCCCATGGGCTTGTGTACGAGAAGAATACCGTCAGTCATCGAAGCCACATTCCTTGATGATGCGACGGACCGCGCTCTCCGTCTCATCGGGAGAGACGCTGCAGCCTGCGGCGCCCGCATGACCGCCGCCGCCGAAGATCGCGCAGATCTTCGATACGTCGATCTCACAGGCGGAGCGCGTGGAGATCTTATAGGTGCCGTCATCCTTTTCTCTGGCGAAGATGGCGATCTTGACGCCGTCTACACGGCGGATGACGTTGATCACGTCGTAGGTATCCTCGTCCTCAAAGCCGCAGTTTTTCTTATCCTGCTTTGTGATCTTGACGTAAGAGATCTTGCCGTCGGAGAAATACGTGACGTTTGCCATGGCGAACGCCTCTGCGGCGAGGGCTTGCTTGGTCTTGCACTCAAAGAGATTGCGGCAGATCTCCGCGTGATTGGCGCCGCGCTCGATGAGCTTGGCCGCGATCTTGTGCGTGACGGGGGTGGTATTGGCGTAGCGGAAGCCGCCCGTATCTGCGGCAAGTGCCGCGTAGAGCAAGGACGCCGTCTTGACGGGGATCTCTCCCGAGAGCAGACGGAGCGCTACGTTGTAGACGATCTCCGCGCAGGCCGCGGCGCGGGGGTCGATATAGTAGTGCTTTGCGTATTTATCGTGCGTGGCGTGGTGGTCCATGGCGAGATCGATCTTGTCTGCCAGATGGCGGTAGGCACCGAGCTGTGCACCCGAGGCAACGTCAACGCTGATGTAATACTCGGGCATGAAATCGGCGGGTGCATCCTCGATGTGAAAGTCTCTCTCGCCGTCCGTCATGAAAACGAGAGAATTCGGGATGCGGTCTCCGCAGGCGGGGTAAGCGGTCTTACCGAGCGCGCGGAGCGTGCTCACCAGCGCAAAGCACGAGCCGATGGTATCGGCGTCGGGATTCTCATGCGTGAAGATGAGAAAGTTATCGTTTCGCTGGAGGATCTTGCAGATGCCTGCGATCGTGATGTTATTCACAACGCTCATTTCACTCGTTCTCGTCATCGTCTGCCTCCTCTTCCTCATTCCACTCGGAAGACTGATCGAGCTCCTCGGGGATCGCCGCCTTCTTGAGAAGCTCGGAGATATTGGCACCGCGCTCCATGGCGTTATCGTACTCGAAGGTCAGCTCGGGCGTGATGCGGAGGTTGATCTTTTCTGCGAGGGCATGACGCAGGAAGCCCTGTGCGCTGTAAAGTCCTTTTTTGATCTCCTTGATCGTCTCTCGGTCTGCGCCGAAGACGGAAAAATATACTTTTGCAAAACGAAGGTCTCCCGATACGTCACAGCTTGTGACGGTGATGATCTGATCGCGGATGCGATGATCCTTGACCTCACGCAGTGCGTCGGCGAGAACGCGGGCGACCTCGTCGTTGATTCTGGCACGTCTGTATTTTGGCATAACGTACTCCTTTCCTCTTTGATTTATGATTACATCTCTATTCTATCACAAAATGCGGGAAATGAACAGGCTATTTTAAAAAAAATAACAAATAAAACGAAACGCCCGCGCTCCTCGAAATGGTGTTGACAAAATGCCGCGAAAATGGTACAATAAGCAGTATGAAGATTATAGAGAATACGGAGAGCTTTGATATGTTAACAAAAGAAGAAATCAAAAAAATTGAGAAAACGATCGGTTACACCTTCCGCGACGTTACCCTGCTGAATCAGGCGTTTACCAGATCGTCATATACCAGCGAGAATTTTGAGAGCAGAGATAACGAGGTTCTGCAGTTTTTCGGCGATGCGATCCTCTCCTACGTTGTCTGCACGATCCTGCTTGACCGCTGTACGGGCAGAGACAACGACGGCCTTTTCTCCTATATGCAGGAGTCTGACTTTATCAATATGAGAGACAGCCGTACCAACCACGCCTACCTTGCCAAGAAGATGAAGGCGCTTCAGCTCAGCCAGTACCTGATCTCGGGTAGCGGCGAGGAAAAGGACGAGTTCGCAGAGAGCGAGGAGGCACTCGCAAATCTTGCGGAGAGCCTGATTTCTGCAGTCTACATCGACTCGGACCGCGACATTGAGACGGTCCGCATGATCGGCTGCTATTTGTTCGGACTCTGATCCGCGCTTTTTCTCCCGGCGCCCGTGGCGCGAAAGCATCCGATAAACGACGAACCCTGACAGACGGTGAAAATCTGTCAGGGTTCGTTTTTTTGACCTATAGGAAATTGCGCAAACCGGACCTCGCCGTTATGCCGTGCTCGTCTGCGCGGAAAGCTAAGATAGGCGAGCTGGGGGCAGCGGGCACGGCCTGCAAATAAGAAGAGGGTGTCTGCCGTGAGGCAGACACCCTCTTGTTTACGGATGATCAGGTGATCCGACGATGTCGATCGTTATCGGATCTGTGACTTAGACTTTCTTCTTCTTTGCGATGAGGAAAGCTACAACGCCGCCGACAGCAACAACAGCAACGGTGCTGATGATCACTGCTACCCACGGGAAGCCGCTTTCATCGTCAACGACGGGAGCGGTGGTGGTGGAGTCGGGAGTCGTGGTGGTAGTGGTATCCGTGGTGGTTTCGGTCTCGGTGCTCTTCCACTGTGCGTAGAGAACAACGGTGCCGCTTTCAGCGAGGTTCAGAGCATCGGCTGCATCTGCATAAGAGGTGCCGGTGCCGTTTGCCTTGGTATTCCAGCCGATGAACTCGTAGCCGTCTCTGGTGAAGAGATTGCTGTTGAGCTTAGCGGTCGTACCGTAGGTCATGCTCTGTGCAACCATCGTGCCCTCACCGCCGTTGGCGTCGAAGGAAACGATGTAGGAGTTTGCGGTGTACTTAGCGGTTACGGTGATGTCGGTGGTGCCGAGCGTGTACTCGCTCCATGCGCCGGTGTAGCCTGCCTTGGCAGGAACGGAGGGAACGCCGGAGAGGGTGGTGTCGCCTTCCTTGAAGATGATGGTCGCGAGGACCTGACCGTCAGCAACGAAGGTTGCGATGTGCTCGTTGGCAGCAAGCTTGGTCCACTGAGCGTAGAGAACGATACCGTTGAGGTTCGTGAGGTTGCGGACAAGAGCCTTGTCGGTGTAGGTGTAACCGGTGCCGTCAGCCTTGGTATTCCAGCCTGCGAAAGCATAGCCTTCACGGGTGAAGTTGTTTGCAGTCAGGTAATCCATATCGTCGTAAGCGAAGATCTGGACGCCCATGACGCCCTCACCGCCGTTTGCGTCGAAGCGTACGGTGTAGGTCTTAGCGGTGTAGATCGCCTTGATGGTGATGTCCTTGTTGCCAAGGGTGTATGCTTCCCACTTAGCGAAGTAGCCTTCCTTGAAGGGAACTGCAGGAACGCCTACGAGGAACTTGTCGCCCTCGGTGAACTGGAGCTTGGCAACGACCTTGCCGTCAGCAACGAAGGTTGCGAAGTAGGTGTTCTTTACGGGAGTAACGGTGGGATAGAGGTCGAGGTCTGCTGCGGGCATGGTGGTGATAACCGTGCCGTTTGCATCCTTCCAGCCCTCGGGAGCCTTGCCGCTGAGAACTGCGGTGTTGTCGTTGATCAGAGCGAGGTCTGCGTCAACGGGAAGGAAGGTGGTGTAGAGGACGGCGCCGTTGTCGTCGAAGTAACGAACACGGTAAACGTCATTCATCTTAACGACGAGCTCAAGCGCTGCGTCGATGGTGGTGTCGTAGGAGAAGTTGTTGGTAAACTCCTGGCTGCTTACGCCGAGAGCACCGCAAAGCTTGTTGATGATCTTGTCGGTGGAAACGGAAACGGAAACAGGAAGAGTAAAGGTGTGCTTGGTCTCGTCATAGATGGATGCGAGGGTGAGTGCGGCGTAGCTGGGATCAGCCTCCATAGCCTTCTCAAGAACCTCAACGGTTGCGTTGCGGATCTTCTCGACGTACTCCTCAGCGCCTGCGGGAAGCTCGTTGGTAATCAGGGAGAGGTCGAGGGTCTTCAGAGCGGATACGAGCTCTGCGCCGGACTTCTCAAAGATGGAGAAGAGCTCAGCCTTCTTTGCGTCGTCGAATTTGCCGGTCTCGATAACCTTGTTGAAGAGCTCGGCGAAGGTGATGGGTGCGTTTGCATCGCTGTCGTCAACGGTAACGTCAACCTTGTTGCCGTCGGTTACGTAGTACTCGATGACGGAGAGAAGCTTAGCGGCATAAGTATTTACGAGGGTGGTGTCGCCTTCGGTCTTGAATACGAAGTGCAGACCTGCAGTCTCGGTGGAGCCGAAGAACTTAACGGAGAGTGCGAGGTCGTAGAGAACCTCACCGTCGGTGATGGTCTGGAGCTTTTCAACGGTGGGAACGGAATCAAGCATCAGGGAGATTGCGTTGTTGAAGTACCAGGTTGCATCGTAAACGTCAGCCTTGAATATGGCCTCGGAAACGGAGGTGCCGTTGGTAGCGGAAACGAGAGAGATCTCCTCAACGCGGGAAACGAGGGTTCTGATCACGAGGTTTACGAGCTCGTTCTTGAGAGCGCCCATGTTGACCTTGTCAAAGATCTTTGCGAGATCAAAGCTGGGGCTGTTCAGTGCCTTGTTGATCAGGGAGTTGATGAACTCGGGCTTGCACTTGCTGAGAACCTCGTCGACGATCTTGTTAACGCCGATGGTGTTCATGAGCTTAGCGGTGCCGATGGTGTCGATGATGGTGTCGATGCCGATGGTCTCGACGATCTTGTCGGTGCCGATGGTCTCGACGATCGTGTCGATGCCGATGGTGTCGACGATCTTATCGGTGCCGATGGTCTCGACGATCTTGTCGATGGTTACGATCTCAACGATCTCATTCAGGTCAACCTTTGCGATGACGTCCTGAACGTTAACGACGCCAACGATATTGCTGATGCCGATCTCGTTGATGATGGTCTCAATGCCGATCTCGTTTACGATATTCTGGAAGCCGATCTCGTCAACGATCGCGGTGATGCCGATCGTCTCGATGAAGGTGGCAGCGCCGATCGCGTCGGCAATGTTCGCGTAGCCGATCTCCTCGGCAACGGTGGTAAGACCGATGGTGTCGACGATCTTGTCGGTGCCGATCATGTCTGCGAACGTGGAGGCGCCGATGGTGTTAACGACAGCATCAGCGTCGCTCATAAGGATGGTCACGAGCTCGTTCTGATAGTTTGCCAGTACGATCTCAAGGGCAGCTGCCTTGGGGTCTGCGGCACCTGCAACCTCAAGCTTTTCAGTATCGCTCAGGAGGTTGATCAGAGCGTCCTCGGTGATGATGTTTGCATTGACAAGTGCGTCTACGATGGTCTTGTCTGCAATCATGGACTTAACGACGTCGGGGGTAACGAGGGTGTCGATGACGTCGGGGGTGAGAAGCTCGTCGATCAGCGCGGGGGTAAGGAGCGCGTCAAGCACTGCGGGGGTAAGAATCTCATCGAGGATCGCAGGGGTAAGGAGCGCCTCGATGGCTGCGGGGGTAAGGAGAACGTCCAGAACCGCGGGAGTCAGCAGCTTTTCTGCGGACTCGGGGGTCAGGAGAGATTCAAGAGCGGAGGTGGGAACGAGCTCCTCGATCAGCTCGGGGGTCAGGATCTCTTCCAGAACCGCGGGGGTCAGGAGAGTCTCAAGAACCGCAGGAGTCAGGATCTCTTCCAGAACCTCGGGAGTCAGGAGAGCGTCGAGAACAGCGGGAGTGAGGAGTGCCTCCATCACTGCGGGGGTGAGCAGGGTATCGAGAACCTCGGGGGTAAGGAGGGTCTCCATCACTGCGGGGGTGAGAAGGGAGTCCATGATCTCGGGGTAGTCGTTGAGAAGGGTCTCAATGGTCTCCTTGTCGATCATTTCCTCAAGGGGAAGGACGCTTGCCCACTCTTCTCTGGGGAGGATCTTCTCGATGAATTCAGCCGTGAAGATCTCGGACATGATCTCTGCGGGGATCAGCTTGGAGAGCTCATCGTAGGAGAACATTTCCGCGGGGAAGAAGTCGAAGAGCTCCTGAATGGAGGGAAGTGCACCATTCTTCAGAGCGTTGGCAAATACGTCGGGAAGGAACTTCAAAAGCTCCTCCTTGGTGAAGTTGCGGTTTGCAAGAAGCGTACCGAGCTTCTGGGCATCCAGCGTCAGTACGATCTCGGGGAGCTCGGCGTCGGAGTTGTAGGTGAGCTCATAGTAGTCGGTGGTGGTGATCTCGATCTCAGCGGCGAAAACCGTTGCGCTGTAGCTGAAGACCATCAGCAGAGCCATTACGAGGGCCAGAACTCTTGCCGTAAAACGAGTGTTCTTTTTCATTTCTTTTCCTCATTTCTGTATTTCTTTATAGGTATCGTAGCATACCATACTTTATGCGTAGTATAACATAAAATTCGTGTCATTGCAAGAGATTTTTGCATATTTTCTAAATATTTTCGCATCCTTTTATTGGAAGGAATGGGAGGCACGCGTCGGAGCGTTTTTTGGGGGCAGAGGGACAAACGGCGGGAGTGCTCCATGACATCTGTCCGATGCCACGGGAGCGTGCTCCCGCCGTTTGGCTCTTATGGAAACGTTGTCTTACGGTATGCGGTATTGCTTACGGGGTCACGCGGTTTCGCCGTCGCTGCCGCTGTCGGTGTCGCCGCTCTCGGGCGTCTGTGCCGCTTTCTTCTTACGGATCACGATCCACGCCGTGATGCCGCCTGCGGCGAGTACGATCACGGTGATCACGATGGGGAGAACGACGGTCATCAGACGGTTGCTGTCGTGCTCGGAGATGTACGTGTCGTCCGCGCTGCCGACCGTTCCCTTATCGTATTTTGCGGTATAGGTGACGTCGCCCGTCACGGAGGAGAGGGTGCGGTCCCAGCCCGAGAAGGTGTAGGTATCCTTGCCCTTCTTGATCACGAGACGGCTCGACATATCGGGCTCGCGTACGGTATCGCCGTAGCGGTAGGTCTCGCGGCTGATCTCCTCGCCGTTTGCGACGAATACGACGGTGTATTCCGACTCGGCAAACGTGACGCGGATCACGACGTCGCCTGCGGGCATGATGAACGTGCCGTCGGTCAGCGTAAGTGCGGTCTCGGCGCCGCCGTTTACGGAGACGGTCACGGCGTCTGCGTGCCAGCCCTGCTCCGCGTGGAAGTCAATCCTTACGGCAGAGCCTGCCTCGGCGGTATCCCTGGTGGCAACGGCGTCGCCGCTGCCCTCGCTGATAATATCGACGGTATAGAAGGGGGCAAGGACGATCTCGCCCGTTTCCTCCGTACGCAGGTACGCCATATTCATATGGACGTTGACGAGCGTCGCGGTGCCGTTTACGTAGGCATTCCATCTGCCGTCGTTGTCTCTGCCCTCGGGAATGGGGAAGGAGAGCAGGAGCGCGGCGGCGGGACGGACGGCGTTGCCGTCCTTATCCGTGATCTCTAAGATCCACGAAAGCTTGCCGTCGGAGATGCCCGTTTCGGTATCCGCGTAGTCGGCGTCATCTGTTTTTGCCGTCAGACGGAAGTGGGCTGCCGTGGGCATCATGGCAAGGGTCTCGTTTTCAATGGTGACGCTGGCGCCGCCGAGCTCAAGGACGAGCTTCGTTCCCGACGCAAGTGCCTGCTTTACCGCATAGGAGGCGTCCACGACGGATTCCTCGGTCACGACGGTGTGGGTCGTCTTGGTAACGACGAGCTCAGCGCTCTGCTTACCGTCCTCACCTGCGGGGACGAGGAAGGCCTTTTCAAAGTTTGCGACGTAGGTCTTATCGTCGGTGACGGGGGAGATGACGGGGGACCAGCCCGTAAAGACGTAGCGGTATCCGCCCGAGACGTAGTCCTTTTCAAACTCGTCAAAGCTCGGCGTATCGCCGTAGGCGTAGGTGCGGTAATAGCGCTCACCCTGAACGGAGAAGGTGATCGCAAAGGTGAGGCTGTCAAGCTTGTGCTTGGTGTACTGTGCGGTATATACGACGTCTTCCGTTACCTTGGTGACGGAGGGGGACCAGCCGGAGAATACGTACTGGTATTCACCGTCGCGGTAGGAGGTCTCTCCGCGGTAGGTGGGCTTGGTGCCGTAGGCGTAGGTCTCGCGGATCACGGCTGTTCCAACGACCCACGTTACCGTGTATTCGCGGAGCTGCTTTGTATAGGAGGCGTATACCGCCGTATCCGACTCGATGCCGGTAAGCTTTGCGGGGTTACCGGAGGCGTCCGTCCAGCCCGCGAAGGTGTAGGTATACATATCGTCGGCGGGGCGGGTCGGGATCGTGCTGCCGTATACCGCCGTTGCGCCCTTCTCGACCTGTGTCGAGGAGAGGACAGTCTTTTTGTCGTAGTCGTAGAAGGTCACGATCTTATACGACGAGAGGCTTGCGGACTGAGAGTAGGAGGAGGAGAGCGATATCGTGGTATCGCGGACGGTGCCCGTTCTGCGCTGCAGAGCGCCCGAGCGAACGAGCGAGACGACGCTCTGGAGCTGAGAGGAGATCTGGGGCATCGTGGGTGCGCCGGAGACGAAATCGGAGAGCGCAGGCTTCTTGGGCTGTGCCACAACGGCAGGCGCGTCACCGGGGTGCTCGACATCCTCGGTCCACGTCTTCACGGGCATCGTGACCTCGGTGGGCTTTTTGGGTGCGGTCGGCACGGCGGGCTTGCTGACAGGTGACATCGGCTCGGGCAGCGAGACGGAGGAGGGCGCGTAGGAGTTGTTGTCAACGATATGCTGACAGGGCTCGATCAGGGTATTGACGGAGAAGCCGTAGTATTCCCAGGAGGTATCGAAGGTCATCGTGTCGTCAAGACCCATGGTGATGATGTAGAGCTGGGAAACGAACTGCGCGTAGCGCTCGAATTTGCCCTCCTGACGGAGCTTTCTCTGTACGGCGACGTTACTGCCGAGGTTGAAAAGGCTGCTGTAGAGCTTGATGAAGTTTGCCTTGAGCGATTCATAGTTTGCGGCGTACCAGCGGATCTTTTCCTCCGTCGAGGAGATCTTTCTGTACGCGGTGAGGAGGGTCTGCAGCACGAGCGTGGCGTCGCCCGCGTTGTCGATATCCGCGGCGCTTGCACCCGCGAGATTGACGAGGGTGTCCTTCTGTGCGATGACCTGCGCTACGGTATCGCCCTTCAGCGTGGCGAACAACGTGCGGCCGAGCGAGTCTGCGATAAACGCGCTCTCAATGACGGCAAGCTGCTTTGTGGCTTCCTGCACCTGTGCAAGATACGCGAGGTATTTTTCATACGCCTCCTGCTTTGCGGGGAGCTCGGCGAGATCCTTTTCGTACTGCTCGTAGCTTGTGTTATAGTCTTCCATGGCGGAGAGATACGCCTCGTATTTCTTGACCGCCGCATCGTAGGCGGCTACCTTGTCAAGATAGGCCTTGTGAGCCTGGAGGTCAGCGTCGTACTGCTTCTTGACGGCGAGATATTTCTGATATTCCGCATAGAGCGTCTCGTAGCTTTTGCAGGCATCCTGATATGCGAGGAGCGCCTGCTCATAGGCGACCTGCGCCTGCTCGTAGCGGTCCATTTCCGCGATGGCGGCGGTTGCGGCATCGTACGCGTAATTGACGAAGAGCGAGATCGTGGAGGCGCTGACGGGGATCTGTGCCTCGAAGAATACCGTAGCGGTATAAACCTGCTCCTTCTCCAAACCGCTGAATTCCGCAACGTAACCCGACTGTGTTACGTTGAATGACTTTGTGACATCGCCCAAGGTCACGCTCGTGGGGATCCAGCGGATCTGCGTGCCGTTGTAGGCGCGGTAGGCCTTGGCGGTTGCCGTGACCTTCATGGCGTCGCCGCCGATCGACGAGACGGAGACGAGCCCCGTCGGGAGGCTGTCGTCGTAGAGCATGGTGATGCCCTCTGCGCGCAGATATGCCGCCTCGGCAGAGCTGATGCTCTCGCCCGTCGCGCGGTAGATCAGGTCGGATACGTCCATTGTTTTTTCACTCGTTGCACCCGCGTGGCTGAAATTCAGCGCGGCGTTCGTGGATGCGCGTGGTGCGGCAGATGCCGCGACGGCGGTCATCGGCAGTGCCGATACCGCGAAGCACGCCGCGAGAATACCTGCGGCAAGCTTTTTGTTCCAATTACGGAAGCGTTTGAACATTCGATTCACCTCGTGTTAACGTGAAATCCGATCGACTTCGTCGGATCTCCGATCTTTTATTATCATTTATCATTATACCAATTACGGTAATTTTGTCAAGAGGTTAATCTGCCCAATCGCATGGGACGAGCCGTTTGATTGTCGCACGATGCAACATTTTTTTAAACTTATTGACAGTATCGGCGCGTTGTGATACAATAAATAAAATAAAGTGTTACGGAAAGGATGTGATCTTGTGGGTAAAGAGAACGAGGATTCCTTTTGGGATATCGAGGAGCTGCTCCCGCATCCTCCCGCCAAAAAGGCGAAGCGCCTCGGCGGTGCCTACGACACGGACGCAGTTTCCGTGGAGATCGGTGCGGCGCCCGCGCGAGAGGGTGAGGCGATCCCCGCGCGCACGAATCGGGTGCAGACGGCCGTCCCCTCGCCCGTACGCACGGGTGCGTACACGCCCGCGTGGGGGCTGATCCGTCACGTGGAAATCTGTGAGTGGCCGTCTGCGTTTACCTTTTACGAGAAGTTCCGCCGTGATGCCCTTCGCTTTTTCGCGCGTCACGGAGAGCCGTGTGAGTACGTCTACTTTTTCGCCTATATGCCGCAGTACGATCAGATGACCGTATCCCAGCTCGGCTATTATCTCTACTGGCGCGATTGCGTCAGGCGGGGCGAGTATCCGAAGACCGACATCAACTATCTTTTTCTGTATATTTACGAGATCATCAATCTCCCCGACCGCATTCCCGCGCAAGAGGGCGTGGCGCTTCTCTCCCGCCTCTGGGGTGCGTATCGCGACAGCTTTCCGTATTTGGATAAATATCTCGGTGAGTGGATCTGCGATTACTGCCTGATCCACCGCGTCGAGCCGCTTTGGGAGATCGTCGATACCTTCTCGGGTGAGGTCGCGGGCAAGGTATCCATGCCCGAGTTCTATCTGCGCGACGGTATGTCGTGGGGCGTGATCGAGAGCCTTGCGACCTACGATTACCGCGAGAGTAAATTCTACGAGCCCAACCGAGAGGCGTACGACCGACATATCCCGCTTGCCGCGGAGCGCGCCGTACAGCGCCATATTCTGCCGCACCTTGCGGATTACGGCGTGGAGTGTGTGCGCGTGATGCGCGACAGCTTTGCGGGGGCGGTCAGCTATCGCGGGGTCAAGTGTAAGATTGCCGTGCAATGTATGCCGCTTCGCCGCTCACCCGATCTCAAAAAGGCGATGACGGGCGTGATCAAGCTCTGTGAGAACGCTCTGCGCGCCGCCTTCGGCATCAAATCCCGCTTCTCGCCAAACGGCGTGCCGCAGCTTGTAAAGGATGAGATCACGGCCTACTTCGACGCGGTGTATCCGCGTGCGACGAAGAAAAAAGGTGAATCGGAGGAGGAGGCCTACATGGCGCTCTACGAGCCCGAGAATAACGGCCCCGCCGATATCGGACGCGCCATGAAGATCGAGGAGGCGGCGTGGGAGATCACGGAGCTTCTCGGTACGGACGAGGCGGACGAGGCGGAACTTGCGCCGCCCGTGACGCCATCCGCGCCCTCGGACGAGCCGACGCTTGCGATGACGGCGCGCTTTGATACGGACGCACAGGATGACGATTTTGCCTTCGTGTCGGCAATGGCCGGCTTTTTGCGCGAGGCGCTGTCGGCGGCGGCGGACGGCACGCTTGAGGCCTTCTGCCGTGAGCGCGGCAAGCTCGCGCACACGGTGTGCGCGGAGCTCAATGAGCTTGCCATGGACGCCTTCGGCGATATGATCGTGCAGGAAGAGGATTTTTCGCTCGTCCCCGATTACGCGGAGCAGATCCGCGAGGCGCTTGAGGGCTCGTGAAAAGAAAGGAGAATCTATGCAAGAAACGAATATGATGAAGATCCCGAAGCGGATCCTGAACGCACTCGTCTCCTCGATGGCGGCGGGTGTCGTACCGCGTGCGGGTGCAAAATATATTGCCATCGGCAGAACCTCGGAGGTCACCTCTCTTTGCAGAGATCTGGAGCTCGTCGCCGAGGGCGGCTCGGTGACGAGATTTGTGATCGGTAAATACGGTAGCGGCAAGAGCTTTCTGATCCAGCTCATGCGCGGCTATGCCGTGGAGCGCGGCTTTGTCTGTGCGGATGCCGACCTTTCCCCCGAGCGCCGTCTCTCCTCGTCAAACGGCGGCGGCATTGCGACCTATCGCGAGCTTGTCAGAAACCTCTCCACCAAGGCGTCGCCCGACGGCGGCGCGCTGTCGCAGATGATCTCCCGTTGGCTCTCGGATATCCGCTACGCCGTGACGGAGTCGGGGGTGCTTCCCGACACGCCGCAGTTTGAGCGCGAGGTATCCGCCAGGATCTACGCTGTGCTCCACGAGATCGAGACGGGCGTCGGTGCGTTTGACTTCGCGCACGTGATCGACCGCTATTACCGCGCGTGGCGCGAGGAGGACGAGGAGACACAGAGTGCCTGTCTGCGTTGGCTGCGAGGCGAGTTCGGCACCAAGACGCAGGCGCGCGCGGCGCTCTCCGTCTCGGGCATTATCAACGATGAGAACTGGTACGATTATATCAAGCTCCTTGCGGCGTTCGTCCGCAAGATCGGCTACGCGGGTCTCGTCGTTTTCATCGACGAATGCGTTAACCTCTACAAGATCCCCAACCGCGTTTCCCGTGAGAATAATTACGAGAAGATCCTTGCGATCTTCAACGATACCCTGCAGGGCAAGGCGACGGGCCTTGAGGTCATCTTTGCGGGTACGCCGCAGTTTCTGGAGGATACCCGTCGCGGTCTTTTCAGCTATGAGGCTCTGCGCTCCCGTTTGCAGGACAATATGTTCGGCGGCGAGGCGATGGCGACGGGCGCACCGCTCTTCGGACCGATCATGCGTCTTGCCCGCCTCTCCGACGACGAGCTGCTGGCGCTCCTTGCGCGTGTCAAGGGTCTCTTTGACCGATGCTACGGCGCGGTTGACGTCACGACGGAGGAGATGCGCGATTTTCTGTATCATATGCTTTCCCGTGAGGGCGCGCAGACGCTGATCACGCCCAGAGAGCTGATCCGAGGCTATATCACGGCGCTCGGTATGATCATGCAGTCGGGCGGTCGTATGCGTTTGCCCGACATCTATAAAAAGGAAGAGCATAAGATCATCTTCGGGGAAAATAAGCCGAAGCCGACCGACGACTTCGATCCCGATCTGATCGAAATATAAATTTTTCAGGAGGAACCAGATATGTTAAAAGGTATTCCCGCAATCATCTCTCCCGAGCTTCTCAAGGTCCTGTGCGAAATGGGACACGGCGAGACCATCGTCATCGCCGACGGCAATTTCCCGACCTACAGCGTCTGCAAGGATGCTGTCGTTATCCGCTGTGACGGTCACGGCGTTCCCGAGCTCCTCGATGCGATCCTTACGCTTTTCCCGCTGGACACCTATGTGGAGAAGCCCGTGACGCTGATGGAGGTCATGAAGGGCGACCGGGTGGAGACCCCCATCTGGGATACCTACCGTGAGACCATCGCCGCGCACGATGCAAGAGGCGGTGAGACCATCCGACACATTGACCGCTTTGATTTCTACACCGAGGCAAAGAAGGCGTACGCCGTTGTCGCTACGGGCGAGAAGGCGATCTACGCCAATATGATCCTGCAGAAGGGAGTCGTCTGATTTCCGATGATGACTGACGTAGTCGAACGCGTTTTGTGCGATATGCACGTGCACTCCGACCATTCCCACGACGGCAAATCGTCGTTGGAGGAGCTTATTGCCGAGAGTATCCGACGCGGTATCTCCGTGCTTGCGATCACGGACCACTGTGACGTGGAGTATTATCTCCCGTGGGATCAGCGCTCGGTCATCCGCGGCTCCGTTTCCGAGGTCGGGGCACTGGCGCCGCGCGCGGCCGATCGCCTGACGCTTTTGACGGGGATCGAGATCGGAGAGGGCATCTGGAGCCCTGAGCATACCGAGGAGATCCTCGGCGATCACCGCTACGACGTCGTGATCGGCTCCGTTCACGCCGTCCGCTACGGGACGCTGACGGATCCGTATTCCAAGATTGATTTTGCCACTCTGTCCGAGGAGGCGCTGCACGGGTATCTGTGTGCGTATTTTGAGGATCTTTACGAGATGGTGGAGACGTCCCCCTGCGACGTGGTCGCGCATCTGACCTGTCCTTTGCGCTATATAAACGGTATCTATCGCAGAAACGTGGACGTCAGACGCTACGAAATGCAGATCGAGCGTGTTTTGCGACACATCATCGCCAAGGGGCGTGCGCTGGAGGTCAATACCTCGGGCGTTGGCGGTGCGTACGGCGCTTTTATGCCCGACGCGTGGATCGTGCGTCGCTACTTTGAGCTTGGCGGCAGACGGATCACGCTCGGCTCGGATGCGCATACGGCAGAGCGCCTTGCCGCGAGCTTTGACGAGGCGCTCACGCTCTTGTCATCGTGCGGCTTTGATACCTATTATTATTACCGCGACCGACGCCCCGTTCCGTGTCCGATCGTTCTTGCGTAGAAAAAAGGAGTACGACAATGCTCGTACTCCTTTTGTTAACTTATAGGGAATTGCGAAAAACAGACCTCGCCGTTATGCTGCGCTTGATGGCGCGCAAAGCTGCGATAGGCGAGCTGGGGGCAGCGGGCACGGCCCGCTATGCGTCGATCTCCGTGACGGTCATTTCGTATTGGCGGCCGACGAGGTCGTAGAGGTAATTTGTGACGTACTCCTCGTTATAGAGCTGAACGCGGATGACGAGCGTGTCGCCTGCGTAGAATTTCTTTTCGCCGTCGTTATCCATGGCGCGGTGATGGCGATCCGCTCTCGTGATTGCGGTGATGACCGCACTGTGCGGCCACAGGATATCGCGGGAGGGCTTGCCGATGATGAAGGCGTTATCCGATACCTTTGCCTCAAAGCGCATGATGCGGCGCTTGATGCCTCGGTGCTGTGCCTTCTCCATACCGTCCAGAACGAGATCGTAAAACGCCTCTCTGTCGGGGAGATTGGTTGTGAAGTAAACGAAGAAAACGACGATGGCGAGATAAAAGACGCTCGTGTACTGCGCCGTTGCCTCGATAAAGAAGACGGCGGCGGTGAGCGGCGCGCGCATGGAGCCGCCCATAAAGGCGCACATGGCGATCAGCACCATGGTGCCGAAATATTCATCGGGCATTCCGAGCACGACGAGCAGGTTCGCGCCGAGTGCGCCGACCAGGGCGCCGATGGCGAGCGTGGGGACGAAGATACCGCCCGTTACGCCGCTTGCGGAGGTGAAGAGCATCATGACCGCACGCCATACGAGCAACAGGAGGATCACGTAGACCATCTCTTCTCCCCCGACGACGCCAAGGATGATCCCTCTGCCGCCGAAGAGCGCCTCGGGAGCGAAGATGCCGACGACACCCGTCAGCAGGAAAATAAAGAGGATCTTGGCGTAAGGCGGGATCTTCTGCCCGTGCTTCTCCATAAAGATCTGGAAGTAGAAGACGGCGGCGTCAAAGAGATTGACCGCTACGGCGACGATGACCGCGAGGATCAGGATATAGCCGATGTGCGACATTTCGAGCGCGACGACGGCGCCGATATCAAAGAGAACGGGGTTGATCTCAAAGATCGCGCACAGGATATAGTTGACCGCCGTCGCGCAGATGGCGGACGAGGATGCGACGAGCAAAAGCGAGGGCGTGATGCGGCGGTGTACCTCCTCCAAAACGAAGAGCACTGCCGTCAGCGGCGAGCCGGTTGCCACGGCGAAGCCCGCGCAGGCGCCGCCCGTCATCAGCTCGCGGTTTGTTGCCTCGCCGTGCTTCAGGGGGTTCAGACCGTGTGCCATGGAGGTGCCGATCAGAACGCTCGGACCTTCGCTTCCGAGCGGGACGCCGCAAAAGAAGCTGATCAAGCTTCCCGCGAGCGTACCGAAAAAGGTGCGAAGCCAGCGGAGCTTTAAGATACCGCGCAGGATGCCTTCGCTCCTCGGGATACCTCCGCCCTTGACCTCGGGGATCTTCTTGTGCAGTAAATACATGAGCGTTGCAAAGAAAATGAGCCCTGCGAAGATCAGTACGATCTTCATGGGATTTTCGTGTGCGCCCTCGTAAATATGATGTGAGAGCTCCTCAAGCTTCTCTGCGATCAGCTTGAAGAAAAAGATCGTGACACCGACGAACAAGCCCGTGATCGCGCCGCGTCCGGCGAAGGGCAACGTGTGTGCCAGATATTCCTCGTGTCTGTAACGTTTCATGATTGGGTCTCCTTTGCTTTGATGAGGCTATTATACTGCTTTTTTCCTTTTCTGTCAATACCGCATTGACAGAAGGGATTTTTTGCGGTATAATAAAATGGTATGATAGCAATCTTATATTCTATAATGAAAGAAGGATTTAATACTATGGCAATTCTGAATAAGCTCAATAAGGATTTCGCCGTTAAGGGTCCTGTCGTCACTATCGTCATGGACGGTATCGGTATCGCTCCCGACGGCCCCGGCAACGCAGTCAAGAATGCGTACACCCCCACCCTCGATATGCTGATGGCAAACTACCCCTGGACCAAGCTCCGCGCTCACGGTACTGCTGTCGGTCTGATGTCCGACGACGATATGGGTAACTCCGAGGTTGGTCATAACGCACTCGGCTCCGGTCAGGTCTTCGCTCAGGGCGCAAAGCTCGTCAGCGAGTCCATCGAGACGGGAAGAATGTTTGAGGGTGAGACCTGGAAGACGCTCGTTGCAGGCTGCAAGGCGAATGCCTCCACGCTCCACTTCATGGGCCTTTTCTCCGACGGTAACGTTCACTCTCACATCAATCACCTCAAGGCAATGGTCGAGAGAGCCAAGGCTGACGGTGTCAAGACTGTCCGCATCCACATCCTGCTCGACGGCCGTGACGTCGGCGAGACCTCCGCGCTTGAGTACGTAGAGCCCTTCGAGGCGTTCCTTGCATCTCTCGCTGATGCTGACTTCGACGCCAAGATCGCGTCCGGCGGCGGCAGAATGAAGATCACCATGGACCGCTACGAGGCCAACTGGAAGATGGTCGAGGATGGCTGGCACACCCACGTTCTCGGTGACGGCAGACAGTTCGCATCCGCAAAAGAGGCGATCGAGACCTATCGCGCAGAGACCGGCGTCATCGACCAGGATCTCCCCGCGTTCGTTATCGCAAAGGACGGCAAGCCCGTCGGCACGATCGAGGACGGCGACAGCGTGATCTTCTACAATTTCCGCGGCGACCGTGCGATCGAGATCTCCAAGACCTTCGAGGCAGGTGCTGATTTCGATAAGTTTGACCGCGTACGCGTTCCGAGCGTCATCTACGCAGGTATGCTGGAGTACGACGGTGACCTTCACGTTCCGTCCCGCTACCTCGTTGCGCCCCCCGCGATCACCAATACCATGGGCGAGTACCTCGCAGACACGGGCGTTACCCAGTACGCCGTTTCCGAGACCCAGAAATACGGTCACGTAACCTACTTCTGGAACGGTAACAAGAGCGGCAAGTTCGACGAGGCTACCGAGACCTACAGCGAGATCCCCTCTGACGTCGTTCCCTTCGAGCAGAGACCCTGGATGCAGTGCGCTTATATCGCGGACAAGATCATCGCTGCGATCGAGTCCGGCGAGTATCGCGTGATCCGCGCCAACTTCCCGAACGGCGACATGGTAGGTCACACGGGTAACTATGCGGCTACCGTTATTTCCGTTGAGGCGCTTGACGTTCAGCTCGCTCGCATCCTGAAGGCGATCGACGCAGCCGGCGGCGTTGCGATCATTACCGCAGACCACGGTAACGCAGACGAGATGTATGAGACCGACAAGAAGGGTAAGGTAAAGACCAATGCCGACGGTTCTCCCAAGGCAAAGACCAGCCACACCCTCAATCCCGTTCCCTGCATCATCTACGATAACAACTATGCAGACCGTTACACGCTCAAGGACGGCACCTCCTTCGGCCTTGCCAACGTTGCGGCTACCGCCGTTAACCTCCTCGGCTACGAGGCTCCCGAGATGTGGTGTGAGAGCCTGATCGAGCTCAAATAATATAAATAATATGTAAGGATTGTGTCGGATGGCGGGTGACCGTCCTCCGACACCGTTTTGTTCTATGACATCCAACGAAAAAAATGTAAAGGTAAAGATCTTTGCCGTCCTTGTCCGCGGAGAGGACGACGAGGTAGAGAGGGATAATGTCCGCATTGCCTGTGAGGGCGTCATGCGCCTGGAGGACGGACGCGTGGAGATCGTCTACGAAGAGACGCTTGGCGAGGAGGGTACGGCGATCAATACGCTCTCCTTCTCCGTCGAGGAGCCGAACGTCGTCACGCTGGCGCGGGACGGTGCCGCCTCGTGCGTGATGACCTTCTCGGAAAATTGCCGCTACCGCGGAACCTATCACATGGGATACCTCTCCTTCGATTTTACCGTCGCGACCAGACGCGTGGAGAATAGCGTGCGCTTTGACAAGGGCGGCGTTCTAATCTTGGACTACAACACCGAGATGCAGGGCGTCTCCATCCAGAATAGCAAATTCCGCTTCACGATCACCGCGTGAGAGTACGTGCGCGTGGGGGCGTTCTTTTCTTTGGGACGGGGTGTTCTTTTCTTTGGTCTCAAAGAAAAGAACCAAAAGAAAAAGACGAACGCGACGGCGTTCGATCCGTAGAAGGGAGGGGGCGTATGGTGCGCGGAAACGCCCGACGTTCCGCTTACGAATGACGACACAGGGGGTAAAGGACTCCCTGTGCTCTGCGGGTCGTCGAGGGTGCAAGACCACATGGTTATCGCTGATCACAAAAACGGGGACGTACAAAAAAATTACTCCTCATTCTACGGGTCAAGCGCTGGGCGGATCGGATGAGATTTTTTTTGAACAATCAGCCTCGCCGTTATGCCGTGCTTTGGTGAATGGAAAGAACATGATAGGCGAGCAATCGGGTGCAGGCACAGCCTGCTC
>JAFTIJ010000164.1 GCA_017456965.1 Clostridia bacterium
CCGAGGTTTCCGAAAACGATAATATGGGTTCGTATATACGCCGCGCGTCGATAGATAAACTCGTCTCCGATACGGGCAAGGCTCTTGCGGGTATCGATATCGACGAGTGGGCAGTAGACTGATATTCTGTTATTACGGGGGCACGGTATGGGAAAAAAAGAAAAAAATGCTTCGAATATAGAAAAAAAAGACGGAAAATTTATTTTTAATCTCGCGGCGTATATTTTAACGAGAGTTATATTCATAGCGGCGGCGCTCCTCTCCGTTTTAAAAGGAGATTACCTTACCGCGTTTCTGTGCGTATTGGCTCTTGCCGTGTTCATGCTGCCACCTGTCATAAATAAAAAATTCAATATAGAGCTTCCGGGCGGTCTTGAACTGTCAGCTGTAATATTCACTTTTATGTGTGTTATCGGAGGGGAACTCGGATATTTCTACGCCCAGTTCCCCTTCTGGGACAAATTTCTGCATACCTTCAGCGGATTTCTTATCTCCGCTATAGGGCTTGCGCTTATCGAGTTTCTGAACAAAAGCAAAAAATCGGTATTCAAGCTTTCACCTTTCTTCGTAGTCGCCTTCGCGTTCTGCTTTTCCCTGAGCGTGGAGGTTATCTGGGAAGTATTTGAGTTTGCAGTGGATACCCTGTCGGGTACGACGGATATGCAGGCAGACTACTACGTTACTGAGTTCGCCTCTAAAAAGGCGGGCGGAGAAAAATTCCCGACTCCCGTTGTGGTTGAGGGAATAGAGAGCGTTATAATAAACTTCGGCGACGGCAGAGAAGCGCTGGTGCTTCCCGGTTACATAGACCTCGGCATTGCCGACACGATGATAGATATCATAGTTGGCGCGATAGGCGCGTTTATCTTCTGCACGGTGGAGTTTATCGCCCTGACAAAACGCAACAGACACGCAAAAAGGATATCCGAAAGCTTTGTCCCTAAAAAGCGTCCGAGTGAAAATGAGATCGCCATGGACGATCTGATGTCGGAAGTTATGGACGAAGCCTACGGCAAAGCGAAGGCTCTCTCCTCAAGCAAAGACGAAAAAAGCATTGTTTCCAAATAAGCAAAAAGGTTCTTGATCTAAAAATATCAAGAACCTTGATTTTTAAGTATTATGAATGAATTTATAAAAGAGATAAGAGCAAGAATTTTTGCCGAAAAAGACGTTGCATATGCGGATTTCCAGTCGGCGCTGATGCCCTCTGTGCCGCGTGAGAAGATAATCGGAGTGAGATCTCCCGTTCTGAGAAAATACGCGGCGGAGCTGTCGGGTACGGAGGCGGCGGATATATTTCTCCGCTCCCTTCCGCATGAATATTATGAAGAAAACAATCTCCACGCTTTTCTTATAGAGAAAATAAAGGATACGGATGCGCTTTTCGATGCCGTAAACGCGTTTCTGCCGTACGTGGACAACTGGGCGACCTGTGACTCCATGTCCCCGAAAGCCTTCGCGGGATGCCCCGAAAATCTCTTGGAGAATATAATGGTATGGATATCGAGCGGTAAAACGTATACCGTGAGATACGGCACAGTCATGCTCATGAAGCATTTTCTTGGAGAAAATTTCCGCGCGGAATATCTCGATACAGTATCGAATATCACGGGCGGAGAATATTATATCGATATGGCGAAGGCGTGGTTTTTTGCCGAAGCGCTTGCTAAAAGGTATAACGAAACTGTGCCGTATCTTGAAAAACGTATATTATCCGAATGGGTGCATAACAAGGCGATACAAAAAGCCGCGGAAAGCCTGAAAATATCGGCTGAACGCAAAAATTACCTACGCGGTCTTAAAATAAAGCATTAAAAAAATCTCTCTGTTTTAGGCTAGTTCTCATAAGGATGTTTGTTATAATGGGAATATTGAAAAAGCCTCTCCCTTGGGGAGAGGTGGTGGCGAAGCCGACGGAGAGGGAAAAAGCGCGGAAAGAACCCTCTCACTCGCTATCGCGAGAACTATCCCAAGGGGAGAGCCTTGGGATACGCGAAACCTTAGGGGTATGGGCTAAGCCCTGTGCCTCTGTAATACCAAGGCGAAACCGGCGATAAAATAGTTATATAAACAATAGCAGAAAGGGCATTAACGATGATAGATGAATTTCATAAGTACTGTTGGCATGACGCTGATATTGAAAACATCGAAATATCATCCAACCAAATCAGGATTCTGATCAATCATGATGATTATGAAAATCGAATCAAAATACTCTGTAATGATGTAGTCGGATTAACAGACCTATGTATGTGGGAAGATACGATTATAAACGACGCAACTCTGGAATATGTAAAAGGTGAACTCCCCCCTTTTTTGAAAAAAATAAAGGATGCTCATCCGCTTAACGGAGAGTTTTATGATAGCCAACCGATAAGAGACAACTTGCTATGTTTATCAATAACACCGGTAAACGATATTGTTTTTAACATATATTGTTATAGTGTAGAGATTTATGAATAATTAAGGCTTAACCAACTGTTGTAAAGAAGACCCTGATAGATTATTTGCAATCTATCAGGGTTAATCTTTGTTTATTGCAGATCAATTTTATACAAAGGGACCGTCGAGGACGCCGGTCCCTACAAGGAGAAACTAACTTCCTTATGAGAACCAGCCTTTAGACTGTCGTTTTTTAACCTATAGGAAATTGCGCAAAACAGACCTCGCCGTTATGCCGTACTCGTCTGTACGGAAAGCTGAGATAGGCGAGTACAAGGATGCGGGCACAGCCCTCTTTTTTGACCTATAGGAAATTGCGCGAAATGGACCTCGCCGTTTTGCCGCGCTTGTCTGCACGGAAAGCTGCGATAGGCGAGCTCACGGATGCGGGCACAGCCCGCTTTTTATGTCATAGGTTCTCGGATTTTGTATCGTCCGATCCGTCGAGGATGCTTGCAAGGCGGCGCATGGCCTCAGGCAGGCGCGCGGTGTCGATGCCCGAGTAGTTGACGACCATGACGTGTGCGTCCTCGGGTGTCGGGGCGTGCATATATTCCGAGAGAAAGGAGAGACGCAGACCTTCTTTCTCCGCCAGACGGACGAGGAGCGCGTCGTCGAGCTTGGTTTGGATGCGCATCAGAAAGTGGAGTCCCGCGTGCTCCTCCATGATCTTGACGCGGTCGGCAAAGGGACTCTTGTCAATCGCATCGATCACGGTGTCGCGCTTGATGCGGTAGAGGTTTTTCATGCGGTTGATGTGCCGCTCAAAATAGCCGCCGTCAATGAATTTGGCGAGCATATATTGATCGAAGCCCGAGACGGTGCAGGAGTAGAAGCCCATCGTTTCACGGTAACGCGCGAGCAGCTCACGGGGCAGGATCATATAGCTGATACGCACGGCGGGCGCGATGGTTTTGGAGAAGGTATTCATATAGATCACCTTGCCCTCGGTGTCGATGTTCAGCATCGGCGGGATCGGGTGACCCGAGAAGCGAAACTCGCTGTCGTAGTCGTCCTCAATGATATATCGCCCGCTTTTCTCGCTCGCCCATTTCAAGAGCTCCTGGCGGCGTCGGATCGGCATGACGATGCCTGTCGGGTAGTGGTGCGTCGGGGAGATGTGTATGACGTCCGTCTCCTCTTTTCTCAGCAGATCGACGGAGAGCCCCGCACGGTCGACGTCAATGTAACGGAAGCGTAAGCCGTTTAGCTCATAGATCCGCGCGATCTTGTGAAAGCCGGGGTCCTCAACCGCGTAGATCTTATCTCTGCCGAGGAGCTGAATGATCAGCGTGTAGAGCAGCTCCGTTCCCGCGCCGATCACGATCTGCTCGGGCGAGACGCGGATGCCGCGAAACGCCAGCAGGTAAGAGGCGATCGCGTGCCGTAACTCCGCGAGACCGTTGTATTGCAGAGGATCGAGCAGCCCTGTTTTCTCCGAGAGTGCCTCACGCATCAGACGCGAGAGCGTGGCGTGAGGGAAATTCTCTTTGCAGATATGATTGGTCTTGAAGTCCAAAAAGAAGGCTTGCGCACGCCCCGTCTCCGTAAGCTCGGGGAGCTGTGCGCCCGACGTCGGCATCGTTTCGATCGGGTTGACGTAATAACCGCTTTTTTCCACGGGGCGGATGTAGCCCTCCGCCACGAGCTGTGCGTAGGCATTCTCCACGGTCATGACGCTGACTCTCAGGTGCTGTGCAAAGCTTCGCTTGGAGGGGAGCTTTTCGCCTGCGACAAGCGTGCCCGACAGGATATCGGACTTGATACATTCGTAGAGATAGTGATAGAGCGGCGTGCTTCCGCGCTTCTCCAGAGAATAGGTGAGCATGATCGGTCTCCTTTATGCCGTAAAAATCGTTTTCTTTATGTGCCGTGCTCCGTGAGAAAAGCGTACGGCAATCATCTGACCTTATTATAAATTAAAAAATTGGATATTTCAATCGGTTCAGAAAAGTTTTATAATATTGGCATCCTGAATTTTATAGGAGGTACTCCAATGAAATATGCGGAAGACGGCAGATATTTGAGAACCGTCGTTTTTACATCTCTTTTTGCGGCGCTGACCTGCGTTGCCACACTGATCGTGCAGATCCCCATGCCGATGGGAGGCTATATGCATCTCGGCGATGCGGTCGTACTCCTCTCGGGATGGCTGCTCGGACCCGTGTACGGTGTGCTTGCCGCGGCGATCGGCTCGATGCTGGCAGATCTGTTTACGGGATATTTCCTGTACGTTCCCGCGACCTTCGTGATCAAGGGACTGGTCGCCCTCGTTGGCTATCTTGTCAGCCGGTTGCTTTTGCCTGTCGTGAAGCGTTGCAGACCGATCGCGTACGCTGTGAGCGGGATCTTGGCGGAGGCGGTCATGATCGGCGGATATTTGCTTTTTGAGGCGACGCTTGCGGGCTACGGGCTTGCGGGTGCGCTCCTTGGTGTGCCGAATAACGCCATGCAGGCACTGCTTGGCGTGGTGGCGGGGACGGCGCTTGTGACCGTGATGGAAAAAATGCATCTTACCGACCGTATTCATATCAGAAAATAACAGACCAAACGAAAGGAAAACGGATATGTTTGAAGAAATCAGAAGCCAGGCGGCAAGAGCCGCAGAGGATATTTGTGAGATTGCCCGTCTGGAGAGCGGTGACATTCTCGTCGTCGGTTGCTCCTCCAGCGAGGTATGCGGCTCGAAGATCGGCAGTGATTCCAGCCCCGAGGCGGCAGAGGCGATCTTCGACGGTATCATGAGCGTACTGAAGCCGCGCGGCATTTATCTGGCGGCGCAGTGCTGTGAGCATCTGAACCGTGCGATCATCGTGGAGCGTGAGGCACTCCCCCATGCGGAGATCGTGAACGTGGTTCCTCAGCCCAAGGCGGGCGGCTCGTTTGCAACGGCGGCATACCGCCATTTTGCATGCCCCATCGCTGTGGAGGAGATCCGTGCAGACGCGGGTCTGGACATCGGCGGCACGCTGATCGGTATGCACTTAAAGAAGGTCGCCGTTCCCGTCCGTCTCTCTTTGAATCATATCGGCGAGGCGATCCTGCTTGCGGCAAGAACCCGCCCGAAGTGCATCGGCGGCATCCGCGCCCGTTATGACGACAACCTGATGTAAGCGAATACAACAAGCTCCCCGTAACCGCAACCGTGCGGACGGGGAGCTTTTTGCGGGTCTGCGGGCCGGCGGGCAGTGCCCGCACCCACGTGCTCGGCGGGCAGTGCCCACTTCCGTGTGCTCGGCGGGCAGTGCCCGCTTCCGTGTGCTCGGCGGGCCGTGCCCGCTTCCGTGTGCTCGGCGGGCTGTGCCCGCTTCCGTGTGCTCGCCTATCGCCTTGTCACATCAAAACGAAGTGTGGCACAACGGCGAGGTTGGATTGTTGAATCCAAGCGATAAATTGAAATTCGCGGGCGGTTTGGTTGAGCGGAAACGCTGTTAGGCTCCCTGCGGAGGGAGCTGTCACCGAAG
>JAFTIJ010000016.1 GCA_017456965.1 Clostridia bacterium
AAGAACTTCACAGCGGAGCGGAACATACCGATATCGTAGTTACCCTCTACGTTGCGGTAGAGACCGCCGCCGATACGCTCGGAGTGACCCATCTTACCAAAGACTCTGCCGTCGGGAGAGGTGATACCCTCGATCGCCATGACGGAGCCGTTGGGATTGAAGTGTACGTCGTAGGTGGGATTGCCGTCCATGTCAACGTACTGGGTTGCGATCTGACCGTTTGCGGCAAGCTCGGCAACAAGCTCGTCGGAGGCAAGGAAGCGACCCTCACCGTGGGAGATCGGAACGAGCACGACGTCACCGACGTTCACCTCGGAGAGCCAGGGCGACTTGTTGGAGCAGATGCGGGTTCTGACGATACGGGACTGGTGGCGTGCGATGGTATTGTAGGTCAGCGTGGGAGCCTTCTCATCGGCGTCCACGATCTTGCCGTAGGGGACGAGACCGAGCTTGATGAGCGCCTGGAAGCCGTTACAGATACCTGCCATCAGACCGCCGCGTACGTCGAGGAGCGCGGTCGTGGCATCCATGACCTTGGCGTTGCGGAAGAAGGCGGTGATGAACTTACCGGAGCCGTCGGGCTCGTCGCCGCCCGAGAAGCCGCCGGGGATGAAGATCATCTGAGAGTCGGCGATCTTCTTGGCAAAGGTGTCCGCAGAAGCGGAGATACCCTTGGCGGTCAGGTTGTTGACGACGAAGATCTCAGGCTCTGCGCCCGCGTCGGCAAACGCCTTGGCGGTGTCGTACTCACAGTTGGTGCCGGGGAATACGGGGATGAGGACCTTCGGCTTTGCGCATCTTACCATAGGAGCGGCGCAAACGGGACCCTTGTCGTAAGCGTACGCGGGGATCGTGCCCTCCTTGGTGGGAATGTTGCAGGAGTATACGGGCTCAAGCTTATTCTCGTAAGCCGAGAGGAGCTTGTCAAGCGATACGGTAGCACCGCGGTAGGCGATCTCCGCCTTGGCGGTGGTCGTACCGAGGACGGTGCCGATCTCTTCGTCACAGGCAAGCTCGATCACAAACGCGCCGTATGCGTGACCGAAGATATCCTTCATGGAAACGGCGTCGTCGTAGGTAAAGCCGATGCCGTTACCAAAGCTCATCTTCATGATCGCCTCGGCAACACCGCCGAAGGTGGGCGTGTAAACGGCGACAGCCTTACCGCCTCTCATGAGGTCGGTCACGGTGTCGAAGTTTTTCATCAGGCTCGCGGGAACGGGGAGGCCGTTTTTATCATACTCGGGCTTCAGGATAACGACCTTGTGGTCTGCGCCCTTGAACTCGCCCGAGGTGATGGAGGAGGTCTTTTCCGTGGTGACGGCAAAGGAGACGAGCGTGGGGGGAACGTCGATCTTCTCAAAGGAGCCGCTCATGGAGTCCTTACCGCCGATCGCGGCGATACCGAGATCCATCTGCGCCTTGAAGGCACCGAGGAGCGCGGCGAGGGGCTTACCCCAGCGCTTGGGATCGCGCAGAGGCTTCTCAAAATACTCCTGGAAGGTGAGGTATACGTCCTCAAACTTTGCGCCCGTGGCGATCAGCTTGGAAACAGATTCCACAACGGCGAGATAAGCACCGTGGTAGGGGCTCTTCTCCGCGATCATGGGGTTATAGCCCCACGCCATGACGGAGCAGTCGTCCGTATGACCCTGCTCGACGGAGATCTTGTTTGCCATCGCCTGAATGGGCGTGTGCTGATATTTACCGCCAAACGGCATGAGGACGGTGCCCGCACCGATGGTGGAGTCAAAGCGCTCGGAGAGACCGCGCTTCGAGCATACGTTGAGGTCGGTCGCAACCGCCTCGTACTCGCGTACGAAGTCGTCGCCGATCTTCTTTTCATAGGTCTCGATCGCCATCGGCGCGATATCAATGTGCTTCTCCGCGCCGTTGGAGTTTAAGAATTCACGGGAAATGTCAACGATGGCAACGCCGTTCCACGTCATGACCAGACGCGGCTCTGCGGTTACGGTCGCAACGACGGTAGCCTCAAGGTTCTCGCTGTCTGCGATCTCCATGAAGCGCGCGGCGTCCTTGGCCTCGACGCAAACTGCCATTCTCTCCTGAGACTCGGAGATGGCAAGCTCGGTGCCGTCCAGACCCTCGTACTTCTTGGGTACGGCGTTGAGGTCGATCGTAAGACCGTCCGCAAGCTCACCGATGGCAACGGAAACACCGCCCGCACCGAAGTCGTTGCAGCGCTTGATCATGCGGCACGCCTCGTAGTTGCGGAAGAGTCTCTGGAGCTTTCTCTCCTCGGGTGCGTTACCCTTCTGTACCTCTGCACCGCAGGATTCCAGAGAGGAGAGATTGTGGGACTTGGAGGAGCCCGTCGCGCCGCCACAGCCGTCACGGCCCGTTCTGCCGCCGAGCAGGATGACGAGATCGCCGTCCTCGGGGCATTCGCGGCGGACGTTCTTTTCGGGAGCGGCACCGATCACGGCACCGATCTCCATGTGCTTTGCGATATAGCCGTCGTGATAGAGCTCATCGACCTGACCCGTTGCCAGACCGATCTGGTTGCCGTAGGAGGAGTAGCCTGCCGCGGCGGTGGTCACGATCTTACGCTGGGGGAGCTTACCGGGGATGGTCTCGGAGACGGGAACGAGCGGATCGGCACCGCCCGTGATACGCATCGCGGCGTAAACGTAGGAGCGTCCGGAAAGCGGGTCACGGATCGCACCGCCGATACAGGTAGCCGCACCGCCGAAGGGCTCGATCTCGGTCGGGTGGTTATGTGTCTCGTTCTTGAAGAGAAGCAGCCAGGGCTCCTTCTTACCGTCGATCTCAACCTCGATCTTGACGGTGCAGGCGTTGATCTCCTCAGACTCGTCGAGCTTCGTGAGCTTGCCTGCCTTCTTGAGTGCCTTTGCGGCGAGAGTACCGATATCCATGAGGTTGATCGGCTTGGTTCTGCCGAGGGACTTGCGGGTTTCGATATATTCGTCGTACGCCTTTGCCAGGAGCTCGTCCTCAAAGGTGACGCTGTCGATGGTGGTATTGAACGTGGTATGACGGCAATGGTCAGACCAGTAGGTGTCGATCATCTTGATCTCGGTGACCGTGGGGTTTCTGCCCTCCTTGCGGAAGTAGTCCTGACAGAACGCAATGTCGCCCTCGTCCATGGCAAGACCCATCTCCTTCAGCAGTGCGGCAAGACCGTCGCTGTCAAGGTCGATGAAGCCCTCGATGGTGGCAACGGAGGTGGGGATCTCGTACTCGGGCTTGAGCGTTGCGGGCAGAGCGAGAGATGCCTCGCGGCACTCCACGGGGTTGATGACGTACTTCTTGATGCGTGCGATCTCCTCGTCGGAGAGCTCGCCCGTCAGAAGATATACCTTGGCGGTGCGTACGGTGGGACGGTCGCCCTCGGAGATGATCTGGATGCACTGTGCGGCGGAGTCCGCTCTCTGGTCAAACTGACCGGGCAGATACTCTACGGCGAAAACGACGGCACCGTCCGTATTGACCTCGGCGGAAACGTCGTCGACCTGCGGCTCGGAGAACACGGTATTCTTGCAGGACTCAAAGAGCTCTGCGCTGATATTCTCCACGTCGTAGCGGTTCAGCACGCGCAGACCCGTCAGCGCCTCGATACCGAGCAGACCGCGGATATCGGAGAGCAGCGAGCGAGCCTCACCGGCAAGCGCCTTTTTCTTTTCAACATAAACTCTGTATACCATTGTAGTTCATTCCTTTCTGTTCCGAATGAGAAAATGCGGTTTATTTTCCTGCGGCAAGGGCGCGCGCGCCGATGTCGTGACGGTAGAAGCCGTTTGCGAAATCAACGGCATCCACCTTTTTGTACGCCGCCTTGACAGCGTCCGCCAGCGTTTCGGCAACCGCCGTCACACCGAGCACACGTCCGCCCGCGCTGACAAGACCCTTTTCGGTCTGCTTGGCGCCGGCAACGTAGATAAAGCCGTTTTCATCGTCTGCGGGGAGCGTCATGGGGCATCCGCTCTCGTACTTGACGGGATAGCCCTTGGATGCCATGATCACACAGCAGGCGGACTTGTCGGAGAACCTCACGTCCACGTCGGCAAGCGTGCCGTTTGCGGTCGCCTGCATGATGGTGAGAAGGTCACTCTCCAGAAGAGGAAGCACGACCTGCGTCTCGGGATCACCGAAGCGGCAGTTATACTCGATCACGCGAGGACCGTTCGGGGTCAGCATCAGACCGAAGTAGAGACAACCCTTGAAGGTTCTGCCCTCTTTATTCATCGCGTCAATGGTGGGAAGGAAGATGGTCTTCATGCATTCCTCCGCTACCTCCGCGGTGTAATAGGGGTTGGGGGCAACGGTGCCCATACCGCCCGTGTTGAGACCCGTATCGTTGTCGCCTGCGCGCTTGTGGTCCATCGAGGAGATCATAGGGATGACGACGTTGCCGTCGGTGAAGGAGAGAACGGAGACCTCGGGACCCGTCAGGAACTCCTCGATCACGACGCGACTGCCCGACGCGCCGAAGACCTTGTCCTCCATCATGGAGCGAACGGCGTCCTTTGCCTCGTCGAGCGTCTGTGCGATGATAACGCCCTTGCCGAGTGCGAGACCGTCCGCCTTGATCACGGTGGGGATCGGAGCGGTCTCAAGATATGCGAGAGCCGCTTCCATATTGTCAAATACCTCGTATGCCGCTGTGGGGATACCGTATTTTTTCATCAGATTCTTGGAGAAGACCTTACTGCCCTCGATGATCGCCGCATTCTTGCAGGGACCGAAGCAGGGCACGCCGACAGCCTCCAGCGCATCAACCGCGCCGAGCACCAGCGGATCGTCGGGTGCGACGACGGCGAAGTCGATCGCGTTTTCCGTTGCGAAGCGAACGATACCGTCGATATCCTTCGCGCCGATATTCACACATACCGCATCAGCGGCGATACCGCCGTTGCCGGGGAGTGCGTATACTACCTCAACAGAGGGATTTTCTTTCAGCTTCTTGATGATCGCGTGCTCGCGACCACCACCGCCGACTACCATAAGTTTCATAGACCTTTGTATTCCTTTCACGATAAAATAAGTGAATGCCATAACGGTATTTCGCCGGCCATGTTTCAGCCGGCGAAATACCAGAATATCAATGGTGGAACAGACGCATTCCCGTGAACGCCATGGCAATGCCGTGCTCGTTGCAAGCCTCGATCACGAGGTCGTCACGCACGGAGCCGCCGGGCTGTGCGATGTAAGCAACGCCGCTCTTCCATGCACGCTCGATATTGTCGGAGAAGGGGAAGAACGCATCGGAGCCGAGAGCCACACCCTTGATCGTGGCAAGATAAGCGTCTGCCTCCTCACGGGTCAGGGGCTCGGGACGGGTGGTGAAGTACTTCTGCCATACGCCCTCAGCGCAAACGTCCTCTTCGTTCTTATTGATATAGCCGTCGATGATGTTATCGCGGTCTGCTCTGCCGAGGGTGGGCAGGAAGGGGAGGTTCAGGACCTTTTCACACTGGCGGAGCTGCCAGGTATCGGCCTTGGTGCCTGCGAGGCGCGTGCAGTGGATTCTGGACTGCTGACCTGCGCCGACGCCGATCGCCTGACCGTCGTAAGCGTAGCATACGGAGTTGGACTGCGTATATTTGAGCGTGATCAGCGCGATGATCAGGTCGATCTTGGCGCTCTCGGGGATCTCCTTGTTATCGGTAACGACGTTCTGAAGGAGTGCCTCGTTGATCTCAAAGTTGTTTCTGCCCTGCTCGAAGGTGATGCCGTAGACCTGCTTGGTCTCTACGGGTGCGGGAACGTAATTCTTGTCGATCTTGACGATGTTATACGCGCCCTTCTTCTTGGTCTTGAGGATCTCAAGGGCTTCGTCGGTGTAGCCGGGAGCGATGATACCGTCGGAGACCTCACGCTTGATGAGAAGCGCGGTGGTCTTGTCGCAGACGTCGGAGAGTGCGATCCAGTCGCCGAAGGAGGACATTCTGTCCGTGCCTCTTGCTCTTGCGTAAGCGCAAGCGAGAGGAGAATCGTCGAGACCCTCTACGTCGTCAACGAAGCAAGCCTTCTTGAGTGCGGGAGAGAGCTTCTTGCCGACAGCCGCGGAGGTGGGGCTGACGTGCTTGAAGGAGGTAGCGGCTACCATGCCCGTTGCCTCGGATACCTCCTTGACGAGCTGCCAGGAGTTGAAGGCGTCGAGGAAGTTGATGTAGCCGGGTCTGCCGGAGAGAATTTCGATCGGAAGCTCGGTTCCGTCTGCCATGTAGATTCTGGAGGGCTTCTGGTTGGGGTTACAGCCGTATTTCAGTGCGAATTCATTCATCGGATTTCACGTTCCTTTCTGCCTTATCGGTTTTTGTTGATGATGATCTCCGTGGGCTTGCCGCCGTCGAGCGGTACCTCACGGACAAGGAGAGAGACCTTGTTGTCCTCGTTGAGGCTCGTCCAGACGAGATCTGCAAGCTCCTTTGCGGTATTGGGCATAGCGACCTCCTCGGGCTCGCCGTAGAAGGAGGGGATGGGGTTGCCGTCGTGACGGTAGGTATGGATGAAGTGACCGAGACCCGTCAGCGGCTTATAGCTGTAGAAGTATCTCTGGCAAGCCTCGGGATTGCCGTTGTTGCTCTTCAGAATGGACATCTTGTAGCGGAAATCGCCTGCGGCGAAATCGTAATAAAGGATGCCCGAGATACGGGGGGTATAGTTGGGATGGTCGGGCTCGAACTCGCGGGTATGGAGAGACTTCTCAAACGCGTAGCCGTCGTCGCCGTTTTCCTTGATGTAGTTGTAAACGGTATCCGTCTGGTCACCGTTGGTTACGATGTCGGTATTCTCAAGCTCAAGAAAGGGATTATAGATGATCAGACTGGGATCGGAAAGCTTGGACTCGTCAAATGCCTTGGTACGCATACCGCCCTCATATCTCTCAAAGATACGGTTGCGGCTGTTTTCACTGCGTCCCATGATGAAATATGCGATCAGCGCGCTCTTGCCGTCGGCGCTCTTACCGATCACGATGCCTCTGCCGGGGTACGTATTATTCTCCAAAAGAGATTTCAGATCATATAAAGCCATGGTTCTCACCTTATTTCATTTATTTTTCAGAATATCGGCGCAGACCTTCTCTGCCGCCATCGGGAGCAGCTTCCACTCCGCCTCCTCCATCACGCGCCTTTGGAGGATCTCGGGGGTATCGCCCTCACGGATCTCGACGGCACGCTGGAGGATGATCTCGCCGCCGTCGGGGATCTCATTGACAAAATGCACCGTCGCGCCCGTGACCTTCACGCCATAGGCAAGCGCCGCCTCGTGAACGTGAAGCCCGTAAAAGCCCTTGCCGCAGAAGGAGGGGATGAGCGAGGGGTGGACGTTGAGAATGCGTCTCGGATATGCCGAGGTAAACTTCTCGGAAAGGATGCTCATGAAGCCCGCGAGAATGATGACCTCCACGCCGTATTCGGTAAGCTTTGCACGGATCGCGTCCTCAAACGCCTCCTGAGAGCCCGTCTGCGCCTTGGTGACGACTGCCGTCGGGATGCCTGCGTTCTTGGCACGCTCCAGCGCGTACGCACCCTCCTTGTTGGAGAGCACGAGAGAAATGCTGCCGCTTTGGATCATGCCGCTCTTCTCGGCATCGATCAGCGCCTGCAGATTGGTGCCGCCGCCCGAAACGAGCACGGCGATTTTAACAGGATTCATCGGTTAACACCCTTTCTGTTTATATTTCAGGTTTATATTTTATATCAGTTCAGGATAACCTGCTCGTCGGATTCCACGATCTCACCGAGCACGTAGGCGTCCTCGCCGTGAGCGCGGAGGATTTCGATGGCGGTATCCTTGTCCTCGGGGGAAACGATCACGCACATACCGACACCCATGTTGAAGGTATTGTACATATCTCTCTCGGGAATATTGCCGGTCTTGGCGATCAGATCAAAGATGGGGAGCACGCGGACGTCGCTCTTGTTGATCTTGGCACCGAGGCCCTCGGGGATGCTTCTCGGGATATTCTCGTAGAAGCCGCCGCCCGTGATGTGGGAGATGCCCTTGACGTTTACCTTCTCAAGCAGCGCAAGCACGGACTTGACGTAGATTCTGGTAGGCGTGAGCAGGGTCTCACCGATGGTCTTGCCGCCCAGCGCTTCGTTTGCAACGTAGAGCTCGGGGTTATTGTTATCAATATCAAACACCTTACGGCAGAGAGAAAAGCCGTTGGAGTGGATACCCGTGGAGGGGAGCGCGATGATCACGTCGCCTGCCTTCATGGTCTTGTTATCGATGATCTTCTTTTTATCGACGATACCGACAGCAAAGCCTGCGAGGTCGTAATCCTCGACGGGCATCAGGCCGGGATGCTCTGCGGTCTCACCGCCGATGAGCGCCGCGCCGGACTGCACACAGCCCTCGGCAACGCCGGATACGATCGAGGCGATCTTTTCGGGATAGTTCTTGCCGCAAGCGATATAGTTAAGGAAGAAAAGCGGCTTTGCGCCACAGCAGATGATATCGTTGACACACATGGCAACGGCATCAATACCGATGGTATCGTGCTTGTCCATGAGGATGGCAAGCTTTACCTTGGTGCCGCAGCCGTCCGTACCGGAAACGAGCAC
>JAFTIJ010000165.1 GCA_017456965.1 Clostridia bacterium
ACTCCCTGTGTTTCGTTCGAGGATGACAGCACAGAGGAGGCATCTGCAAAAGTAGGGGCGATCTGCGATCGCCCGCTATCCTGTTTCGCCTTGGCAAATTAGGTGAACGCGATTCATCCTTACCCACATAAGCAAAACAACCCCGACAGATTCAAGGTCTGTCGGGGTTTGCTTTTGATAAAAGAATGATGAAAAAAACACGACGGCATTGATCGCATCTTTATAAAACAGGTAATCCTTTCCGTGAAAAATCGCACAGGGAGGATTCCGGCTTATAAAAATCTATGCTCCGCATAGCTTGAAACCGTTTTATGAGCATGTGCCGTTCATTTTAATCTTTTTTTGACAAAATGATGAGGAGGCGACCTGTTTTTACGCGGATCTCGGCTTGCTCTGCGACGATCTCGTTGCTGACGCCGAGAGGGAAGCTCGTGTCGAGGACGGCATCCCGTATTTCGTATTTCGTGCCGATCTCCGTGACGCCCGTGCAAATGCCGTCGTAGGCAAAAACGGAGAGATATGAGGTTTCCACAGGCTTGTGGATAAGTGCGCGGTCATGCACGAGAAAGACCTCGTCACGCTCCGAGAGGAGGCGCGCGCGCACGCCGTGACGTGCGGCGTAGGCGAGACTCTGGATATTGGCAAAGGTGTGATCCAGTCTGCCGCCGATCCCGCCGAGGATCGTAATCTCGTCGGCACCCCGGTCGATGGCGTGCTTGAGGCAGAGCATGGTATCGGTATCGTCCTTTTCACAGGGAACGGTGACGACGTTTTTCGCGTCCTTGTCGGGGTGGACGCGCTTGCCGTGGTCAAAGTCGCCGATAACGGTGTCGGGCGTGATCCCCTCGCGCTCGGCGAGCAGATACGCGCTGTCGGCGCAGAGTATGAGGTCGTATGTCGCGATATCCGCAAGAGATCGGATCGGTGCGTGAAGATACGGCGTAATAATGATCGCTTTCATAGTAACATCCTTTTTTAAAAAACGTGTTTGGGCATCGCCCTGCCACTCAGAGCGCCGCGCGTCTGCCGAGCACGCGGTATACGGCGAGGAGCGACACGGTGATCAAAAGCGCGGGGACGGTGACGGAGACAACGAGCGTCCAGTTGACCGAGGCAAGACCCGCAAAGGAGAGCTCGCCCGTTTCGGCATCCTGGAGCTTGGAGAAGATCAGCACCGTATCGACGAGCGTCGCCGCGACGGCGGCAAGACCCGCCGTGGGGAGCATCCAGCCGAGCTTTTCGGGGGTATCGCCGCGCTTGAGGCGTGTGGGTGTTTTCAGACGGAAGTCGATCGTCGAGCCGACGTACGCGGTGATGATGAGCAGTACGATCGTCTCGGGGATCATATAGGTCGCGTTATAGGAGAACGAGTAGATCAGCGACGCCTTGGTGGGGATGGCAAAGCCCGCCCACACGGTAAAGCCGCTGACGACGTGACAGGCGTAACGGATCAGGCACACGGTAAAGCAACCGAGGCACAGCGCAGACGCCTGTCCCTTGATCGGCTTGCGAAAGGCCCCCGCAAGACCTGCCGCAGAGAACGCGACGATATAGTCAAGCAGGATGATCGCGACGAAGCTGACCCAATCGGAGAAGTAGTTCAGCATCGAGAGGTCGAGCAGCTGCTGGATCACGCCGTGAATGGATGCGGTGACGAGGCCCCATTTCAGTCCGTGTCGATAGGAGATGATGGCGATGGGGAGCATGGATGCCGCGGTGACCGAGCCGCCGTAGGGCATCTGGATGATCTTGACGAGGCTTAAAACGGTCGCGAGCGCGATCATGATGGCGCTCTCGGTCAGGATACCGATGGATCTGCTTTGTTTTCTCATGAGAAAACCTCCGAAATAAAAAAATGCCGCATTAAAATAATACGGCAAACATCACTTGTTTCTTCATGAAAAGGCGTCTTATAATCTTCCTGCGCCGGTATTATCCATATCAGGTTAAAAGGGTTTTCGGATCCATATCCTCTTCTCAGCCGAATCGGTATTCAGCACCCCCGATTATTTTATGCGGTTTTCTCTATGGTAACAAAGAAAACGGCGTTTGTCAAGATTTTCACGAAAAATATCTGTGCTTTTCTACAAAAACTGCTTGATTTCTTGGTATTTATTCGTTATACTGTTGAAAGGAAAAACGTGAAAGGAAACGGTATCAAGTATGGAAAGACCCGATAAAATCAACTATTATCTCGACATCGCGCAGACGGTATCGCGCAGAAGCACCTGCCTTCGCAAGCAGTACGGCGCGATCATCGTCAAAAACGATATTATCGTCTCGACGGGCTACAACGGCGCCCCCCGCGGACGCAAGAACTGCTCCGACCTGCAATACTGCATGAGAAACGAGCTCGGCATTCCGCGCGGTGAGCGCTACGAGCTCTGCCGCTCCGTTCACGCGGAGTCGAACGCCATCATTGCGGCGGACAGAGACAAGATGCTCGACTCCACGCTCTATATGGCGTGCATGGATCCCGTGACGGGCGATATCGTGCCCGGCACCTGCTCCTGCATGATGTGCAAGCGCCTCGTGATCAATGCGGGCATCCGCGAGGTCATCGTGCGCGAGAGTGAAACGGACTACACCGTCTTCCGCGTGGAGGACTGGATTCGTGACGACGACAGTCTGAGCGGCAAATTCGGCTACTGAGGCGGGCTGAGCCCGCTTCCGTGTGCTCGCCTTTTGTATTGTTTTACGGAGACGAGGTGCGGCAAAACGGCGAGGTCGATTGTAGGGACTTGCCGCAAGGCAATCGCGCGGGCCGAGCCCGCCCCCGTGTGCTCGCCTTTTGTTTTGTTGTG
>JAFTIJ010000166.1 GCA_017456965.1 Clostridia bacterium
ATACACGCGCTCTCCTTCCGTCTCGCTGACGCGAGCCACCACGGGGTCCCCAAGCCGCCGTGCGCGGCTTGGGGTTCTCGACATTCCTCTCAGAGGAAGACTCTCGATAGCCTTGGCTTTTGTTGTCAACCACCCCGAATTGGGATTTGACTTTGGTTTCAATGCTGACATCAATTCATGCGTACCGAAAAAAGCCCGTCCCAAACGACGGGTCAAGTGCCGGGCGTTCTACGGGGTCCTCGGACCGCCGTGCGCGGTCTGCGGTTCGCGGACGTTCTTTTGCTTCTTTTCTTGGGTGCCCAAGAAAAGAAAGCATATCGAGAGAGGTACAAAAAAACCGCCGATCGAGAGGATCGGCGGGAGAAACGGATTATTTCTTTTGGAAGGAGGTCAGCGACACGACGAGACCGCCGAGGGCAAAGAGGGCGATGACGTTGGGGATGACCATGAGGTTGTTAAAAAGATCGGAGAGACCCCAGACGAGGGAGTTTTTGAAGATGGAGCCTGCGAAGATGCAGGCGATCGCGATCACCGAGTAGATCACCGTTGCCTTTTGTCCGAAGAGGTAACGGAAGTTGATCCTGCCGAAGAAGTTCCAGCTGATAACGGTAGAGAAGGCGAAGAAGAAGAGGCAGAGCGCGACGAAGATGCTGCCGATCACGTTACCGACTGCGGCGTTGCCGCCGAAGAGCGTGGTGAAGGAGAGCTGGAAGGCGCGCTGAACCATGTTGGCGTCAATAAGACCTGCCGAGGACTCTGCAAGAGAAGAGAAGCTCTGTGACTCCGTTCCGACGAGACCCACCAGAGGGCCGTCGCCCGTGTAGAGCGTGGAGAGCACGATGAGCGCGGAGATCGAGAGTACGACGAAGGTGTCGATGAAAACACCGATCATCGCGCAGACACCCTGCTCGTGAGGCGTCTTGACATTAGCCTGTGCGTGTGCGTGCGGCGTGGTACCCATGCCCGCTTCGTTGGAGAAAAGACCTCGTTGCGCACCCTTCTGTACCGCCTTGGCAATGGCGGAGCCGAAGCCGCCGCCGAGCAAAGCCTGCGGTACGAAGGCATAGCGGAAGATCAGAGAGAATGCCTCGGGGACGTTTTTGATATTGATGATGAGAACGAGCAGACCGCCAATGAGATACATCACGGCCATGAGGGGAACCATTTTCTCCGTGACAGACGCAATGCGCTTGACGCCGCCGAGGAAGATGAAGGCGGCAAGGAGTGCGATCAGTACGCCGATGACCCATGTGTAGTCGCTGACGTCCGCGCCGAATGCGGTGAAAACACCCGTAATGCTCGACGTGATGGAGTTGGTCTGTACCATCGCGCCGATAAAGCCGCAGACGATCGTGATCGCTACGGCGAAGAAGCCCGCGAGGAATTTGCCGAATTTACCCTTGAAGGCGTGCTTGATGTAGTAAACGGGACCGCCGCAGACCTCGCCGTTTTCATCGACGGTGCGTGTTTTCTGCGCGAGTACCGCCTCCGCATAGTTGGTTGCCATGCCGAGAAAGGCGATGACCCACATCCAGAAGATCGCACCCGGACCGCCGACCAGGATCGCACCGCAGACACCGACGATGTTGCCCGTGCCGACCTGCGCCGCAATTGCCGTCGTCAATGCCTGGAAGGAGGAAATGCCGCGTCCGTCTTTTGCGCCTTGCTTACGGAATACTGCGCGAAAGCCCTCTCCGAAGCAACGGACCTGTACGAATTTCGTGCGGATCGAGAAATAGAGTCCTGCCGCTACGAGCAGAAAAACAAGTACGTACCCCGACAGGGAGTCGTTTATGTGGGTTACGATATTTTCCAGTTGATTCATGTTGTCTCCTTTTCTTGATTGAATAATATCGGTAGGTATGCATTTTAACATAAAAGCCTCGCGCTGTCAAGTGCCTATTCGGGAGAAGCCCATCGGGGAGAGCCCTGAATTTTATTGTCATTACGGTGTCGAGAGCAGAAAAAAACTTGCAATTTGAGAGACGGTATGATATACTGATATTATAAGAATAAATTGCAGTATCATAAAGAAAGGAAGTCTACTGTGCTATGTCTATGATGAAATCCAATTTCCATACGCATACATACCGTTGTAACCACGCGGGCGGCACGGACCGTGAGTACGTGGAGACTGCTATCCGTAACGGGCTGGAGGTGCTCGGCTTTGCAGATCACTCTCCGTATTGGTTTGATCACGGCTACTACTCGACGCACCGTATGAGAACCGATGAGGTTGAAAACTACGTTCGCTCCGTCCTCTCTCTGAAGGAGGAGTATAAAAACGATATCGTGATCTATCTCGGCTTTGAGGCTGAGTATTATCCGATGTATTTTGATAAGCTGATCGAAAATCTCTCTGCATATCCCTACGATTATCTGATCCTCGGTCAGCATTTTATCAAGAACGAGATCGGCAAGATCTATATGATGGATCCCTGCTCGGATTACGATACGCTCTCCCGCTACGTGGACGAGTGCATCACGGGTATGGTGACGGGAAGATTTTTCTATCTCGCGCACCCCGACCTGATCAATTTCAAGGGAAGCAAGCTTGTCTATCAGAGTGAGATGCGCCGCCTCTGTGAGGCAGCCAAGCGCCTCGGCGTGCCGCTGGAGCTGAATCTGCTCGGCCTGCGTGATAAGCGCGACTATCCGAGAGCGGATTTCTGGCAGATCGCGGGCGAGGTCGGAAACGAGGTGCTCTTTGGGTGCGATTCTCACACGCCCGATACCGTTGCGCTGGATCGCGACTATATTATGGGGCTTGCCGTCGTCAAGGCGTTCGGTCTCAATTTTATTGAGCCGATGACTCCATTTTATCGCAGATGATATCGCATTTTTTCATGGACCGTTGACAACCCTCGAAAAAATGTGTATAATAAAAAAATAGGGTCAATTTTGCAAATCAAATTATAACATAAAGGAGTACAAAATCATGATTGGTAGCAGATATGACGCGGTCATTATCGGCGGCGGTGCCGTCGGTTCCGCGATCGCAAGAGAGCTCTCCCGTTACGAGCTCTCCGTATGTCTTCTCGAAAAGGAAGAGGACGTTTGCTCCGGTACCTCCAAGGCGAACAGCGCCATCGCACACGCAGGCTTTGACGCCAAGCCCGGTACCAAAAAGGCAGAATTCAACGTTAAGGGCAATGCCATGATGGATACCCTCGCAAGCGAGCTCGAATTTGAATTCAAGAGAAACGGCTCCGTCGTTCTGTGCTTTGCGGACGAGGATATGCCCAAGCTCGCAGAGCTCTATCAGAAGGGAATTCAAAACGGTGTCGAGGGTCTTGAGATCGTCAGCGGCGATACCCTGAGACAGAGAGAGCCCAATATCAGCGACGAGGTTGTTGCGGCGCTCGTTGCTCCCACGGGCGGCATCGTATGCCCCTTTGGCATGACCATCGCGCTTGCTGAGAATGCGGCTGACAACGGCGTAGAGTTCCGCTTCAATACCGCTGTTACCGATATCCGCAAGCATGATGATGGCTATACCGTCGTCACCAATTGCGGTGAGATCGAGACCAAGACCGTGATCAACGCCGCAGGCGTATATTCCGACGTGATCCATAATATGGTCAGCGAGAAGAAGCTTCATATTACCCCCAGAAAGGGTGACTACTGTCTGCTCGATAAGGAAGCGGGCGATCACGTTTCCTATACCGTCTTCCAGCTCCCCGGTAAGTACGGTAAGGGTATCCTCGTTTCTCCCACCGTTCACGGCAACCTCCTGCTCGGTCCGACTGCCGTTGACGTAGAGGATAAGGATAACACCGCAACCACCGCGGCAGAGCTTGCCGACGTCGTCAAGAAGTCTGCTGTCAGCGTAAAGAATATCCCCTATCGCCTGACCATCACCTCCTTCTCCGGTGTGCGCGCACACGAGGACGGCGATGATTTTGTGATCGGCGAGGCTGCCGATGCGCCCGGCTTCTTTGACGCCGCAGGCATTGAGTCCCCCGGTCTGACCTCCGCGCCCGCGATCGGCGTATATCTTGCCGAGTGCGTTGCCGAGAAGCTGGGTGCTGAGAAAAAGGCAAACTTCAACCCCAAGAGACGCGGCTTCGTCAAGCTTGCAGAGAAATCCTTTGAGGAGCGTGCCGCTCTGATCAAGGAAAATCCGCTCTACGGCGTGATCGTTTGCCGTTGCATGAATATCAGCGAGGGTGAGATCGTGGATGCGATCAAGAGAACCCTCGGCGCGACCTCGCTCGATGGCGTCAAGAGACGCGTTCATCAGGGCATGGGACGTTGCCAGGCGGGCTTCTGCACCTCCAAAACCATGGAGATCCTCTCCCGTGACACGGGTATTCCGCTTGAGAAGATTTGCAAAAACAGCGCCGGCTCTGAAATGCTGTCGCATAAGATGTGAGGTGAATGAATATGAAACAGTATGATATCGTAATCATCGGTGGCGGCCCTGCGGGTCTTGCGGCGGCGATCTCCGCCAAGAATGCAGGCGTCAGCGACATCATGATCCTCGAACGCGACGAGTCGCTCGGCGGCATTCTCAACCAGTGTATCCATAACGGATTCGGCCTCCACACCTTCAAGGAGGAGCTCACGGGTCCCGAGTATGCGGCTCGCTTTATTGCTAAGGCGCAGGAGATGGAGATCCCCTATAAGCTCGGCGCGATGGTTCTCTCCGTCAGCCCCGAAAAGGTTATTACCTATATGAATAAGCAGGAGGGGCTCGTACAGATTTCTGCCAAGGCGATCATCCTTGCCATGGGCTGTCGCGAGCGTCCGCGCGGTGCGCTGAATATTCCCGGCTTCCGTCCCGCGGGCATCTACTCCGCAGGTACGGCACAGAGACTCATGAATATCGAGGGCTACAGCGTCGGTAAGGAGGTCGTCATCCTCGGCTCGGGTGATATCGGTCTGATCATGGCGAGACGTATGACGCTTGAGGGCGCAAACGTTAAGGTCGTAGCAGAGCTGATGCCGTACTCCGGCGGTCTGAAGCGTAATATCGTTCAGTGTCTCAACGACTTCAATATCCCGCTGAAGCTCAGCCATACCGTTGTTGGCATCGACGGCGAGAAGAGAATCACGGGCGTTACGATCGCTGAGGTTGACGCCAACCGTCAGCCCATCCCCGGCACCGAGATCCACTACGATTGCGACACGCTCCTGCTCTCCTGCGGTCTGATCCCCGAGAACGAGCTGACCCGCGAGATCGGCGTGGAGATGAACCGCGTGACCTCCGGTCCGAACGTGGACGATAAGCTCCAGACGGGCGTCGAGGGCGTATTCGCTTGCGGCAACGTCCTCCACGTACACGACCTCGTTGACCACGTTTCCTCCGAGGCGGCGCTTGCAGGTGAGAATGCGGCGGCTTACGTCCTTGCCAAGGCAGAGACGGAGAGCGCTCATAAGGTCACTCTGAAGGCGGAGAACGGCGTGCGCTATACCGTACCGCAGACCATCGACGTTGCCAATATGCGTGACAGCGTTACCGTCCGCTTCCGCGTTGCGGATATCTATCACAACCGCTCGATCGCCGTATATTACGGCGACAAGAAGGTCATGAGCCGCAAGAAGCGCGTTCTCGCACCCGGCGAAATGGAGCAGGTCCTCTTGAAAAAGGATAGCTTCAAGGATTATCCCGATATCACGGAGATCACCATCCGTACAGAGGAGGCATAATATGGAAACGAAGAATCTGACTTGTATCGGATGCCCGATGGGCTGTGCGCTTACGGTCACGATCGACGGTGACGAGATCACCGTTACGGGCAACACCTGCACCGTAGGCGCAAACTACGCAAAGAAGGAAGTCACCAACCCCACGAGAGTGGTTACCTCCTCCGTCCGCGTATGCGGTGCCGCCATCGCGCGCGTGTCCGTCAAGACCGCAACCGATATCCCGAAAAACAAGATCTTTGACTGCATGGCAGAGATCAGAGAGATCACCGTAAACGCTCCCGTCTCCATCGGCGACGTCATCATTGAGGACTGCGCGGGCACGGGTGTCAAGGTGGTCGCAACCAAGAACGTCGCGGCAAAATAAAAGCCGCACATCAATCCGCAGAAGCGAGGTAAAGCCCCTCGTTTCCTTTGCGGTTTACCGTTACATCGAGAGAATTTCACCGCTTTCGGATAAGCGATATTATTACGGGATTTCTCCACCGAGGTGTGGAGAGATCCCGCCAATGGGGGTAATCATGTTTATCGTAAACGCATGGAAATGGCTCGTCAGCACGACCGCAGGATGGTCGGATCTGGCTATTCTTTTCCGTCTTTTGCTTGCCCTGATCGCAGGTCTTCTGATCGGTATCGACCGAGAGATGAAGCGACGCGTGGCGGGCATCAAGACCCACGTTCTCGTCTGTCTTGGCGCGGCGCTGGTTATGATCACCAGCCAATATATGATGAATACCTTTGGTTTTCTCGGAGATCCTGCGCGTATGGGCGCGCAGGTTATCAGCGGCGTCGGCTTCCTCGGCGTCGGTACGATCATCGTTACGGGACGCAATCAGGTTCGCGGTCTGACGACGGCGGCGAGCATCTGGGTCTGTGCCTGCATGGGTCTTGCCGCAGGTATCGGATTTTTGAAGGGCGTCCTGATCATGCTGCTTCTGCTGATCTTCACGCTGAAGGTTCTCGGAAAACTGGACAGCATCGTTCATCGCCGCTCTAAGATCTTTGATCTTTACATCGAATTCAAGAACAACAGAGGTCTGACACAATTTGTCGACAGTATGAAGGAGAGAGGCGTCAAGGTCAATTCCATCCAGATCGGCAAGGGCGAGACGGAGGACGACGGCCCCAATGCCATCGTCAGCATCAAGCTTCACGAGCGCGAGCGCATCAAGTTTGTTGACGGTCTGCGCCATGAAAAATACATCAAATTGATAGAACAACTGTAAGGACATAGAAATACCATGAGAATTGTAATCAAGGTCGGCACGTCTACGCTGGCGTATTCCACGGGACTGATCAACATCCGTCGTGTGGAGGAGCTCTGCCGCGTGATGAGTGACCTGAAAAATGCGGGGCATGAGCTCGTTCTCATTTCCTCGGGTGCGATCGGTATGGGCGTCGGTAAGCTTGGTCTCGGCAAGCGCCCCACCGATATTCCTACCAAGCAGGCCGCCGCCGCCATCGGTCAGTGCGAGCTGATGTATACCTACGATAAGTATTTCGGGGAATACAATCACACCGTAGCACAGATCCTTTTGACGGGCGCAGACATCGAGAACGAGACGAGAAAAAAGAATTTCCACAATACCATGTTCCGTCTTCTGGAGTTTGGCGTACTGCCGATCATCAATGAGAATGATACCGTTGCGACGGAGGAGATCGTCATCGGCGATAACGATACGCTCGGCGCGATCGTCGCGGCGAACGTGGATGCCGATCTGCTCATCCTGCTCTCGGATATCGACGGACTTTATACCAAGGATCCGCACAAGTATGCGGATGCCGCTCTGATCCCTGTCGTCGAGGCGCTGACGCCTGAGATCATGGCGCTGGCGGAGGGGAAGGGCTCTGAGCTCGGTACGGGCGGCATGAAGACTAAGCTCCGCGCGGCGGAGATCGCCGTCGGTGCGGGGATCGATATGATCATCGCAAACGGCAGAGATCCCAAAATACTGTATAAGCTGATGGATGGCGAGGACTTCGGTACGCGCTTCATCGGCAAAAAACACTGATACGTTTTTGAAAGGTTTGTCCCATATGACAACACACGAAATACTTTTAAGTGCGAAGAAGGCGAAAGCGGTGCTTTCGCCTCTTTCGGCAAATAAGAAAAATGAGGCGCTTCTTGCGATGGCAGATGCGCTGATCAAGAATACGGATGCGATCCTTTGCGAGAACGCAAAGGATCTGGAGGCGGCACGCGGTAAGATCTCCGACGTGATGCTGGACAGACTGATGCTGAATGCATCCCGCATCGAGGGCATGGCACAGGGCATCCGTGAGGTGGCGCTGCTCCCCGACCCCGTGGGTAGGGTGCTCTCCGAGGTAACGCGCCCGAACGGTATGTGTATCCGCCGCGTTTCCGTTCCGCTCGGCGTGGTCGGTATTATTTACGAGAGCCGTCCCAACGTGACCTCCGACGCGGCGGCGCTCTGCCTCAAGAGCGGTAACGTTTGCGTTCTGAAGAGCGGCAAGGAGGCGTTTGCCTCCGCGCACGCAATCGTGGAGGCGATGCGCGAGGGCTTGCGCTCGGTCGGCTTGCCGGAGACGCTCGTCAATATCCTCGACGACACCTCCAGAGCGGGCGCACAGGAGCTGATGCGCGCAAGAGGCTACGTGGATATGCTGATTCCCAGAGGCGGCGCGGGGCTCATCCGCGCGTGTGTGGAGAATGCGACTGTCCCCTGTATTGAGACGGGCACGGGCATTTGCCATATCTACGTGGATCGGAGTGCGGATCTCCAAAAGGCGCTTGCGATCGTGGAGAACGCCAAGACGAGCCGCCCCTCCGTCTGTAACGCGGCAGAGGTCTGCCTCGTACACGAGGATATCGCGGCGGAATTCCTCCCGAGGATGAAGGCGCTTCTTGTCGATCACCGAAAAGAAATCGGCAAGCAGCCCGTTGAGCTTCGCTTGGATGCGCGTGCGGCGGAGATCATCGACGGCACGCCCGCAGGCGAAAACGATTTTGATACGGAGTTTCTGGACTATATCCTCGCCGTTCGTATCGTGGGCGGCGTGAAGGAGGCGACGGAGCATATCCTCGCGCACTCCACGGGACACAGCGAGGCGATCGTCGCAGAGGATAAGGGCGCACAGGAGGCATTCGTCTCCTCTGTGGACAGCGCGGCGGTCTACGTTAACGTCTCTACCCGCTTTACCGACGGCGGCGAGTTCGGTCTCGGATGTGAGATGGGTATCTCGACGCAGAAGCTCCACGCAAGAGGTCCGATGGGGCTTTGTGAGCTGACCTCTTATCAGTATCGCATTCTCGGTGACGGACAGATCCGATGACGGGTATGCGATTCGCAAAACGATAATATCATTAGGAAAAGGGAATTGTATGATGAAGTTTGGTTTTATTGGTATCGGCAATATGGGCGGTGCGCTGGCAAGCGCGGTCTGTCGCGCAGGCAATGCCGCAGACGTAGCGGTGGCTGACCATGATAAAAAGAAAACGAAGATCTTTGCCGACGTATACGGCGCGACGGTTGCGGATAACGTCACGGTCGCGTCGGAATGCAAGTATATCTTCCTCGGCGTCAAGCCGCAGATGATGGAGGCTCTCCTGCACGAGATCTCTCCTACGCTGAGGGAAAGACGCAACGACAAGTTTATCCTCGTTACCATGGCGGCGGGGCTCTCCGTCTCTACCATTGAGTATCTGTGTGATCGCGCGTTCCCCGTGATCCGCATTATGCCCAATACACCCGCTTCGGTCGGGGAGGGTATGATCCTCATGACGAGCAACGAATACGTCACGGCAGAGGAGCTCGACGAGTTTGCGGAGGCGCTCTCTCTTGCGGGTAAGGTCGAGCAGATC
>JAFTIJ010000017.1 GCA_017456965.1 Clostridia bacterium
ATTTAGCGGTGAGTTTGGTGGAGCGGAAACGCTCGTTCGGCTCCCTCTGACGAGGGAGCTGTCACCGAAGGTGACTGAGGGAGAGCGCGTGTAATAAAGATAAAAGCTGAGATTGCGGGATGAGTATATACTACCATAGGTATGGTTATCCAAGATGGTATACAGCCTGTATAATTTTATACACGCGCTCTCCTTCCGTCTTTTGCTTCGCAAAATCCACCTCCCTCCGTAGGGAGGCTCTCAGTAACTTACGCTTTTGTTATAAAATCCCTTGATTGGAATTTGTCGGTGAGTTTGGGGTTCTTGCCCCCCTCCGCAGGGTGGCTATCTAAGCCTTCTCCTGTGGGAGAAGGTGTCGGCGAAGCCGACGGATGAGGAGTAGGTTCAGACGAGCAATATCTTGATGATGAACAAAAGGAATGTATGGGAGTGTCGGTTGCTTTGGGCAAGAGTATGTGCGAGCGTGTATCTTGCATAACACCTCATCCGTCTCGCTGATGCGAGCCACCTTCTCCCGCTGGAGAAGGCTCTCGATATCCTGCGCTTTTGTTAACCTATAGGAAATTGCGCAAAATCGACCTCGCCGTTTTGCCGTGCTTGTCTGCACGGAAAGCCACGGTAGGCGAGCTGGGGGCAGCGTGCACAGCCCGCTTTTTTGTGGAGAGAAGAAAAGCAGGTGTCCACCGTTACGGATCGAACGCCGGGCGTTCGCCGTTTCTTTTGGTTCTTTTCTTGGAGGGCCAAGAAAAGAACAACTCCCCCCGAGAATTCGTTATAAATCAAAAAGAAAAGCCCGCAAGGTGATTGACAAATATTATGTGCTATGATAAAATATAGGCAGATATACTCATAGGCAAAACTGTCAAAAGGCAGTGACGCAAAGCTATGGTGTCTAAGCGATATGTAATATTCGTATGATTGACCGGCTGCAATGGGCAACACCTTTTTCGGGTGCTGTTTATTGTGGCCGGCTTTTTGTTTGCGGTAATATACCAAGCGACCCGCGAGGGTTCGCACATGACGAAAGTTTGACATTCAGGAGGAGAATCATGTCTTTGAAAAATTCGGTTCTGGTTATGGAGCAGGCCGACGGTGTCGATCGCCTGAGATTGATCACCGTGGATCCCGACGCGATCCCCGAGCTGATCAACGGAGAGCACGGCTTTCATATATATCACGTCCGTATGCTGACGGAGATGATTTTGCGTCAGCTCAAAAAGAACGATCCGTCGTTTTCTTTAACGGACGAGGAGATCGTGTCCATCTCCATCGCGTCGTCGTTGCACGACATCGGTAAGCTTCTGGTGCCCCAAAGCATACTTAATTTCCCGGGTACGCTCTCGCCCGTGGAGTACGATATCGTGAAAAAGCACTCTGCCTTCGGCGAGAAAATGATCGCGGAGGCAGAGGCGGAGGGCATTGCACCCGAGATCGTCGGGTATGCGAGAGAGATCGCGCTCCGTCATCACGAGCGTATCGACGGCTCGGGCTATCCGGGTGGCCTTCGCGGTGAGGAAATTCCCATTTATGCACAGGCGGTCGCGCTGGCGGATGCCTACGACGCTCTGACGAGTCCGCGTAGCTATAAGCAGCCCTTCCCGCAGGATATCGCGATCCAGATGATCTCAAGCGGCATGTGCGGCGTCTTTTCCGAGATGCTCACCGACTGTCTGATGAAGGTCGTCAACGACCGTACACTGATCGAGATCCGTGATCGCTTCAACAAGACCAATATCGTCGTTGCCGACCATGATCAGGCGCTGACGAAGCGTGTATTTTGCACCGGTAACATCAGGTATATTACGGAAGAGTTTCTGGATACGGCCTTTCCCGATACCAAGGTCGTTTTGCTCGGCGATACGCATTTAAAATCGCACGATAATCTGAAGGTCTTTCGCGGGAAGGGAACCTCCGTGGATTCCGTTTTCAAAACCTACGAGTTTGATGCCGTGGTCTATTTCTCGGATGAATTGACCTGCGGTACGCAGAAAAAGAGCGACTCTGAGGAGCTTCGCGAGGTTTTGAAATGCATCCGCAGAACCAAGAGGGATATCAAGGTTTTGTACTTCTCCTCATTGGATACCGCGTATGTCAAGAGGAACGATCGTGCCATCGTTTCCGCCGCCAAGGAGCAGCTCTGCGAATTCTACGCCAAGGAGCACGCTGTGGATATCCGCGTCGTACGTATCCCGTACCTCTACTCGGGTACGATCAAAAACGATTTTCTTTACGGTCTCTTTGAGCAGCTTTACAAAAAGGGTGAGGTCTCGATCGACAAAAGCTCGATGGCACAGATGTTTTTCCTCTCCTGCACGGACCTTGCCAAGCTGATCGCCCGCCTGTTTGAAAACTGGCGCTCGGGTGGCGGTATGCTGACCGTCAATGACGAGTTTGGGCTGACCTATAAGGACCTTGCGGAGTCGCTTGTCATTCTCCGCTCCGATGCCACCGTGGAGTTCGACGAGAGCATCGACACCGACCGCTTGAACGTAAACAATAAGGCGCTACGTAATCAGTACGGCTGGTTTGCGCAGTTCTCTATCCTCGTCGAGATCGAGGAGGAGTACGAGCGGTTTGTCGCTATGCAGAAGGAGAGCGCGACCACGCTGTTTACCCGTATCCGCAATTGGGTGGAGCGGCACGCACTGCTCGTCAAGTGCGCAGAGCTCGCACTCCTTTTCGCGCTCTCCGAGCTTTTTGTCTATCTGACGGATTCGGCGGTGCTCTTTGCCATCGTGGACTTCCGACTCTCGTTTATCGTGATCATGGCAACGGTCCACGGGCTTACCATCGGTCTCGGTGCGGCGGGGCTCAGCTCGGTCGCGTGGTTTGTCGCCAAGGTTTTGTCGGGCACGCACCCGCTGACGATCTTCTACGAGCCGACCAATTGGCTTACCTTCGTTTTCTATTTCCTTGTAGCGGCGGTCTGCGGATACGTCAAGCTTAGGGGTGAGGATAAGCTCCGCTTTATGAAGGAGGAAAACCGCCTGCTTGAGGAGAAGCTCGTCTTTACCCGTGAGATCTACGCGGATACCTTCCGTGAGAAGAGAGAGCTGAAAAAGCAGATCATCGGCTCGAAGGACAGCTTCGGCAAGATCTTCGATATCACCCGTAAGCTCGACGCCGCCGACACCAATATCCTCTATCTCAAGATCATGGATACCTTTGAGGACGTTCTGGAGAATAAGAGCATCTGCGTGTATTCCGTCAACGAGGAGAGCACCTTCGGCCGTCTGCAGGTTGCCTCCCGCGATATCATCGGCAGCGTGTCACGCTCGATCTCGCTTCAGACCTATGCGTCCGTCATTGATGGCATCGCCGACGGACAGATCTTCAGAAATACGGAGCTCATACCTGATCTTCCGATGTATGCGGCGGGCGTATACCGTGACGGCAAGCTGACCACGGTCATCTTTATCTGGCTTGCCAATAAGGATCAGCATTCGCTCTATTATGTCAATCTCTTCAAGATACTCAGAGACCTTGCGCAGATGTCGCTTCTCCGTGCATACGACTATAGCCGCGCGATCTACGATAAGCAGTATCTGGAGAATACGGGCGTCATGAACGCAGAGGCGTTTGAGGAGTGCATCCGTAACTTTGACAATCTGGTTTCGAGAAAGATCTTCTCGTATATTCTTATGGAATTTGAGAGCGGGGAATACACGATGGAGCAGCTCTCGTCGATGGTCTCTGCCCGTATCCGTACGACGGATATCATGGGCATGACGCGCGACGGCAAGCTTCAGCTCCTGCTCTCGCAGGCGACGCCCAAGGATCTCGACTTCATTCTGCCGAGATTTGAATCCATGGGTGTCGGCATCACAGTCGTACAAAAAGGATGATTTGCTATGCTTTGGATCTACATAACCGCCCTGATCCTGCAGGCCGTGCTCTGCACGGTCACGACGGTCGGAATCTTTACGGGCTTTCTTGCGGTTGAGAGATATATGCTCGTTTTGGCGTTTCTGATCCCGATCTGGGGCCCTGTCATGATTTTTATCCTCCATTTTTATCTGAAGGACAAAAAGAGCGATGAGGATGTGCTTACGGTAGAGAAGCTGCGCATTGAGGCGGAGCTCTACAAAAACGTCGCGGTCGACGACGGCATGGTCGCCGCACTGACCGTGCCGATCGAGGAGGCACTGATCGTCAATACCGCCCGCGAGCGTCGCTCGATCATCATGGACGTTTTAAACGACGAGCCGAAGGAGTACATTGAGTTTCTGCAGAAGGCGGGCAATAACGACGACACCGAGGTCGTGCATTACGCGGTCACGGCGATGGTCGAGATCTCCAAGGAGACCGACTATATGCTTCAGACGTTGGAGCAGCGTTATCAGGCGGCGCCCGACGATTACGACGTGCTGGAGGAGTACACGCACTTCCTCTGGTCGTGCCTCTGCCAAAATATGATGCAGGGACAGGTCGAGGTCGTCAACCGAAAGCTCTATTCCACGCTGATCAACAAAAAGCTCTCGATCCGCAAGACCCTCTCGGATTATCTCACACTTGCCGAGAATGAGCTTCTCCTCAAGAATTATACTGCGTGCGAATACGCGCTTGCCGAGATGGGAGAGCGCTGGCCTGAGGAGGAGGCGTATATCCTGCTTTGTATCCGTTACTACGCGGCACTCGGCCGCGGTGATGAGATCAGACGCGTGATCGACGAGATCGAAAGGAGCAACCGCTATATCTCTGTCAAAGCAAGGGAGGTTATTTCGTTTTGGAAAAAATAATACGCGCCATCCGCAATTTTCAATATAAAGGGATTCTCGCCATCGTGGTCATCTTCATCTGGATCTCGATCGTGCTGTTGGTGGAGCTGGCGGGCATTCAGTACCGCTACGGAAAAATGTCGCTTCCGTTTTTAGAGAAGGAGGAGATCGTCACCAAGACGGCGTCCCACGAAACGGTCACGGAAGATATGCTTTTGATCCGTGACAGCAGGACTGTCGATGCCGACAGGGTGTATTCGGAGTTTGCGCAGATCTTTACGGATATGAAGGTCGGCTACCGCGTGCTGGACGTGGCGCGCGAGCCGCTCCCGCCGCTTGACAGCTATAAAACCGTCACAGTGCTCCTCACGGATCTCTCCGCGCTCGGTAACGGCATTCTCGATCTCTGTGATTGGGTATACGGCGGCGGTCAGGTCCTTTTGGCGATGACGCCGGAGTCCTCTCCGCATTTTGACGCCATCAAAAGCATGCTTGGAATCACTGACGTTTCCGAAAATTACACGCTCGTTGACAGCATCTACGTTTCCTCCGAGTTTATGGTGGGGGGCGGACGCGGCTTTGTGATCGACCACCCGTTTGACTCGGGTATGCTCGTGCGTCTGGATGAGGCGCGCACGACCGCTTATGCATGGACGGACGACGAGAGAAGGGTCCCGCTCGTATGGGAGGCAACGCACGGTGACGGCAGATTCGTCGTGGATAACTTCGGTATCTACGATCGCGTGATGCGCGGATTCTTTGCCGCCTCCTACAGCTTGCTCGGTGACGTCTGCGTTTATCCCGTCATCAATGCGTCTGCGTTTTATCTCGATGACTTTCCTTCACAGATCCCCGACGGAAACAGTGAGTATATCACAAGAGATTACGGGACGACGATCTACGATTTTTATACCAATATCTGGTGGCCCGATATGATGAATATCGCAGACAAGTACGGTCTGAAATATACGGGCCTTGCCATTGAGTCCTATGACGATCACGTGGACGGTACGGCAGACGCCAAGCCCGATACCGCTACATTTTTGAATTTTGGCAATATGCTGCTGCGTATGGGTGGCGAGCTTGGCTATCACGGCTACAACCATCAGCCGCTATGCCTTGCAAATTGCGATTACAACGGCATATACGATTATAAGACGTGGGATAGCTATCAGGCGATGAAGGTTGCCTTTGCCGATCTCGTGGCACTTTGCGACGAGCTGTTTCCCGACGTCAATATGCAGATCTACGTTCCGCCGTCCAACCTCCTCTCCGCAGAGGGCAGAGCAATGCTCTTGAAGGAATACCCGCAGATCCGTACGATCTCGGGCATCTACTTTGAGGACGCCAATCTGGACTTTGCCTGTGAGCAGGAGTTTGACGTGGATGAAAACGGCGTGGTCGATCAGCCCCGTCTGGTATCGGGCTGTGCGCTGACCGATTATATGCAGATCGCGGCGATCTCCGAGCTCAACCTGCATTTTATCAACAATCATTTTACCCATCCCGACGATGCACTCGATCCCGAGCGTGGCGCGGAGATGGGCTGGGAGCGCCTCAAGGCGCGCCTTGAAGAGTATCTCTCGTGGCTCTACGGTGCGGCGCCTTGCCTACGCAATATGACGGGCTCGGAGTGCTCTGCCGCCGTTCAGCGCTTTGCGGCGGTCTCCGTACAGACGGAGATCACGGAGGACGGTATGCGCCTGACGCTCGACCATTTTGTCGATGAGGCACAGCTCATGGTGCGCTTCAATGACCGCACGCCGGATACCGTATCGGGCGGCACACTGACGCATCTTACGGGCGACCTGTATCTTTTGCAGGCGGAGAGAGCGACGGTCACAGTAAGCTTTAAGGAGTAACGACGGTGAGGATTTGTTTGATACTGGAGGGGTGCTACCCCTACATAAACGGCGGTGTATCCACGTGGATGCACCAGTATATCAACGAGATGCCGGAGCATGAGTTTGTGCTTTGGGTCATCGGTGCCAAGGCTGCCGATCGGGACAAATTCGTCTATAAGCTGCCGCAAAACGTGGTGGCGGTACAGCAGGTCTTTTTGGACGACGCTCTGCGCGTTCCCGATCCCGGCTTCTTCAATCATATATTTACGGATAAGGAGAATGAGGCTCTGCAGAGATTGATCTCCGCCAATAAGCCCGATTGGGATCTCCTGTTTGAAATGTATCAGGTCAAGAAAATCAATCCGATGGCGTGCTTGAAAAGCGCAAGCTTCCTGCAGACGCTGATCGAGACCTGTGAGAAGGAGTTTCCGCTGATCGCCTTCTCCGACTCCTTTCACTCCGTACGCTCGCGACTTCTGCCCATCCTCTATCTGATGGGCACGGAGATCCCCGATGCGGAGGTCTATCACGCGATCTGCACGGGCTACGGCGGTCTGCTTGCTTCCATGGCGGCGTACGTCAAAAAGAAGCCCCTGCTTTTGACCGAGCACGGTATCTATACCCGTGAGCGTGAGGAGGAGATCATCCGCGCCAAGTGGGTATCGCGCGTATTCAAGCCGCATTGGATCCGTTTTTTCTATATGCTCTCCGATCTGATCTACTCGCGTGCCTTTCGCGTGACGTCGCTCTTTACCCGCGCGATGGAGACGCAGATCGACATGGGGTGCTCACCCGAAAAGTGCCGCGTGATCGAGAACGGCATCAGCTACGAGCGTCTGTGTAATATCCCGCTCAAGGAGGACGACGGTATCGTCGATATCGGTGCGGTCGTGCGTCTGGCGCCGATCAAGGATATCAAGACGATGATCTACGCCTTTTTCGAGCTGTCGGCACGCAAGGATAACGTCAGACTGCACATCATGGGCGGCGTTGACGATCAGGAGTACGCGGACGAGTGCTACGCGCTCGTCAAGCAGCTGGATCTTGAGGATAAGATCATCTTCACGGGGCGCGTCAATATCATCGAGTATTTTGAGAAGCTCGACTTTACGCTTTTAACGAGCATTTCCGAGGGTCAGCCGTTGTCGGTTCTGGAGTCCTTCGCCGCAAGACGCCCTTGCGTGACGACGGACGTCGGGTGCTGTCAGGAGCTGCTCGTCGGTAAGCCGAGCGATCACCTCGGACGCGCGGGCTATTGCGTTCCGCCGATGCAGAGAGAGAAGCTCGCCGACGCCATGGAGCTGCTTTGCGACTCCAGAAAGCTGCGTTTGCAAATGGGCGAGATCGGACAAAAGCGTGCCTACGAGCATTTCCGTTACAATATCATGCTCACGAAATACCGTGATCTTTATAAGGAGGTGGAGACACAGTGGCAGGCATCGGATTCGAACTGAAAAAGCTGTTTGTCGGAAAGGGAATTTTAAATTCCGCAAGGGCGTACGGCTATACGCTGATCATCTGCGCGGGACCGATGCTGCTCGGTATCCTGATGCTGCTCGGCATCACGGGGATCTGCTCTGCGGCGGGCGTCTCCACGGCAAGGCGAGAGCTGCTCACCTGTATGATCACCTATACGCTGCTCGCCTCCACCATGTCCACGGCGTTTTTCTCCATGGTGGTTACCCGATTCGTGTCGGATATGCTATACGAGGATAAAAGCTACGCGGGACTGACCTCCTTTTGGGGGTCGAGCGTCGTGATGCTGGTGCCGGGATGCCTTTTGTACGGTGCTTTTATCTGCATCTCGGGCATGACGCTCTTGCAGGGCTTTCTCAGTCTCATTTTCTACGGTGAGCTGATCCTCACGTGGAACTCCATGACATATCTCTCCGCGATCAAGGACTATAAGGGCATTTTTCGCTCCTACGTGACGGCGATCGCCGCCGTCTTTCTCCTCGGTGCGCTCTTGCTCCATCTTGACGTGCCCGCGATCGAGGCGATGCTCTTTTCGCTGACGGTCGGCTATGGCATCATGTTCGTCTGGAACGTGAGCCTGCTTTACGGCTATTTCCCGCAGGGCGGGGAGGGCGCCTTTATGTTCTTGCGCTGGGTGGATACGTTTATGCCTTTGGCGCTCACGGGGCTTTTCGTCAACGTCGGTATGATGATCCATATCATCATGATGTGGTTCAGTGATGTCGGTGAGCACATGGGCGGGCTGATGTACTCGGCGCCGTATTACGACGTGCCCGCATTCATTGCGTATCTTACGACGCTGATCACGACGGTAAACTTTATGGTCTCCGTCGAGGTCAATTTCTATCCGAAATACCGAAATCATTACAGTCTTTATAACGATAAGGGAACGATCAGCGATATCAAGCAGGCGGAGCGGGAGATGCTGCACGTCTTGCGCGTCGAGCTTTTCTATACGGCGCTCAAGCAGCTGCTCTTTACCGTGGTCTGTATCGCGCTCGGCGGGGCTTTGCTCAGTATGCTGCCGCTTGGCTTCAACGAGATCATGCGCGGCTATTTCCGAACGCTGTGCGTGGCGTACGGCGTCTATGCGATCGGCAATACCGTCATGCTGATCATGCTGTATTTTACGGATTACGTCGGCGCGCTGATCGCGACCGCCGTTTTCAGCGTCAGCTCGATTTTGTTTACCGCAATATCCATGCTGTTCCCGAGCGTATATTACGGCTTTGGCTTCTTGATCGCCTCGGTCCTTTTCGTGATCGTGTGCCTGATCCGCCTTGACTATTTTACCAAGCGATTGCCGTATTATATCCTGTCGGTGCAATCCCTTACCCCCGAAAACAACCGAGGCGTTTTTTCAAGGCTCGGTGAATTTCTGGAAAAACGATTGGAAAGGAAATCAAAATGATGTGGAAGAGATTAACAGCGCTTTTGCTGTGTTGTGCGCTTGCCGTGAGCGTTACGGGATGCGAGCTTTTGCCCGATGAGGCGGGCAAGACCAATCTCGGCACGACCGTGGACGTCGGTGAGGCGAAGGATGATATTCACCTCAGAGACAAGGCGCTTTTGTATGAGAATCAGGACCCGACGGAGGTCGTCACCATGTATCTGACCGTCTCCCGCGGCAATTCCGCAGAGAATACCGACCACACGTGGGAGGAGATCAATACCTACTCCGTCTACGACTACGACGAGATGGGCGTGGACCGATACAAGGTGGCGGGACTGCTCCAGGTCGGTGACGAGAACGGACTCATCGAGGGCGAGCTCGGCTACGGCCAGGTTGCGCCCAACTGCACCGTACAGATCCGAGGACAGTCCTCCAGCCTGAACGCGCAAAAAAACTATAAGATCAAGATCAAGGACAATAAGGGCTCATGGCGCGGTCAGACCACGATCGCGCTGAATAAGCATCAGGGCGACGGTCTCCGCTTTCGCAATAAGCTCGGCTTCGATCTGTTGACAGGCGTGGAGGAGCTGATGAGCTTGCGTACGACCTTTGTCCATCTGTACGTCAAGGATACCACGCAGGGCGGCGACGCCGTATTTGAGGACTACGGTCTCTATACGCAGGTCGAGCAGCTCAACAAGACGGCACTGGAGGCACACGGCCTTGACAAGAGAGGTCATCTCTATAAGATCAACGTCTGCGAGTTTTACCGCTACGAGGACGTGATCATGCTGAAGGATGAGCCGGGCTTTGATCAGAAGGCGTTTGACGAGATCCTTGAGGTCAAGGGTGACGACGATCATACCAAGCTGATCGCGCTTTTGGAGAAGATCAACGACTACAGTATCCCCATCGAAACGATCCTTGAGGAGCATTTCGATCTTGAGAATATCGCGTATTGGATGGCGTTTCAGATCATGATCGGCAATATTGATACGCAGAGCCGAAACTTCTATATCTATAGCCCCCTCAATTCGGAGCGCTGGTATATCCTCGCGTGGGATAACGACGCGCTTTTGAAGCGAAGCGAGCTTGCGATCAGCGGCAGACTCGACCAGAGCGCATGGGAGAGCGGCGTCAGCAACTATTGGGGCAACGTGCTGTTCCGCAGATGCCTGAAGTCCGAGACCTTCCGCGCGGCGCTGGATGCCGCTGTGGAGGACTTGTGCGCATATCTTTCCGACGAGCGGATCGAGAGCATGACGGATACCTACGTTTCCGTCGTTAAGCCCTTTGTCTACAGCGGACGCGACGCGATCTACGCGCCTTTAACGTCAGAGAACTACGATGTCGTCGCAGAGAGCCTCACGGATCTGATCGACGAGAACTACCGACTCTATAAGACCTCCTACGACAACCCGATGCCGTTCTTTATTGCCACCCCCGAGAAGAACGGCGACAAGATCTCGGTGCGCTGGGAGACCTCGTACGATTTTGATGCGGAGCCCGTCAGCTACACCTTTGAGCTTGCGGATGAATATACCTTCTCAAAGCCGCTTCTCACGGTCGAGAATATCCGCATCCCCGTGGCGGAGATCGATATGCTCCCCGAGGGACAGTATTTTATCCGCGTACGCGCGACAAACGCGAGCGGTCACTCGCAGTATGCGTTTGACTATTATATCGCCGAGGTCGGCAAGATCTACGGTACGAAGTGCTTCTACGTGGATTCACACGGTGAGATCGTGGAGGACAGCTATGTCGAAAAGTGAACGCTACCGCAACGAGTGGAAGTATCTGATCGATACCGCACAAAAGGAGCTGATCTGTCAGCGCTTGTCACCGTTTCTCGCGCTTGACAAGAACGCACGCGACGGCGGCTACATGATCCGAAGCCTGTATTTTGAGGATTACTACAAATCCGCCTATGAGGAGAAGGATGCGGGCGTTCTGCGCAGAAAAAAATACCGCATCCGCATCTATAATTGCAGTGACAAGGTCATTAAGCTGGAGAGAAAGAAGAAATTCGGGAGCTATATCTTCAAGGAGGACGCCTCGCTGACCCGTGAGGAGGTCTACCGCATCCTTGACGGTGACTACGGCTTTCTCTTGACTCATCCCGAGCCTTTATGCCGCGAGTTTTACGTCGAGTGCGTCAGCAACGTGATGCGCCCGCGCACGATCGTGGACTACGACCGTCAGCCGTGGACGCTGGAGGAGGGAACCGTGCGTATTACCTTTGATATGGACGTACGCGCGGCGATCGGTAGCTTTGATATCTTTGATCCGACGCTGCCCGTGCTGCCCGTATTGGAGCCGGGAAAGTGTGTCATGGAGGTCAAATTCACCGAGTTTCTTCCGCAGGTCGTGCGCGAGATCTTGCCCGACCGCGCGTCGGAGTTTACAGCGGTATCGAAATACGTTCTGTGCTACGAAAAGACGGAGTATATGAACAGCTTCAAATATTGGTATGAAAACGAATGAGAGGGTAACTATGAGTATTCAAGACTTTATCAAAAAATCCATTCTGGAGTCCGGTGCGTTCGATGGCGCGAGCATTACGAGCATCGTGCTGGGGCTCCTGACGGCGATCGCCATGGGCGCCGTCATTTATCTCGTTTACAGCAAATTCTACGTCGGCGTTATTTATTCCAGAAGCTTTGCGATCACTTTGGTCGGCATGACGGTGCTGACCGCGATGGTGACTCTCGCGATCAGTACCAATATCATTATCTCGCTCGGTATGGTCGGTGCGCTATCCATCGTCCGATTCCGTACGGCGGTCAAGGACCCGATGGACCTGCTCTATCTTTTCTGGGCGATCACGAGCGGTATTACCGCGGGCGCGGGTATGTATATGCTCGTCGTCGTATCCGCCGTCGTGATGATCACGATGATCGTGCTCTTCTACCATAAGCAGCAGAAAGGCAGGATCTATATCGTCGTGATCCACTACACGACCGACGAGGCAGGTGACAAGGTGATCCGCGCGTTCGGCAAGATGAAGTATTTCATCAAGTCCAAGACCGTCCGCAAGCAGAAGACAGAGATGGCCGTCGAGGTCTACTGCAAAAAGAACGATATGTTCTTCCTTGATAAGATCAAGGAGGTTGAGGGCGTCGAGGACGCTACGCTGATCCAGTACAACGGCGAATATCACGGATAAGTGTTACGCTTGCAAAAATAAGGATAGGGAACTGATATGCACCTCAAAAGTCAGACAAACTTTTGGAGGTGCATATTTGCGGGTCGTGCCCGCACCCATGTGCTCGGCGGGCCGTGCCCGCACCCACGTGCTCGGCGGGCCGTGCCCGCACCCATGTGCTCGCCTTTCGCCATGTCACATCAAAACGAGGTGCGACAAAACGGCGAGATTGGATTGTTGAATCTAACCGATGAATTGAAATTTAACGGGATTCTTGGTTGAGCGGAAACGCTGTTAGGCTCCTTCCGGGAGGGAGCTCCCGACGAAAGTCGGGTGAGGGAGAGCGCGTGTAATAAAGGTGCAAGCTGAGATTATGGGATGAGTATATACTATAGGCCTGGTTATTCAAGATCATAGACAGCCTGTATGATTGTATACACGCGCTCTCCTTCCGTCTTTTGCTTCGCAAAATCCACCTCCCTCCGTAGGGAGGCTCTCGA
>JAFTIJ010000167.1 GCA_017456965.1 Clostridia bacterium
CGACTCAAAAAAGACCTCATTGATACGGAGCGGGATATTTTAAAGCTCGCCGTCATTGAGCGTCACAACAACACGGGACATATCGGACTCGGTCTCATCCACGGCATCGGTCTGAAACAAGGCGCGATCGCCTCCTCGGTCTCTCACGACTCCCACAATATCATCGTCATCGGCACAAGTGACGAGGATATGGCACTTGCCGCAAATCATATCCGCGCGTTCGGCGGAAACGTGGTCGTCTCGAACGGCAAGATCATCGCCGACATGGCACTCCCCATCGCGGGACTCATGTCTGACGTGTCGGGTGAGGAGATCGCAAGCGCCAACGAGAAGGTGCGAAATGCGGTTTATGCACTCGGCGTGCCGAAGGATATTGAGCCCTTTATGAATATGGCGTTCGTCAGTCTGCCTGTAATCCCCTCAATCAAAATGACGACACAGGGGCTTGTAGACGTAGACCGCCAACAGCGAATCCCGCTTTTCTGCGACTGATCGTATAATAAGCATATCAAATGGACCTGTCACACGGTGTCATCTCCGTGTGACAGGTCCATTCTTCGTTCGCAGGCCATCGGCGTGCCGTTCGGGCATATATTTATATTATGTTTTTTTACGGTTTACAAAAATGATTCCCGCGCAGACGAGAGCCAGCGCAAGCAAAAATTGCCACTTGAAAATATTCTCCCGAAGGAAGAGAGAGGATAGGATCGTACCCGAAATGGGGATCACAAAATTATAAATGCTGATCTCGCCGACGGGGTATTTTCTTAGTAGCGTGCTCCAGATCGTAAAGCCGACCGCCGACACCATGGCAAGATACAAAAGCACGAGCACACCCATCGGGCGAAACGTAAGCGTCGCACCGCCGCCGAGCAAGCCGAGCGTGATCAAAAGCGCCCCACCGATCATCAGATTATAGGCTGTGACGGTAAAGCTGTCGTTTCTTTTCGTTGCCTTTTTATTGAGAACGGACCCAATCACAAAGCAGGTCGCCGAGATCAGGATAAAGCCCTCGCCAAAGGGCGAGAATCCACCCATGCCGTCTCCGACGAGCACGGCAAACAACACGCCCGCAAAGCCGAGCAAGACGCCAACGATCTTCCCCGCCGTCAGCCTGTCGTCGGGATAAATAAAATGCGCGAGGATCACAGCAATAAACGTCGAGGTGGCGTTCATGACCGAGCCCGAGGCGCCGCTCGTATTGGAAAGACCAATATAAAAGAAAATATATTGTAAAAACGTATAGAAAACGGCAACCAGCAAGAGCATACCGCCGTTACCCTTTGCGATCCTTGGCACGCGTCGGTCCTTGCCGAGAGTGACAAGGAACACAAAAACGCCCGCGATCAGAAAGCGGATCCCCGCAAACAAGATCTGGACGAACGCATCGTCTCCGATGCCAAAGCACGTGTATCCGATCTTGATCATGGGAAACGCACTTCCGAAAAGGATGTTGCAAAATACCGCCATCAAAATTGCCCTTATGGGGATCGGATGCCCCTGTTGATTTGTCATTTCATTTTTCTGACTTGTCTTACACGCCATATTTTACACCGCCTTTTTGATGGTAGCTACATTATATCACGGTTTTCTCCATTTTTCCATATTTCCCTCCAAAAAATGAGAAAGATATTTACAAATCCAATCGGATACTTTATAATAGAGGTGAAAAATCTATGGATAACGCAAAAGGATACAAATCATGACCAAACACGAAATGCTTTATGATAAATTCCGCAATCGCGCTCAGATCCTCGGCACGGACATCACGCTGATCGCAAGCACGCCCATGATCGAAATGATCAACGAGAGCTATCTCGACTACGTTCTCTTCGACATGGAGCACGGCATCTTCAACAACGAAAACATGATCCCGCTCTTACAGGTCTGTCGCCTGTGCGATCTGCCCGCATTCGTCCGCGTACCAGATCACACGGGCTTTCACATCGCGCGTGCGCTCGACTACGGTGCAGACGGCATCATGATCCCGCGCACGGAAAGCGTGGAGCAGGTGCGCGCGGCGGTAGAGGCGATGCGCTTCCCTCCCGTCGGGCACAAGGGCAAGGGCGGCTACTGTCAGGTTCGCGAGGGCGAGACACTTGCCGATTTTAACAAGAAGCGCTACCTTCTCGTTCAGATCGAGTCGCCCGTCGGCATTAAGGCTCTGCCCGATATGCTGGCACGCTACGGAGAGGAGATCGCGGCGATCGTCATCGGTCCGTACGATCTCTCCTTCACTATGAATATGCCCGCTCGCTTTGATGCGCCCGAATTTCTGTCTGCCGTTCAGACGGTCTTTGACATCTGCAAGGCATACGGCAAGTCGGTCGGTATTTTCTGCGACAATACCGCACAGGCAGAGGCTTACCGCGCCATGGGCGCCAACTTCCTCTGGATGTGTACCGACGACCAGCTCGTAAGAGCAGGTCTGCGCGCAATCATCGCGCCGCTGGCAAACGGAACGTAAGCATACGCGCATCTTAACAAGAGCCGCCGCACCCATGATCGGTACGACGGCTCTTGTTTATGAAATGGATACGGCATCCGATCGGGCAAGGTCACTTACGCGTTACCGTGCTCGCGGATCCAATCGCGATACCAATATGCGGAATCCTTGGGGATGCGCTCCTGTGTCTCGTAATCCACGTAGACGATGCCAAAGCGGTCGGTGTAGCCCTTTGCCCATTCAAAGTTATCCATAAAGGACCACAGAAAATATCCCTCGATATCCGCACCGTCGTCGGTCGCCTTTTCCAGCTCCGAAAGGTAGCGGTGCAGAAAGTCAATGCGGTTGGGATCATGCACCTTGCCATCCAGCGAAACCGCGTCATGAGCAGACATACCGTTCTCCGTAATCACGATGGGGAGACGGTAGCGTTCGTACAGGAAGCGAGGCCCCCAGCGTAAGCACTCGGGCGTGATCGCCCATTGGATCGCCGTCTTGGCGGCACCCGTCTTGCGCGGAGCGAAGGCGTAACCGCCCTTTCCGTCCGACATGACGGCTTTACCGTTATAGATATTCTGCGCATAAAAATCGATCGGCTGATGGATCAGTGCCATATCCTCCTCCGTGATCTCGGGAAGATACTCACGATAGCGGATCAAGCCATCCTCGGGATAATGACCGAGCAGAACAGGATCGCTCCACCATGCGGTATTCCACATCACACGGCTCCCGATCGGAGGACAGGCAAAGAAGCTCTGTCTTGCCGCCTCGATATCCTCGGCGGACTCACTCTGCGGGTAATTTGCTGTGCAGGTCGGTGCGTAGCCGATGCGGATCGGCTGCTTTGCCTTCTCGCGCATGGCGATCACGGCGGCACCGTGCGCCTTCAGGACGTTATGACACATACGGAAGATATCACGATACGAGACTCTCAGCCCCGGTGCGTGGACGCCCGAGAGATATCCCGAGCCGATAAAGCACTGCGGCTCGTTGAAGGTGATATAATGCACGCAACGGTCCGAAAACAACTCGACAATCTTGCCCGCATACTCTGCAAACCAACGGACGCTCTCGTCATTCAGCCAGCCGCCCTTGCAATACAGCTCATACGGATAATCCCAATGAAAGAGCGTGATATACGGTGTGATCCCCTGCTCTTGCAATTCGTCGATCAGCTCGGAGTAAAAACGAACGCCCTCCTCGTTGATCTCACCGATACCGTGCGGAAAGATCCTGGTCCAGCTGATCGAGAAGCGGTATGCTCGGATACCGAGCTCCTTCATCAGACGCACGTCCTCGCGGAAGCGATGATAATGATCACAGGCAACGTCTCCCGTATGCCCCTCCTCCACGTGTCCCGGCTCATGGCAGAAGACGTCCCACACACTAAGACCTCTGCCACCCTCGTTACATGCACCCTCGATCTGGTAGGAAGCGGTCGCACTCCCCCAGACAAAATCCTTGCGAAAACCCATATGTTTCCTCCCCCGTATTGCCGCTTGGACGCGGCTTTGTTGCTCTCAGTATACCATGAGCACCTCAATTTTGCAATCGTTTTTTACAAAAATTGCACGGTCATGTCATCAATCAAAAATTTTGGAGAGAACCTCTCTTATATGCGCCTCTCTCCAAACATATCAAAGTCTTTTGTTTTTTCTTCGGATCTCCCTCGCAACCCGTGTCAACAGGATCACGCCGAGGATCGACGAGAGCAGATTGACGCCGACGAAGTTCAACCAAATGCCGTCAAGTCCGAGGCTCCAAAGCGAGGCGAGCATGACCACGGGGAAAACAAGCGCCGTGGCAACCGACATCGCCGTAGCAAAGGCCGGCTTCTCGATCGCACTGAGGAAGCCCTGTGTGATCACGACGAACCAACGGAAAAGATACGCAAAGCAGAAAAGTCGGATCGCGCGCGCAGACTCCGCGAGCAGCATCGCGTCCTCACCGTTTACAAATAAAGAAGCGACCCCATCCGAGAAGAAAAAGAGAACGGACGTGGAAACAAGACCGATCACGGCGTTTCCGATATAGCCGCATCCCGCGATGCGTTTGACTCTATCGTAATTCTCCGCGCCCCAATTATAGCCGATGGCGGGTGCGAGAGAATCGCTGACACCGTAAAGCAACGGCCAGCAAAAGTCACTCGCATACATCAGAACGGCATACACGGCAACCGCCGTCGTACCACCGTTCTCACCCCACACCCTGACGCCGAGCGTCATCAACGAGATATTGATCAGAATGGACGTCACGCGCCCCGAAATATTATTCAGAAACACGGGCGAGCCACAGGCGGCGATCTCCTTGAACATCGCCTTATAAAACCTCGGGCGGGTGAACTGCAATAGCGTTTTGCGACGCAAAAACGGGACCATGGCAACCACGGAGCAAAGGCACATGGAAATCGAGGTCGCAAGCGCCGAGCCGACAACATCCATCTCCATCACGATCAGGAAAAAGGTCAAAAACCCCAGCGTCGCAAGGTTGGAGCAGACGTTGATCACCATACTCGTTTTCACGTAGCCGCTGATACGAAGATAATTGTCCATCGCAAAGAAAATAGACGTGAGCGGACTGCAAAGCGCACAGGTCCTGAGATAACGCACGGAGGTCTCCAACAAAAGATCGTCCGCACCCATCATCCGACAAAGCGGCTCCGCCGCCGTAAACATCAGCGTCCCCATCAAGATCGCCGCCAAAAAGATCATGAGAACCGAGCAGGAGAATACGTTATTCGCCGTTTCACGGTCCTTTTTGCCGAGCGCAATGGAGATCGGCACCGACGCGCCGACACCGATCAGATCGGCAAGCGAAAAATTGATTAAAACGAGCGGCATAGCGATATTCACTGCGGCAAACGCCCCCTCGCCAAGCCTCTGTCCGATAAAAGCGCCCTCAATGATGCTGTAGATCGACATGGCAAACATACTGATCATACCGGGCAATGCGACGATGAAAAAGAGCTTCCACGGCTTCATCGTCGCATACATGGTTTCCGTATCACGTTTCATACTGTCTTAGCCTCCAATGCCAAAAGTCATTCATCTTGATTTCTTCTCAGCTCCGTACCGCCGGATTTTCCGATATCAGCATCACGTGGAGGTCCTCCGTCGTTTTTTCACGGAAGATCATCTGCCACGTAATCTGCGTATGCTGACTCGATCGAAGCGACGAGCATACCGCATGGATCTCGGGCGTGCCTTGCTTGGCGCCCACGCATACTGCAGTGGGACCGTCGGCACCGCCGATCACGGCAATCGCGCTCTCGAAATCTGATCCTGCCTTATCGGGTGTCGGGTGTCCTCCGACTACGCTTTTCTCACGGTCGCTGATCTGAAGCTGATGTCCCGAGAGCTCAGGCGAGAGCGTATAATTCATCTCGGTAAAATAGACGGGCGATGCGGTCGGGGCATTGCCCCAGCGAAGCTCGTGATCCTCGTAGGTACAAACGGTCAGACGATGCTCCTTTCCCGTGATCGGGTGCGTAAAGACGATCTCTTCCCCGCTCCCTTGCACGCAAAAGCGCATCCCGTAAACGGCGGACGGGCGTGACACCAGCCGCAAGCATAGGCTCTTGATCGCAGGCTTTGCTTTCGTTGCCCAAGGGAAGCTGACGCGACGCCATATCAGATATTTTTCGGCATCGATGCCGTAATGGGCAATCGCCTCGTCGGCAAGCTCCCATTGATGCTCATTTCTCCCCCGAACGTGTGTCGCGCCGAGCGCCGCCCCCTGAGCCATCGGGCGCCCGTTTACGGTAGCGGATACCTCAAAGTCCATCGTCATGGGGTCCTTCGCTTGCCACGCCTCGATCTCCTCGGGCGAGCCGTATTCGCGAATCCAATCCCACGTATCAAAAAACCTGTCTGCCGCCTCCTTGTTCACCTCAGCAAACAGATCCAATACCAGCCCCTTGGCACATGAATACGCAGACGGAATATACCACTCACAGCCATTCCAGAAAAAGCTTGCGCCAATTGGGATCTCCGCACCTGCCCGCTCCGAGCCGACGCCCTTACCGCCGAGAGAGAAATACACCCGCCATTCCTTCGGCGCTTTCGCAGCGTATGCCTCATCGGGAAACATCTCGTGATATCCCGCCTTATACGGAATGCTGCCGTAATCGAAGCCCTCGTAGATCGCTTTGAGATACTCATACGGATCGGGCATGGGTGTCAGGCGGTACTGCTCCCGAAAATAACGGATCCCTTCCCCCGCCTCGTCCGAGATCGGGTTCTCTGCGGCGTAGGCATCGTACCGTTCGCGCGTCCAAGCGTGCGCCTGCTCCAGATACGCCTCGTGTCCGCAAGCCATCAGAAGACGCAAAAAGTCATCAAAGCTCTTGGCGACGGGAAAGACGTGTCTGCCGTAATCTCCCATCGGCTGGATCGCAAAGACCGTCTCGCCAAGCGACCCGATCACACAGTAGTGAATGCCGTCAACGCCCGTCCACCCGAGTATCTTCGCGCCCTTCGGCGTGCAGAAATAATCACTGCGTCGCTCACCCTTTTCAATTCCAAAAGCAGAGAGATCAAATCGATCCTTTATATATTGCTCATAAAGCTTCATAGTTTGCCCTCTTTTCCCCATACGATAAATATATCATTTCTATTTTATCACGATATTGTGAATAATTCAATCGGTTCTGTATAACTGCTTTGCAATCCCCCTTATAAATTGTAAAATCTCTTGCTTTTTCCTTCGCTTCAAGGTATAATGGGCATATCAAATCATTCAGATCGGAGACAGGATATGCATCGTCTTTATCGCTCGGCTCTGCAGATCGCGGAGACCACCTTTCATTCACTCCTTATGACGTCAAATTGGGATCCGAAAAGCCCGTCGTACGGCAAGCTCACGTACGAGAGCGGAATCCACGAGCCGGGAGTCTGCTTTGGCTTTATCGAGCGCGCAACGGATCTCTACCTTTGTGAAGACAGCCGTTACTACAAAAAGCCCATCGTGCTCGATACCCTGCGTGCGCTCTGCATCGCCGCGCACGACGGCCTGCATGAGGACGGCACAAACGACCTCATCATCTCCAATTACCGTCAGCCCGAGTTTTTCTCCACGCCGTTTCTTAATAACGCCTACCGTATGCTCTCCGCTCTGCCGAACAAAACCGAGGAGGAGCATGAGATCACGGAAATGATCTACAGCCTTGTCGAGCGTGCCGCAAACGGGCTCTTATCCAGCGGATTTCACACACCCAATCACCGCTGGGTCCATACGGCGGCGCTCTATCACTCCTATAATACGCTGAAACATAAAGACGAGAGACTGGTCACGCTTGCTCAAAAATATCTCGCGGAAAAGATCGACATCGACGAGTACGGCGAGTTCTCCGAGCGCTCTGCGGGAATGTACAGCGCGGTCTCCGATACGGCGCTGTGCGATATTGCCGTAGAGGCCAATATGCCCGAGCTCTTTGATCTGGTCAAGCGCAATCTTCTGCTCGTCTATCGCTTCATCGAAAAGGACGACCTCATCTTCACGCAAAACTCCCGACGCAAGGACAAGGGCGAGGTTGCGAGCAGTACCCTCTTTAATTTCGACCGCTACGTGGACGTCTGCCTCAACGCCTACGTTCATACGCGCGATCTGACCTTTTTGCAGATCCTGCAGAACGTGCTTGACAAACGGACAGACCCTCAGCCCGTTCACACGCTCTTACGCTTCTATCTCCTGTATCCCGAGCTAAAGGATATCCGCCCCGACTTCTCCTCGCTCCCTCCGCTGACAGAGGAATTTCACGTTTTCTACGAGAGATCCAATATCGTACGCGAAAAAGAGCACGGCGTCGTCTACTCCCTTTTGGCGGGCAATCCCTATTTTTTGCATATCACCTGCGGAGAGATCGGCATCAGTGCAAGGATGTGCTCTTCCTTTTTTGCGAAGGCGCAGTTCATTCCCGACAGGATCGAGAGACTCGCAGAGAGACACTACCGTCTTGCCTTTCATACGTGGGCGGACTATAAGCTTCCCTTCGACGAGCCGCCTATGGGCTCGGAAAATTATTGGAGCATGGACTACAAGAGCCGCAAGAGCATCAGCCGATGCGACTACGGCTACACGCTTGACGTCACGTTTACGGAAAGCGGTCTCTCCATGCACGTAGTAACCGACGGCACAGAGCGCGTTCCCTTCAAGCTGGAGTTCGCCGTAACACCGGGGGCGCACGTGCGCGCGGGACACGCCATGACGATAGCGACCGCGGGAAGCTTCCTCTCCGTATCGGGCGGCAACGTCACGCTCTCAAACTATGGCGGCGACCGCCTCACGATCAAGGGGGCGTTTGCCAAGCATTTTTATCACAAGGATATGCGTGGAAGTCTGCCCGCACCCCGTGATCAGTATATGATCTATTTCACAGACTTCTCCCCCGTAGATCGTACCGTGGAGATCGTCTGCAAAAGAGAATGCCGCTGGGATTATTTCGACAGCGACACCGATTAACGTAAAAAAGTGGCTAACGCCACATCAACACCCCTGCCCCTCAATCATGAGGGGTTGAGGGTGCTTTTCTTTTGTGATATAATTGTAATATGACGATCATACAACAAATTTTTCAAGACCATTTTTACGATTTAGCAGCAAC
>JAFTIJ010000168.1 GCA_017456965.1 Clostridia bacterium
CAATTTCCTATAGCGCAAAAAAGCGGGCAACGCCCGCAGGAAGGTGCTCGCCTATCGTAGCTTTCCGCACCCCGTGGCGCGGCAAAACGGCGAGGTCCGGTTTGCGCAATTTCCTATAGCGCAAAAAAGATCCGCCCTCTTTCGAAAGCGGATCTTTTTTATGGTGCCGGTAGTCGGGGTCGAACCGACACGGTATCGCTACCACTGGATTTTGAGTCCAGCACGTCTGCCAATTCCATCATACCGGCAATGGACGAGATTTATTATACCACACTTTTTTGAAATTGCAAGTGGTATTGTAAAAATTCTTTCTTCTTTTTTTGACAAATAAGCATATATCACAGGAAATATGCGGCACGGATGGAAAACATATTGCATTGAAGGCGCACCTACGATATGGTATCATATTCTTGGAGGTGAAAAAACATGAATTTACGAAAAGGACTCCTTTTGGCGGCATTTCTTGCCGTCGCGATCCTGTGCTTCGGCGTCACCGTTTCGGCGTCGCACCCGAGCGTCCCCGTGACGGTCGGAGACAAAACGCTTACGGGGTATCTCATTGAGGAGAAGACGTACGTTTCCCTGACGGAATTCGCGCGCGCCATGGATCGGGAAAGTCGGCTCATCAGCACGTCGGGCGGCATACATACGGTCTCGGCGAGAGGCATCCGCGTCTCCGCACAGCTGTGGAACTCCTACGTGGAGGCAAACGGCAGATGCTTTTATACCGAGACGAGCTGTCGCTTGATCGACGGTGCGCTCTACGTTCCCATAAGACCGCTTGCGTACATCTTCAATACCGACGTCCTTTGGGACGAGCGTACCAAAAGCGTTACCCTACGTGACCGCGGCGGTGTCTGTCAATCGGGCGACGAGGTTTATTGGGACGGCGCGGTCCTCTGGCTCTCGCGCATCATCTACGCCGAGAGCCGCGGTGAGCCGCTGCTCGGCAAGATCGCCGTCGGCAACGTCATTATGAACCGCGTGAAAAGCCCACAGTATCCGAATACCATCTACAGCGTAATCTTCGACCGCAAATACGGTACACAGTTCACGCCCGTCGCCACGGGCGCGATCTACAACACCCCATCGGACGAGTGCATCCGCGCGGCAAAAATGGTATTGGAGGGAACGAGCGTCAACGGAAGCGTGCTCTTTTTTATGAATCCGCGCATCGCAACGAGCTCATGGATCTCAAAAAACAGAAAATACGCGTTCACCATCGGGAATCACGCCTTTTATTACTGAGGATTACCGAATATTTTTTCAGAAAAGTGTTGACAAGACAATTTTTTTGTGTTAGAATGTGGTCGTTGCAAGCGCAACGAGTTATTTTAACAGAGACATCATTCTTCTCTCCATAAAATAGACAAAAATACCGCAGTTCGCTGCGGTATTTTTGTTTTTCGGTCATATACGCCGATGGTAAAATAATGTTGTCTTTGATTTCTTTGATATGTCAAAATAATTCATGAGAGGAGCATATTATGAGGCAATGGATTTCAGATATCAAAAAAAATTCGATCCGATACGGCAGTCTCCCCTTCTGGTCATGGAATGACAGACTGGAGGAACAGGAGCTTCGCCGTCAGATCCGCAGAATGCACGAGCTCGGGATGAACGGCTTCTTCATGCACGCAAGAGGCGGACTGGAAACGGAGTATCTCAGTGACGAATGGTACGCGCTCACGCGCGCGTGCGTGGACGAGGCAAGGAAGCTCGGCATGGAGGCATGGGCGTACGACGAGAACGGCTGGCCCAGCGGCTTCGCGGGCGGTAAGCTTCTTGAGGACGAAAAAAATCACGCTGTTTTTCTGACCTGCGAAAATACCGACGTTTTCCCGACGGACGGGGACGTGCTCGGCGTTTACACGCTCGCGCAGGGTGTACCGACGCTCGTTACCGCTCCGCAAAGCGCCCCGTACGTCGTCATTCGCATGGGTAGGGACGCCTCCTACGTCGACACACTCGACGCAGAGATCACAAAAAAATTCATTGAGCAAACGCACGAGCAGTACAAGCAGCGCGTTGGCTTCTCGGAGAATATGCCGGGCTTCTTTACCGACGAGCCGCAGTACTACCGCTATCGCACGCCGTGGTCGCGCAAGCTGCCTGCGGAATTTGAGCGTGCCTACGGCTACAGCGTTCTCTCCGTCCTGCCCGCACTCTTTATGGACTTTGAGGGCGCGGAGGAGCTCCGCTACGACTACTATCTGCTCTGCCACAGGCTCTTCATCACGAATTTCATCAAGGTAATCTACGATTGGTGCGAGGCAAACGGCTGTATGCTCACGGGGCACGCCGTCGAGGAGCGAAGCCTCAGTGCGCAGATGTGGTGCTGTGGCGGCGTCATGCCCTTCTACGAATACGAGCACATCCCCGGCATTGACTATCTCAGCCGACGCATCGACCACGACCTGGCGGCAAAGCAGCTCGGCTCAGCCTGTGCTCAGCTCGGCAAAAAAAAGGCGCTGTCCGAAATGTTCGGCTGCTGCGGCTGGGACGTCACGCCCCGCGAGCTCAAGCGTATCGCCGAGATCCAGTACGTAAACGGCGTCAATCTGATGTGTCAGCATCTCTACCCCTACTCCGAGCGCGGACAGAGAAAAACCGACTACCCTGCTCACTACTCCGAGCACCTGCCGTGGCAGGACGCGATGCGTGACTTCAACACCTATTTTAACCACCTCGGCTACACACTCTCGCGCGGCGAGGAGCTCGTGACGACGCTGATCGTCCACCCCATGCACAGCGCTTATCTGCACTACAAGCGCAAGGAGGATGACGCCTCGATCCGCCGTCTGGAGGATGAGACCCTCGCGATCTCCAACCTCTTCTCCTCGCATCAAATACCCTACCACTGGGGCGACGAGACCATGATGGCAAGGCATGCTCACGTGGAGGGTGACACGCTTTGCGTCGGTCTCTGCCGCTACCGCTTCGTCGTGATCCCGTACTGTGAGACGCTGGACAGCTCCACGGTCGCCCTGCTCCGCCAATACGTCGCAGGCGGCGGACGGCTCTTTATCGCAAGTGACGTGCCCACACGCATCGACGGAAAACGCGCAGACCTCTCCTTCCTCACCGCAAGCTGTACGTTTGAGGAGATCCGCGCCGCCTCCCCCGTCTCGCTCTCAAGGGGTGAGGCCGATCTCTCCGCGCTTCGTATGCAGATCCGCAAGACCGAACGCGGCAGGATCGTTTATATCACCAATCCCACGAAACAGTCCTTCACCGACGTACGCGTCGATATCCGCGGAGGTGTCTCCTTCTGCGAGCTGGATATGCTCACGCTCACCCCACACGCCGTGCGCGGAGAAAACGGCGCGCTCCTTCTCAATTTCGCCTCGGGCGAATCCCACGTGCTCTTTGAGAGTGACGAGTATCCCATGCTCCCGCTGACGCCGACACCCGCGCAAACGGAGAGCCTCCGTCTGCCCGACACGTGGCGCTTCGTCACACGCCCCGAGAACGCCATGACCCTCGACTACGTCAGCGTCTCCTACGACGGCGTTCACTATGAAAAGCGTGAGCCTCTGACCGCCGTCAAAAACCGTCTCTATGAAATGCGCTACCGCGGCGAGCTGTGGCTGCGCTATGAGTTTGATATCGACGAGCTGCCGGACACCCTTTCTGTCGCTGCAGAGCCGCTCCGTTATACGGGCGTATCCGTCAACGGCACAAGCGTCGCGTTAACGGACACCCCGTGGTTTGACAAGAGCTTTCTCACCGCCGACATTCTTCCCTACGTAACAAAGGGACGAAACGAGATCACCCTCTCCGTCCGCTACTTCCAGAGAGACTACGTATACTACGTGCTCTACGGCGACGTGAGCGAATCCCTGAGAAACTGTCTGTGGTTTGATACGGAGCTTGAAAACATTTATCTCTTCGGTGATTTCGCGCTGAGAACGGACCGCTCGCGCTTCGTATATGGTATTAAAAACAGCGTGTGCTACGACGGCGCGTTTGCTGTCTGCCGTCCGTGCGACGAGATCCGCCCCTACGATCTCGTGACCGAGGGCTATCCCTTCTTTGCAGGCAGCGTCACGCTCTGTACGGAGTACACGCACACGTCGGGCGGGCCGACGCGCCTCACGCTCGACGGTCGCTACGCCACGGCACGCATCCGTCTCAACGGCGTTGATGCGGGCGAGCTCCTCTTCTCGGAAAGCATCGACCTCGCCGGGTTGCTCCGTGAGGGCAAAAACGAGATCACGGTCACGCTCACAGGCTCCAACCGCAACCTGATGGGGCCGCATCACCGCCCCGACCCCGAGCCCTACGGTGTCAGTCCGAGCTCCTTCTCGTACGAAAACGAGTGGAAGCGAGGCGTCTACGAGAAAAACCATCTCGATCGCTACGCCTTCGTGCGCTTCGGCTTCCGATGACGGCGCCAATACACATCACACGCTTACGATCCGAAAAGAACGAGATTGCTTCTCGTTCTTTTCTTTTTTCTCGCCAAAGGCTCTGCCACAGATCTAACGTCTCTCCCCCTCGAAAAAGGAACAAATGACGTATGCTATGCTATCATCAAGGCATCGGATATCATTACGACTTTTTAGACATTTACACAAAAAAAGCCGTTGTTTTTCGACATTCCTTTTGCAAAATATTGACGTTTTCGTTTGACATTACGTCAATGTTGCGATATAATAAATTTATAGCATCAAAGCAGAGCACCGACCGCGAAAAAAGGTCGCCGCCTCTACCTTGGAATCCCGCGAAAAGCAACAACGAAAGGAACCCTTCTATGAACGTCAAACGCTTGCTTTCCTGCCTTCTGGCAGTCCTCCTTCTTTTGTCCGCACTGCCTCTTTCCGCACTTCCCGTAGCGGCAGATGATTCGGTGGCAGACAGCACGGGTGTCCCGACGAAGGCGATCGCCTTCGTCTACGACAACTCCGGCTCCATGCGAGACGACAAAAGCGGCTACGCGGAGTACGCCTCCCGCTTGCTTGCTTCCGTCCTGAACGAACAAGATTCTCTCTGTATCATCCCGATGAACGTCATCGGCGGCATATCGGAGGTCAAGATCGACCTCGATCATGACGACCGTCAAACGCAGATCGCCAATCAATATCCTCCCCAAAACAGCTCCGGCAGTTGGTATAAGCCCAAGAGCGGCGGCACGCCCTATCGGGCACCCGTTGACAAGGCAGTCAAGTATCTCAACGAGCAAAAAGCAAACAATCCCAACGGCAACACGGACACGTGGCTCGTCATCATGACCGACGGCGTCTTTGATGAGATCTACAGTACGCCCGTCGGACAAAGACGCTCCAAGCTGGTCGATGATTATATTGCAAAGACCAAGGCCGAAAACCCCGATCTGAATATCATCTATTTCTCCCTTACCACCCCCGACGACGATGCCGAGAGCGTCATCCGACTCGACAAACCGACATCCGCCTTCCCCGGCGACCCGAAATTCCATGCGTTTCACGCAGACAGCACGACTGCACTGACCGATCAGATGAACGCGATCGCAAATCTCCTCTCCGGACGCTATCAGGCATCCGAGAGCACCGTCTCCAAAACAGGTGCAAACGAGATCACGATCGACCTCGGGCAGTTCCGCTATCCCCTGCAGAATATCGCCGCGATCCTGCAGAACGTGCCCGATGATATCCGTCTTGAGAGTGCCGCGCTCGTAGGCGCGGACGGTACGACCGAGGCCCTGCAGCACAGCTTCCCCGTCAACACCACCCCCAATATTCTCACCTCGCTCGGTGCCTACTCCGCCCTGATCCACAGAAAGGCACAGCAAACGATCGACCCGAACGGCAAGATCGTGCTCACCTTCACTGACGTCATTCCCGACAAGGCAACACTCTCCTTTATGGTCGAGCCTGCGATCTACATGATCCCCGTCGTACAATACGTCGATGCCGCAGGCAACGTACAGACGCCCGATACCATGGACCTTGCCGCCGCGCTCAGCACCTGCGCACCCAAGCAGAAGGTAACCGTCACCGACTACCGTCTCTTCAAGCACGGCACGAACGAGGAGATCGACAAGAGCGCCGTTTTCCCGCCCGCATCGTCCGACGTCTCCATCTCCTATACCTGTCAGAGCAAGGATGGCGCCGTCAAGACCGAGACGGTCTCCTTGGGCACCCCCTTCGAGCTCACCGCAGGTGATGGTGCGATCACGGTAAGCGTCAGAAATACGGCGAATAATTACACCCTCTACAGGGCGATCGACTTTACGGTCGAGGATCACTACATCGTTCCGATCCTCCGCTACACCGACGACGCGGGCACGGCGCACACCGTCACCGAGCGCTTTGAGGAGACACTGAGCGCACTCCGCCCCGCGCAGGAGATCACCGTTGTCGGCTATCAGACCTACGCACACTCGACGAACACCCCCGTTGCAAACGAAACGGTCTTCCCGAGTGGGGTGGAGTCCGTATCCGCATCCTACACCCGCGCGGGAGCCAAGCAGGAGCTCACGCTCGGCACGCCCTTCACCGTCAAGGCGGGCGAGGGCAGGATCGAGCTCAGCGTCACCAACACCGCAAGCGGCTATACGCTGGCGATCACCCCTATCCGCTTCACCATCACCCCCAAGGCGTCCGACTCCTATATCTCTCTTGATAAGAAGGAGGCACTCGCAAGCGGCGGCTACCGCTACACCTTCGCCGCCTTTGAAAACAGAGAGCGAATCGATCTGATTCCTTCCGCATACTACGTAACGAAAAACGGCGCACCTCACGCCGCATACAAGACCTCCGAAGCCGAGATCGACGGAAAGAAAGCGCTCGTGATCGAGGTCACGCCCGACGGGCTCGTTTACGCCGATTACGAGGTTCTCTGCGAGGCCGTCATCGGCGGCGTCACCAAGACGATCTCTGAAACCTTCTCCCACGGTATCGGCGACCTGGCGATCACGCTCGCCGATCCGAAATCTCTCCTGATGACGACGGCGGAGCTGATCGGCAACACACGCGCCTTCCGCTACTACGTCACCGCGAACGGAAACGACCTGCCCGTCGATACCGCAGGTCTCTCCTACACGCTGATGCTTGACGGACGCGACATCACCGCCTATACGAAAACGGAAGGAAATGCGATCGTCTTTACCCCCGACGCCAATTCTCTTACGGGCTTCACGGGCTCGGGCACGATCACGCTGACCGTCAGCGCAGACGGCACGCTCACCGCAACCAACGATGAGGCACGCATCGACGTCATCGTCGCCGCATACGATATCACCGTATCGAATGAAACGCTCACGTTGAAATCCGACGTTTTCCGCACCAATACGACAAGCGCCTTCGTTTACACCGTAAGCGGTGTCGGCGTTGACGTCGTGCTCGACGGCACCACCGATCTCGGCTACAAGCTGATGGCAGGTGATCTCGACGTCACCGCGTACACAACGGTAAACGGCAACGTCATCACCTACGTTCCCGCACCCGACTCTCTCGGAGAGCGCTTCTTAAAGAGCGACGTCCCGATGACGCTGACCGTCACCGAAAGCAATAAGGTCAAGGCGGTCCACGGCACGGCAACGCTCTCCGTCATCCCCACCTCGTATCACGTGACGAGCGTGACTCCCACGGAGATATCCCTTACGTCCCATCATTTCTTGAATAATCACTCGCAATCCTTCGTCTACACGATCGATGCGGATGACGGCTCCTACATCGAGTTTCTCAAAAACAACAACGGCGGTGTCGGCTACCGTCTTACGGTCGGCAGCACCGACGTCACAAAATACTGCAAGCCGAGCGGAAATACGCTCACCTTCACTCCCGATCCGACGGCACTCGGCGAAGAATGGACGGGCTCGTCCCCGCTCACCCTGACGCTCATCGCGTACGGCGAGGAGGTCGCGGAAAACAGCGACGCGACGCTCTGCGTTACAAGCTCCACCTATCACATCAACGTCCTTGGTACGGAGGGAACGATCAACCGCTTCCATCTCGACGATGCGCCGCCCTTCATCCTCTTCACCGTCACCCGTGACGACGGAGAGGCACTCACCGCCGCAGAGCTTGAGGCAATGGTAAACCGCGACGTCAAGAGCGATCTGCTCTTCGCGGTAAGCTCCCCGATCGACCGCGCGATCCTACCCACGGGCATCGAGCTTGCATACGATCCGTCCGTCGGCGAGAGCGGTGCGATCCGCATGACCGTGGTGCGCGACCAGGTCAAGCTCCTCGCATTCTTCACCGCGCTCGGGCTTCACCCCTCGGGTGACAAGGTCTTTACCGCGACGCTGCTCGACGGCACCGCCGAGCTTGCCACCTGCGATGCGGTCATCCCAATGCCCCAAAGCCCCCGCTGGGAATACGTGCTCCGCTACGCCATCATCGTCCTGACCTGCTACGCCATCGCACTGTTCTTCAGAATGCGACGCGGTACGGATTACATGGAAAAGGGCACGGTCGTCCGCCTGTCCATTTCCTATAACAGCACCAACATGAAAATCAATGACGTTTCTTTGTTGGACTTCAGACATATCAATCGCACGATATTCGATAAGATCTGTCCCATACAGTTTTTACTGATTTTCAGAGCCGTCCAGAAAAAGGCGCTCGGCCTCAGCGGAATCAAAGTTTTTGCCTCCAATCGACAGCCAAGCGTACGATTCACCTATCCCCAACACCAAAACGTCACGCAGATCCTGTTCAATAACGATGACATGCAAATAGCCTTGGATGAGGTAGCCTCCAATATCCGGGATTGCTTCCGCATGGGCAGCAGCATCACATCCGATATCGTTGCCGCATCTCTGATGCCCGACGGGCAGGGCGTCGACATGAGCATCGAGGAGAATTGGGACTTCGACGCACCGACGGAAGAAACCCCCTCAGATTCTGTGGCGATCCCGAGTATATTGAGCCCTTATGTGCTCAGCTCCGAGGTAGGCTTTACCGGCAAAACGATCGAACTTCTCTTCTTCGTAAACCAACTGTAACCCAAAATCATCCCGGGGCACCCCGGGATGGTTTCCCGTTTTTTCTTCACTTTTTGCAAACAAGAGGAACGACATGAAAAACATCTTACTCATCGGCATCGGTGGGACCGGAAGCGCCGCCGTCGATCAGCTCTACAGGCGGATCGATGACCTCGGCAATCGGACCGGCAACCGCATCGCTGCGATCACCTTCAGTACGGAAAACGATCAGCTCCGACAAAGCGACCGTATCGTCAGGCTCTCCCTGTCGGACACCGCGGACGTCGGAACGATCTGCGACCGCATCGGCACACAGTACCTGAAGGATTGGTTCCCCTGTGAATCGGAGGACGCAGACGCATGGGAGCGTAAAGATCCCGCAAGCGCAAGTGATCGGGCCGGGGTCTTTGACCAAAGCGACGTTGCAAGCATCCGCGGACAGCAATCCTCCCGCGACTCCTCTCTCTGGCGCAAAAACGCCTACCTCTCCTTTCTCAACCTTTTGAATCATACCGCGTCCAGAGCGGCCTTCCATCGCGCGATGGAGGACCTGAATCAGGAGAATCCCGAGGCAACCTACGACATCTACGCGATCGCCTCGATCGCGGGCGGCACGGGCTCGGGCGCATTCCTCCCCATCACGCTCTACGCACACCATTATATCAAAAAATATATCGGCAAGATCCCGCGCATCCATGCCTTTATCGCCTGTCCCGATATCGTGGCGTATCATCACGGCACGGAAATGCAATCGAAATTCTACGCCAACGCCTACGCCTTTTTGCGGGAGCTGAACGCCATCAATCTCGTCACGACGGGCTACAACCGTACGGAGGAGAGCCACGGCATGGCACCCGTACGCTTCCGGCTCGGTCACCCGAACGAGCCCTTGGCGGGACTGCTCTTCGACTCAACGGATCCCGCCTTCTGGAATCCCGATGCCGCCCCCTTCCAAAAGGTGTTCGTCTTTGACAAGATCCCCGGCGTGCACTCTGTGGAGGCGCACACCGATGCGATCGCAGATACGCTTTACACGGTCCTTTGCACCAACGTCGGTAAGACGACGGACAGCGAGCTCTCCAATCACGTGCTGCTCAACGCGCAGAGTAACGGCATCAACGCCATTTATACCGTCATCGCCACCTCCAAGGTGCAGTTCCCGACCGAGAGCATCTTAACCTATCTCGCGTGCAAGCAGACCCGCTCCGTCTGCGATAATACGTGGCTGCTCCTGCACAACCGCGTTCACGCACTCCAGAAGGAAAACGAAGTCGCCGCAAAAGAGAGAGGCGAGGCCTCCCCTGTCGACGCGCTCTCATACGCCCGCCTCTATACCGAGACGTATCGGGAGATGTGCGGGGAGGCGCTGAGTCCTCTGCCCATGATCGTGGAGCGAACGCTTCTGCGTGACATGGACGGCGACCGGTCGGTCGACAGTGCAGAGGAATATTTCAAGCAGCTGCGCGCCTACATCATGCAGACCGTCGAGTGCCCCATCCCCAAAACGATCTCGGAGCTTGCCGCCATTCCTCAGCCCCATTTCGTCAAGGATTTCTTCGGCTTCATCAAGCAGAAGCTCTCCCGTCGCACCCATGATGACAGCACGCCCCTCACAGCGGTGGCAGAAAAGCGCTCTGCCAAGGAGACGTTTTTAAAGCAGGCCGACGCCGTCATGAAAGCGCTCTGCGAGGCCGTCGTCGACCGTATCGACTACGTTAAAAAAACGCATCTCCCCCTGACGGGCGCTATCCTCTCCCTTGCCGATCAGGAGGATCTCACCGCCTCTCCCGTATCCCTGCGTGAGAAGCTGCTCAAATGTAATTACGGAGGTGACGAGGCGCTCTTCGTCCATCCCGTATCTCAGATGGTGCGGATCTGTTCCCTGCGCACGGCAATCGACGACCTGCTCTCCGCACCCGAAGGCATGGATCTCGACAAGCAATGGCAGACGATTGCCTCCCGATTTACGGAAAGTGATCTCTACAACGACACGCTACGGATCACCCACGGCGACAATATGGCACCGCAAAAGGAGCTCAGACTGAATAAAAGCTTCTATTACAAGCTCGGCGCCAACCGTCTTACAGGCATCGCGGCCAAGGAAAAAACAAAGCAATACCGCAAAAAAAACACGCACGTCCACACCGACAGCGTTTGTCTCAAGGCAGACGCGACCGCCACCTTCAACCGTCTCCTTGAGCAAATGGGACAGTATCTGTGCCGTCTGGTATTCCGCGAGCTCGCAGACCGTCTGGATTACCTGATCGACGAATACCGTACCTTCTTCAAGAGCTTCACTCAGGCCTGCGACGATCTGGAGGAAAAGACGCGTCAGGCACAGAGCCTCGACGCGGGCAAGGTCAGCAGTACGGTCAACATCCGCGCCGCCGAGAAGGAGAAGGACGCACTCTGGAAAGCCTTCTCGCGAGAAAATCCCACAGAATCCTTCGCAAGCGTCGTCGCAAACGATAACGTTGTCGGCGCGCAGGTCTTCCGCATAACGATGGAAGCCGCCACAAAGCGCTATAATGGCCACATCGAGCGCACGACCTCAAACGCCGCGGAAAGCATGCGCTTGCTCTTTGATCGGATGATCGAGAGCTGCAAGCCGCTCGTCCGCGCAAGCGAGACCTTCCAGAATATCAGCGAGATGAATATTCTGGAGGCGATCATTGGCGATATCCCCGAGAAAAATCCCAAGCAGATCAGCAACGCCATCTCTGCCGCGCTGCTCCCCGCAAGAGAGTCCGCCAAGACCTCGCTCGTGCTCGATTACAGCGTCCACAAGGACGAGACCTCCGCGCCGCGCCCCTCCGACCTGACCGTGCTGATGATGTCCTACGGGACCGCGCAGTACATCCGCAAGGAGGCAACAGGCTTCGGCATCGTCACACCGCAGGGTGCCACGGACGAAACCGCGATCCGCAGTTGCGCCGAGCAGTTCGCGCGCAAGTACGTCTCCCATAACTCCCGCGTCGCCGTCGTACACGATATCTCCGATCAGATCCTCTACATTACGGATGAGAAGCTGGATATCGTACCCAAGCGCATTACCAAATTCAACGAGTGCAATACCGCCGCATACTACCACAGCTATCGCCGCTCGCTGGAGCTCATGCGCTCCCACGCCTCCGATCGCTGGAATCCGCACCTCGGTAACAGCCTCCATAAGCCCGGACGTCTCCCCTTCCTGAACCCCGAAATGGAAAAGGTCCAGAGCCATAATACCGCAAAGGCTCTGCTTTACGCCATCTTCTCAAAGAAGATCGTCTGCAAAAAGGAACCCTCGCAAGAGGATGCGTACACCTTTTATCTGACAGTTTCCCACACCGACGGTACGACCATGCCGAGCCTGTCGCCCATGACAGTCAACGGCGTGACCGTCATGGGCGATACGCTCCACCTGCTCTTTGACTGGCTTCGTGAAAAGGATAGCCTTATCGACGTATGGAGTGCCGCGTTCGACCGCGAGCTCAAGCGCCAGATGACGGAGATCCCGCCCTTTACCAAGGGAGAGCATTTCGAGCGTCTGGAGGAGGTCATCAAAACGTGCGGATACTTCAAGAGTCTCAGCAATCCGTTCTTTGACGATCACCCCGATATCCATCACCTCGGTGCCTTCGCCGACGCCGTCACGGCTCACGTTTCGCTTGCCGCCGCCGCGCGCGACCGACAGGCGCTCCTTGACGTCGGCGCCGATATCGTCCGCGGCTTTGCCACCTACCGCACGGATACGGTCGGCTACGACGCGATGAATCTCATGCTCTTCGATCTCTTTGCGTCCATCGGCCACCCCGATGCAGCGAAATACGGCCTGCTCGCGGGACAAAGCCCGGACGCGGAGAAGAAACCGAAGGCTCCCGATACGCCGAGCGCCACCGCGTCCGAGCCGGGCAAGCCCCCCACCAAGCACGTATCGGACAAATCGACGAAACGGAATCAAGCCCCAAAGCACGAATCCGACAAAGCAAAAAAATAAAATTTAAATATCATTATTATCACTATAAGGAGAAGATTCTATGAAAAACATCTTATTGATCGGTGTTGGCGGAACAGGCAGCAACGCAGTTGATATCCTGTACGAAAAGATCCGCGAGCTGG
>JAFTIJ010000169.1 GCA_017456965.1 Clostridia bacterium
CAAAAGCCAAGGCTCTCGAGAGTCTTCCACTGAGAGGAATGTCGAGAACCCCAATCCGCGCCCGGCGGCTTGGGGACCCCGTGGTGGCTCGCATCAGCGAGACGGACGGAGTGCGCGTGTATGAAATCCTACAGGCTGTATACTATCTTGGCTGACGGTATCTATGTAAGTATGCATCCCGTAATCTCAGTCTTCACCTTTATTACACGCACTCTCCCTCACCCGACTTTCGTCGGGAGCTCCCTCCCGGAAGGAGCCTGACGGCGTTTCCGCTCCACCCAACGGCCTGCAATTTCCAATTTATCGGTTAAATTTAACAATCCAACCTCGCCGTTTTGCCGCGCTTCGTTACGATGAAACAACAAAAAGGCGAGCACATGGGGGCGGGCTCAGCACGCCGAGCACATGGGGGCGGGTACTGCACGCCAGGCACTTAGAGCCAGCGCAATCCACAAACGTCAAAGAGCCCCCGCCGAAGCGGGGGCTCTTTTTGGTGCTTGGTATTAGTTAGCGAGACCGGAGTGTGCGATACCCTGAACAAGATATCTCTGGCAGAAGATGTAGAGAATCATGAGAGGAAGAACAACGAGGAGACCTGCGGCGTTCTTAACTGCAACCTCGAAGGTGGAGGCGTTAGCGCCTGCCTGATCCTTGAGGGCATCCAGCGTATCGGGCATTACAGACCAGAAGTTGTTGCTCGTAAGGAGCAGATTCTCGGAGGAGGGCATGAAGGTGTTGACATAGAAGATGTCAGTCCACTGCCATGCAAACGCGAGAATGAATACGGTGATCAGCATCGGAATGGAGATCGGGAGGATGATGCGGAAGAAGGTCTTGAACGTGCCGTAGCCGTCAACGCTTGCGGACTCTTCAAGTTCATCCGGTACACCACGGTAGAACTGTCTCATCAGGAAGATGAACAGACCATTCTTGAATGCAAGACCGGTAACGGAGAGCAGGAGCAGAGGCATGTACGTGTTGTACAGACCCTGGCTGAGACCCAGCGCACCGAACAGATTCGTTGCCTCGAAGATACCGAAGATATCGAAGTAGATAAACTTCTGTACGAAGGAGGAAGCGAGGATCTGGTGAGGAACGATCATCGTCAGCATAACCAGAAGGAATACTGCGTTTTTACCCTTGAATTTGAATTTCGCGAAGCCGTAGCCAACGAAAGCAGCTACAAACATCTGGATCGCAGCACATACAAAGGACAGGATGAACGAGTTCAGCATGGCCTCGAAGTAGTGGTTTTCGATGATCAGATACTTATAGGTGTTGAGCGTCGGATACTTCGGGATGAGCTTAACGTCACTCTGGATAAAGTCAACAGGGCTCATGAACGAAGCGGAGATCTTCGAGAAAAACGGGAAAAGGATAATGTAAGAAATACCGAGAAGCAAAACAAAGCGGAAGACTGCAAGAAGGAGTTTCTTGTAGAAATTGCTATTGAGGTATTTTGCCTTCATTCTTTCTTTGAGGGAGGTTCTTTCGAAATCAACCCTGATTTTGTTTTTGGAATCTTTAAGCACACGCGGTGCAGCTTCTTGCTTGTTATTCATGGTGTTGCTTTCCTCCCTTCTTAATCATTTCTACGGTCATAGAATACGAAGTTCTTGCAAACCAGAGCAACGAGACCGAGAGCTACGATAACGATACCGAAGTAGGTCCATGCTGCTGCAGACTGCTCGCCGCTGGGCACGCCGTCCGGGGAGATCGCGATGATCGCCTGCATAACTTCATTGGATTCTGCCGTAAAGGAGTCGATGATGGTGTAGAAAGCGTTTACGAGGATCATAGGGCTGATCATCGGGAAGGTAATCTTCCAGAAGGTTTCCCAAGCGGTTGCACCTTCCATCTGGCAGGACTCATACACAGAGGGAGAGATATTCTGCAGACCGGAGAGGAAGATCAGCATCTGTACGCCGGAGCGGTTAACGATCTCGTAAATTCTTTCAACGAGCTGTACGACCATATCGGTGAGCGAGCCGCCGAGGCCGAGGCTCATCAAGAGCATTTCTACGTCCATCGAGCTGACAAGGCCACTGGCTTGTTCACCACCCTGAGAGGTACCCATATCGATACCCTCAAGGCTGGACATTGCATCGAGAATCTCGCTTGCGGAGGCGTCGATCTTAGCGATGATACCTGCGCCTACAACGACAGGGATGAAGAAGATCGCACGGAATGCCGTACGGCCTACCATCTTGGTGTTCAGAAGAACTGCGATGAAGAGCGAGAACATAAGGATGATCACAACGTCGATGATCTGGTTAGCAAAGCTGGTGAAGATCATTTCAATAAAGGTCTTACCTTCGTTGTCAACGGTCTTCATGAGCTGAGTCGAGAAGTTTTCAAAGCCGACAAAGGTGAGGTTGTAGCCGCCACCCTTGATAGCGGGAATGGTATTGTATCTTGCAAAGCTGTAGCTGAGGGACTCAAATACAACGCCTGCATAAAGGAATACAAAGCCAATGAGGAACGGGAGAATGAATATCCAACCCATTCTGTCCTTTTTTTCCACAAGAGAGGCGCCTCTACGCTTCTTCTTTTTGGAAGGAGCAGGAGCTGTGGTATTCACTTTGATATCATTAGTCATTTTTCACCTCTCCTTTCATCAGTCCATGACATAAGACTGAGCCGGAATTACGAAATAGTGGGTCTCGGAAAGAGGAACGAGAACAGTCTCGGTGGTGTAGTTGAAGTAAGCAACGTCACCGTTTGCATTGGTGAGCTTGACAACGTGGTTGGTGGGAACCTGAACCTTGATGTTGTCGAGCGCCTTGTTCAGAGCGTTCAGCGTTCTGCCGATCTGAGTCTTGTTGCCGCTTGCAACAGCTGCGTCGTAGTTAGCAAGAGCGGTTTCATACGCATCGAGCTGACCTGCGGTAGGCAGCAGGCAGGAAACGGTTTCATACTCAATACCGGTGATGGCGGAGACAGCAGCGTCCTTCTCGTTAACGAAGGATTCTGCGCCGATCATGAATACGCCGTTTTCATTCTGAACAGCTACAGCGTAGGTGTTGTAGTTGATGTAGAATACGGTGTCATTGCCGTTGTCATCGGTGTAGGTTACGGATACAACGCCGCCGGTTGCATACTTGTCGGTGAATGCCGTCTCCAGAGTGACGCGTTTGGTCTGCTCGTTGTAGGAGGTCAGGTATGCGGTCTCCTTCTCAAGGAGAGCCTGTGCGTTGGTCTCAAGACCATTTCTACGGAGACGGTCAACCTCGTCTCTGGTCGTGAGGTAAAGCTGCTTGATGTCAGCGAGGTTCTGGCGAGTGACATTGGACTGCGTGAACATGAAGTCTGCCTGATCGCCTTCGAGACGGAATGCAGTCACAAACTCGTGGTTGGTGATCTGAGCGGTCTGGAGGGAACCGATCGCATCGTTCAGGGTCTTGTAGTTTGCCATCACTTCGTCTGCCCAGGTTTCATAAGCAACGGAGTAGTTCTCGTTGAGGCCCATCATGTATGCGCTCTTGATCTCAGAGATATTCTGATAAGAGAGCAGGAAGTAGAGAGCCGCACCGTTCTCAAGAGACTTGAGGATCTCGTACTGTACGTCACCCTCGGTATTGATCACGCCGCCCGCATAGTTCATATAACCATGGAGAACGAGACCGATGAAGGGGATGGAGTTAGAGGAGATCTGGTAGTTACTGTTATCCAGCGGGAGGTTTACGATATCGGTTACGTAAGGAAGCGTGTAAGCGTTACCGCCTGCTACGAGAACCTTACCGTTCTGCTCCTTCATTGCAGCGAGGAGGTCCTGAGTATTGAGCTTGGAGTCCTCTCTGGTGATCGGATAATCTTCGTTGTAGTCGGAGCTGAGGTCCGTACCGAGTGCGGTGGACGCGATCGCGCCGATCTCATACTTTTCGTAATCCTCTGCAAACTTCTCAAAGAGAGTGAGGTATGCACCGGAGGAAACGACGTTACCCATACCAAAGCGAGTGATGATCTGGTATACAGGGTCATAGTCACGTCTGGTGGTGTAACGGCCGCTCATTGCTCTTGCAGCATACTTGCGGTAAGAGAAGCCGGTGAATGCCTTCGTCCAGGATACGGTGGAGAAGTTGAATTCGGGGAATACGCCAATGCCGGTCTCGTCAGCATAGCTCAGGAGCGTTTCAAGGCCCTTGGTGCCGCCGACGGTCTTACCCCACTTCACGTAAGAGGGATAATAAGGCTTGGTCATGTTGCCGTTTGCGAAGCCCTCAAGGATGAAGTTGACATTGGTAATGCCGTTTTCCTTGAGCTGGTCAGCCATGGTGATCACGTCCTCAAACGTGGTCAGCGGCTTTTCGACGGTAACGGGGAAGGAGAGGAAGGTATCCTCGGTGTCAAGTGCGCCGAAGGAGTGGATGTAGAGCGGAATGCCCTTTTCAACCTCAGAGCTTGCGAGCTCGTCGATCGCGCCGCTCTCGATGAGGTAGTCACGGTAAGCGTCAGCCATACCGACGTAGGAGGGCTCGTAGTAATCTACGCCCTTCGCCTTAGCCATCGTGGGATCGGAAAGGAGAACGTAACGGATGGTGTAATTACCGGTGTACTTGGTGGAGTTGGTCGCCGTCATAGCGGAGTTGGAGCCACCGAGGGAGGAGCCTACGGTTACGGAGTCACTCTGCTTGATGGTGAAGAGCGCGTATACGGTGGAGTACTCGGTGGTACCGGAAGCACCGGTCCAACCGGTCTGTCTCAGGTTCGCACGGATGGAAGCGAAGGATTCGCCTTCCTCGATGATCGCGAAGAAGCCACGTGCATAATCCTTAGTATCGGTCTTGTTACCGACGATCGGCTTATAGTCGCCACGGGAGCTGCTGGTTGCGATAACGGAGGTCTCGGTCAGACCGAATACGGGAATACGGAATACCTCCGCATTGGCGTCGGTTCCCTGGAGATCTTCATATGCATAGTCGGGACCGTAGAGGGAGCCACCCTGAATACCGCTCTTTACAGTGCCGTCGGCATTGTAATAGGTAAGGAGCGTACCGCTACCGTCGGGAATGAAGATGTAACCGCCGTTCTTGGTGTACTTACCGCCCTCAAGAGTCTCAAGCCCCATCGCCTTGAGCGTGGTGCAACCGAAGTAAGGAAGCAGAACGAGGTTCTCAAGAACGTAGTTGGTCTCGTTGTAACGGATACTCTTTGCAGGAATGCTTGCGGTAAGACCGTCTTCATTGATGGTGTATTCAACCGCGAGACGGAAAAGCGGGGGTTCCTTTTCGTCACCCTCATAGCCGGTGATCTCGTGGTCTTCTTCGAGCTTATCGTAAGTATACTCGGGGCAGTACTTACGGATCAGCTTCTCGATGTTTTTCTTTGCACGCTCACCGATACCGAGCAGGAAGTACATCGTCTCGCCCTTGTTATCAACAAGGAACTTGATGGAGTCGGGGTTCTCTGCGGTAGGAGTGATCTGCGGATCGTAAACGGCATCCTCGGATGCGGGGCCTACGAGCTTATAGAAGGTCTGGGTCTTGGTGATACCGTTGTAGACCTGAAGCTCTTCGCTGGTGAACTCGGATTCATGAAGTGCGAGCACGTCAAGGATCTGGCTCTGGAAGCGGTCAGCTTTGATCCACTGCGGGATAAGACGCTTGGTTTCTACGGTACCGAGTGCATACTCAACACGGACACCGTTGTCAATGTTTTTGAACTGAATCTGACCGCCTGCCAGCGCTGCGTGAGTGTAGCTCATCATGGTGGCAGTTGCACCGGTCATGGTATCCTCATACTGAAGGATGATCTGGGAAAGGAGCGCCTGACGGATCGGGTCGTCGTTGTCCTTGTCACTGGAAGAGGACTCGGTCAAGGTTGCGATGTCGTAGGGGTTGGAGAAGGTAAGCTCACCGGTCTTGGTGTTTTCGATCGCGAATTCACCGGACTGGGTGTCAAAGTACATCTTATAGCCGTACTCGTCGCTGACGTACATCTCCTTCATGGTGCTCAGCTTTTCATACATCGTTTCATATTCGGTCGTGGGATAGGATGCAATATCCACAGGATCAGCCGCAAAAACAGGCAGGCTCACAGCGGAAAAGGCAAGAAGGATTGCCAGAACCGCTGAAATAATTCTGATTTTTTTCATACATTCTCCTCCTGTTTATTGTGCTCGGTACGAAATTTCCGTTACGATATCGGTTACAAAGGAAACCATTCGGGTGATGAGGTTCCAGAAAAGAACCGCAACGAACAGAATGAAGATCATACCAACCAAGGTAAAGATGGTAATAACGATATTACGTCCCATGGAATAGCCGTGCGTCGTCATCGCGCCGAAGAAGATGAGCAAGCCGGTCCATACATAGGAAACACCGAGAATCAGGGTGATCATCTCCGCCTCCGTAAGGGATGCGAAGTTGGTTGCGATGGTTGCGGGGATGGTGAGCAGCGGGATAGGCATCAGTGCATAAGAGGTTGCAATGAAGATATCCTTGAGCGTACCTTCGCCGTCAAAGAGGGTGGTGAGACACCAGTTAGCGATGCACCAGAGAGCAAATACAACGCAGAATGCGATAACTACGCCGAAGATGTTGCCCCTGGCAGAGCCGCCACCAAAGAGGTATGCGGAGCCGACAGACTGGTAAAGCAGGGATGCTGCGGTCAGAACGAGGATGCAGATCGCACCTCTGACGGAGCCGCGCTTCTCGTGCTTCAGATCCCAGAAGCCATCGAACGGATGCATCATTACGTAGAAGCCGTAGAGGAATTCCTCCCAAAGGGTACGCTTGCCTGCCTTAACGACACCGGCCTTGTTCTTCTTGCCAACGTAGCCGAAGAACTTGGCGATTACAACGACGAGAACGACGATAACGAGAAGAACGACGAGGATGTACTTCTCAGTCATAGCCTTTCTCCATGCCTTGAATGCGATGGAGTAGTTGGTGGTCTCGTGAGCGTCCTTGTAGTATTCCATTGCTTCTTCATACTTCTGAATAGCAAATGCTTCTCTTTCTTCCTCAGGAAGAGCTTCGAGAACGGTGGTGTTTTCAGCCTGACGGTACAGGTTCTTACCGATACCGACGTAAGCGGCGTCAAAGTTGATGTTTCTCTTCAGGATGTCCTGCCAGTCAGCAAAGCCCTCAGAGTACTTACGCTCGTTATTGTGCTGGAGAGCAAGGTCAATAACGTCGCCGTAGTCGGTTCTCTTGAAGATGGTGATGGAGTTCAGCGTACTGTCGAGAACGAGGATGTCGCTACCGTCATAGGTGATAGCGGTAGGAGTGGAAAGGTTACCGAGCTGTTTGCCCTGGTCACCGAAAGCGAACAGCATGTTGCCTTCGCTGTCATAGGTGTAGATCTTGCCACGCTTGGAGTCAAGTACGGACCACATACCGTTGGAGCCGATCGCGATATCAACAAGCTCAGAGGGGCCTGCGTGCTTACCCATATCGGCGGTAGCAGCGGTAGCGAAGTTTACTTCACCTGCGGGCATCGTGAAGCCCTGACGAACCATGATATCGTCACCCTTGGGGTTGAGCTTCTTAACGGGAGCGTAGGTCTCGTTGATGGAACCGGAGAGCAGGGAGTTTGCGAGGTTCTGGGAGTCGGAATCATCAAAGATGATGGTAGCCCAAACGATACCCTCGTCATCCATGGTCAGGTTCTTATAAGGAGTAGAAAGGTAAGATTCGGTAACGATATTCGGGAAGATCATACGGCGGATACGGACTGCCATGGATACGGTAGCCTTCTGAGCGCCGACGAACGCCTGGAAGGAGCCGTCTGCGTTGAGCGCGATGATACCGGAGTAGGTCGTCTTGGAGACGATGTACATCGTACCGGACTTATTGACACCGACAGCGACGGGACGGAACACGGTATCGGAGCCCATGATGTCCGCGCTGGGAGCCTCGACGATATCGAGGAAGTTGCCCTCAAGGTCGAAGACAACGATACGGGCGTTCATCGTATCGCAGACGTAAAGCTTGCCGTCGAATACGTAGAGGCCCGCAGGCTCGTACAGGCTATCCTGTACACCCTGCTTATTGATGAATTCACCGATCGAGAACTGATAGATGAAGTTTTCATTCAGAACCTCAACGGTGTTGTTCTTGGTGTTGGAAATATACTTCCAACCTCTGTCGTCAACGAAGATATCCGTCGCGCTGTTGAGGGCGTGAGGCATATTCATCTCGTACGAAGTGATGGCCTCACTGGGAGTGTACGCATGAGGAGAGTACACTGCCATGCCGTCGATATCGTACGTATAGGTCTGGTAAGGTGCCGCAGCAGCGGAAACCTGGAGTGCCATGCCCATAAGGAGGACGACCGCGAAAATCAGGCACAGAATTTTGGACATTTTTTTCAAAACTACATCCTCCTATCTTAGTCTTTCATACCGGAGGTAGACATCGTCTCTACGATGTTACTCTGGGAAATGACGAATACAAGTACCGGAACGATCAACATAACGATGGTTGCAGCTGCGCCGACACCCGCACGGGCGAGACCGCCGGATACGATCTGCTGGATCGCGTAGTTGAAGGTCTTGAGCTGTTCACTCTGGATGTAAGTGGAGGAACCGGTGTTCCACAGATCCTTGAAGGAGTACACGATAAGGGTCAGCCATGCGGGCTTAACCATAGGCATTGCGATGGTCCAGTAGGTACGGAGCTCGCTGGAGCCGTCCAGACGGGCGGACTCAAGAACGGCGTCGGAGATACCGGAGGTCATGAACTGACGCATAAGGAACATACCGAGGGTTGCGCCCCATGCGGGGATGATGATCGCCCAGTAGGTATCTACGAGGCCGATCGCACTCATCGTGAGGTAGTTTACGATACCGGTAACGGTAGCGGTAAACATGAGGGAGTAACGAACCGCACCGAAGAGAAGGCCACGGCCGGGGAACTTCATCTTGGATACGACGTATGCAGCAAGAGAACCGAGGAAGAGGTTACCAAACGTACCCGCAACGGAGATCAACACGGTGTTGAAGATGTAACGGGAGAAAGGAACCCAGGACGAGGTCATACTTGCGAACATATCACCGAAGTTGCTGAGCGTCGGGTTAACAACGTAGAACTTGGGTGGATAGTTCCAAAGCTCGTCGAGCGGCTTCAGAGACTGGATAACCGCGTAGTACATCGGGATAAACATAAATGCGCCGAAGATAAGCAGGAACATCGCTATTCCCATGTCGCCTCCCGCAGAACGGTTGAGGACAACTTTATGATTTCTTGTTCTTAATTTCTTTGACATATCATTGTCCCACCTTGTTAAGTACTTTATTTACAAGCATGTTCGAGCCTACCATCATGATGAACAGGACGGTTGCGATCGCGGAGGAGTAACCGACCTCAAAACGCTGGCCGCCGTAGTCCTGGAGGTGATGCATGATTGTATGAGCAGCGTAGTTTACGCTGGGGAAGCCGGCAAGATCGTTAACGATCGTACCGAAGTTGAAGGACTGGGTAATTGCCATAACCGCACCGAAGAGCATCTGCTGCTTCATGTTCGGCAGGGTAACGTACCAGAGTTCCTGCCATCTGTTCTTGATACCGTCAACGGCTGCAGCCTCGAACTGGTCCTTCGGAACGGTCTGAAGACCACCGATGAAGGAAAGGAAGGATACACCGAGAGACGTCCAAAGAGCGACGACGATACACAGAGGCATTACGTAAGCCTCGTTCTTGAAGAACTGAATGGGCTCCTGGATCAGGTCAAGTCTCATCAGAATGGAGTTGGCATAACCGTAGGAGTCACCGTCGAAGATAACCTTCCAGATGAAGGTCATACCGGTGGAAAGAGAAGGTGCGTAGAAAATCAGGGTTACAACGGCTCTGATCTTGGGAGGGAGCTCGTTGATGAACCATGCCGTAAACAGGGAGAGAAGGTAGGAAACCGGTCCCGTCATAACGGCGAAGATAAGAGTGTTTGCAACAGCTTCAATAAAGATGTCATCATCCAGGAACAATCTCATGTAGTTGTCGAGGAAGATAAACTGCGGTGCTTCGATCATATTGAAGATGGTGAAACTGAAGAACAGTGAAAGCAAAACGGGCAGGATGGTGAAGGTCGTGAAAATGAGGTAGTACGGTGCGCACATCAGGTACGCAACGTAGTTACGCTTCATTTCTTTCCATGTCCATTGCCACATGGTCATCTCTTTACGAGCGACCGGCTTTTTAGCATTCTTGGCAGCTGCTGTAGCTTTTTCCGACATGTCCGTATTCTCCTTTGCTAAAGATTATTTGGTGTTGGAAGGGACGTAGAACTTACGCTTAAGTTCATCACGCTTTCTCTGGAATTCCGCGTTGATCGTGCTGGTGTAATCCTGAAGCGCTTCGCTGGGAACGTAGTCGTTGTTGTATACGTTAAGGAATGCGAATTCAACATTACGAGCGATGATGTAGGAACCGGGCATTTCAGGAACAGCCTGAAGGTTGTCGAACTGGTTCTGAATCTCAGCAAGTTCGCTTGCCGTCCAGGACATATCATAGAAAGCATCCATGTTAGCGGTTGCGTACTTACCTGCAGGACCGAGGAGCGCAACGAGCTCGTTTGCGTACTGACCCTGAACGGTAGCACCCATCCACCACTTGATGAAGTTGAAGCCTGCCTGGTCGGTGCCTCTGTCGGCAGCGTCCATCATGATAACGATGGTATTGATGGCAGCAACAACAGACTTGTTGACGGAGCCGTCATCCTGAACGGTGCCGGGAACGGTGGTGAAGCCCCACAGGCCCTTAAGCTCAGGAGCGAAGATCGTGAACTGGTTGAAGTAGGTGATATAGTCGCCGATAAATACGGGCATTTCACCGGAACGGAAGCGGTTCGCCGCATCATAGGTCAGCGGGAAACGGTAGGTGGTGAAGAACGAGCAGAGTTGCGTGAACGCATCAAGGGTAACGTCCTGGTCAAAGGAGATGGTCGTACCGTTGTTGGTGTAGAGGGAGCCGCCGTTCTGATAAATGAACATATTGGTGATGGTGGTATCGTGAGGCATACCTACGAGGTAGTTCTGGCTCACGAGGATGGGCATGATCGCGTTGAACTCATCCCAAGTGTTGGGAACCTGGAGACCGAGGGAAGCGAAGATGTCCTTACGGTAGAACATAACGCTGAAGCTCTGCTTCTCGGGAACGCCGTATACGGCAACTTCACCGGAGGGATCGTCGAGAGCAACGGTTACGGGAACCCATGCAGAGTCGTGGAAGTAGGTCTGGACCTCGTCGAAGCCTTCATAGCCGGTGAGGTTGAGGACCGCGCCGCGGACTGCATAGTTGATACAGTCGGAGGAAGTAACGTCCATCATGACGTCAGGACCTACGCCGGAGAGCGTAGCGGGGAGAAGCGTACCTGCGGTAACGAGCTTGAGGTTGATGGAGATATTGGGATATTCTCTGCCAAAGCTCTCGTCGACGATAGAACGGATGATCTGCGCGTACTCGCGGGATACGGTGGTCCAAACGTCGATCTTCGTAATGCCTTCGCCCTCGCTAACGGAGCCGAAGGAGGAGTTATCGCGGATAAAGCTGTATGCGAATTTCTGAAGCTCAAACCAAGCGTTCTGGAAGAAGTTACCCTCGCCCTTGGGCAGCTCGTTTCCGGTAGGCTGGATGAGGAAGTAGTCGAGGATCAGCGCCTGCTGACCGACGTCGTTGAGCCAGGTACCGAGGTTACCGATGTAGGACTTGAGCGCCGAGAAGTTCTTAGCGATCTTACGCTCACTGTCTGCAGCCATCGTCTCAAGGACACGGGCAACGTTTTCAATGGTAGCGGTAGCCGAGCTGGACTTACCGCCGGAGATCTCGGTGATCTGCTCGGAAACAGCATAGAGTCTCTTGGAGAGAACTCTCATCTCTGCGATCTCGGTAGGAATTCTCTTATAGTAAGAGTAGTCCATGTACGGGTCGGGATCGGTACCGGAGATCTGGAGGATCTTGATGTAGATAGCGTTGATGGCGGTAACACAGTCGCGGATCTCTGCGATCAGGCCGCCGAGGTTACCGTAGTTAACTTCAAGCTTGAAGGTGTGGGTACCTTCGCTGAGATAGAACTCAAACTCGTTGGTTCCGTCCGTGAAAGCCGCGCCCTGCCAGCCGTCGCTGTAAAGGAACTCAAGGTTGTTAGCCTCTTCGAAGGGGATCTCACCGTCGATATAGAGACGGCGGGAAACGAAAAGACCTTCCAGTGCGCTTGCAAGGAAGCGGGAGTTGATGGTGTAGAAGCCCGCCTTACCGCTGGGGATATTGACGGTCCACTCGATCCACTGACCTACGGAAGACCAGTTGTAGCTTCCGTTACGTCCGCCGACGTCGTTGATCAGGGAGTAGCTTGCGTGCTGAGGGCTGGTGATAGAAGAAGAGCTGTCGTTCTGACCGTAGATGGTGCTGGAAGAGGTAGCGGTGTAGTACTCTGCCTCCAGGCGGATCACGGTGTCCTGAGGAGCTCTGGTGTGGCCCATATCTCTGTGCATTGCGAGATACTCTTTGTAAGTAACGAGGCTCTCTCTTGCGCGAAGCGTGATGCTTTCAAGAGCCATCGGCTCCTTCTGTGCTTCGAGGGTGATGGTGTGCTCACCTGCTTCGAGATAGAAGAAGAATTCGCCGTTGTAGTAACCGGTAGGGTCACATACGGTGTATTCCGTCCAAACGGGTGCTTCAACCTTGGAGGGTCTGCGCTCGTTGTCTGCGCCGTCCTTCTCGTAGTTGATCTTGACGATGTTGCCGGTAGCGGCATCATACTCGATCTGGCTCTCATCCAGCTTATCGACCCATGTCTTGGTCATCAGCAGGTTACGAACCTCGGTATAGGGAACCTCACCGTCGATACGGAGCGTTCTCTCGATGTCCGCTGCCTTGGAGATCTTTACGCCGTCAAGCTCGGAGATAGCGTAATAGATGAAGTCCATTGCGTAAAGACCGGTCTCGGGAACGGTCACGGTCCAGGTTGCACCGCCCTCACTGGGGAGGTAGAGGACATTCGTCTTTCCGTCAAGCTCAGAAAGAACCTTTGCGTTCTCGGGGAGCTTGATGGCGTCGGCAGCGTTGATCACGATGTCGTCGCCCGCGTAGTTCGGCTGAGAACCGAATTTTTCCTTGTACTCGGCCCATTTTGCGTCACCGAGTATTTCAAGAGCTTCGTTGGCGATCGAGGTTTCATCCTCTTTCGCGGCGGTCGTCATAAGGGGTGCTTTCGCTGCACCGACGCTCATGAACAGGCCTGCGACCATCAGTACCGAAAGTACCATCGCAACCACTCTTGTCAGCTTTGAGTTTTCCATAGATTTTCCTCCTCTAACGGATTTTGCAATTGCTGTTGCCACCGTATCTTTTTGGGCAAACCGACACGGTAACATTTATTACTTTATAATACTACCACTTCATTCACAAAAAATCAATAACTTTCGTCATCACTTTTTTTCAATTTCTCCACAAAAAGTTCATATTTTCCCCCATTTTCCGTCATTTTAACGAAAAACGGTCCAAAAGTAATATATAAGGATAAAAAAGTCACTCTCCGCAAGAGCACCTCTTCAAAAAGGGTGTGTCTTTTTGATTTACCGATAAAGATGTTTTTTGCCAAAAAAACCTTGATTCTTCAAGGGTTTTTGGCATTTAATCAATTATGACCGTTTTTATCATGATTTGTGGTAAATCACATTTAACAACCGATATACCACCCCACGTTTTGCAAAAAAGAAACGCCTCCCGAAAATTGTTGAAGTTGAACAATTTTCGGAAGGCGTTTTTGATACAATGAGCAACCTGCCAAAAAGTTTTTTTCGGACCCAAAAAACGTATTTTTCTTTTCTTTTTTTCTAATATTATTCGTTATTTTTTAATTTATCATTGTTTTTATTAGAAAACAGTTAATTTCTGACGATAATGCCGCCAAAAAGCACGTCATCGCCGTCGTAAAAGACAACGGACTGCCCCGGCGTCACCGCGCGCACGGGCGTGTCAAACACCGCCTCGGCACGTTCCCCGTCAAACGTCACCGTCACGGGCACGGGGCGGGCGCCGTATCGGATCCTCCCCGTCGCACGGACTGTACCGCAGGGCGTGGGCGCGAGCTTCTGGAAATTGAGCGTGTCGCAAACAAGCCGCGTCCTGAAGATCGCAGGCTCGTCCGCAACCGTGACCGTTCCGCGTGCGGGATCGATCTCACTGACGAACACGGGGCGCCCCATCGAGAGCCCGAGCCCCTTTCGCTGACCGATCGTGTAGTGAATGATGCCGCGATGTCTGCCGACGACGGCACCGTGCTCATCCACAAAATCTCCCTCTGGAAATTTCCCGAGCGCCTCCTCGACGTAGGAAACGTAGTCGTCCGTCGGAATGAAGCAGATCTCCTGACTCTCCGACGCGTCGGCGTTCGGCAACATGAGCTCCTTGGCGGTCTCGCGAACCTCACGCTTTTCGCGCCCCGCGAGAGGAAACGTCAGCATGGAGAGCTGCTCCTGCGTCAGTCGCCAGAGAACGTAGCTCTGATCCTTTTTCACATCCTTTGCCGAGCGGACATAATAGCGCCCGTCCTCACCGACGCCGATATCCGCGTAGTGCCCTGTTGCCACGCGGGCAATCCCCAGCGAGCGAGCGCACTCGCAAAGCGACTCGATCTTGACGTAGCGATTGCAGATCACGCAGGGGTTCGGCGTTCTCGCCGATGCGTATTCGTGAAGAAAATCGGCAATGACGATCTCGCGGAAGCGCTCGGTGCAATCCACGACGTGAAGCGGTACGCCAAGCGTGCGCGCCGTTTCTCGCGCGTGTTCGATATCCGTCTCCGCACTCATCCTCAGGACCGCCCCCTCCACCTCGTAGCCGCGGGCACGCAGGTCAATGACGGCGTATGTGCTGTCAAGACCGCCGCTCATGCCAAGCAAAACCTTCTCTTTCATTCACATCCCCCATTACAGAAATCACAAAAATTTTTCCGCCTCGGAAACGGCGAGCCTGTCGCATCGCTCGTTGTAGGCGTGTCCGTTGTGTCCGCGTACCCAAACGAAGGTCACACGGTGCTTCTCCAATAAGCCGAGCAACGTCTCCCAAAGGTCGGGATTGAGCGCAGGCTTGCCGTCGCCCTTTTTCCATCCCTTTGCCTTCCATGAGCGAGCCCAGCCCTTCGTGACGGCGTCCACAAGATATTTGGAGTCAGACCAGAGCTCGACCTCACAGGGCTCCTTAAGCGCTGTGAGTCCCGCGATCGCCGCGGTCAGCTCCATGCGGTTATTGGTCGTTTGCCTCTCACCGCCGGAGAGCTCCTTCTCGATCTTGCCGTAAACCAGAACGCAGCCCCAGCCACCGGGACCGGGGTTGCCCTTACAGGCACCGTCCGTATACAATTTGATCTGTTTCATACAAATTCTTTCCAATCTTATTATATAAGCCGCATTCGGCGTTACACGATCACAAGAGGTGCACCGCCGTCGGCGGCGTCTCTTGCCGTAAGCGCCGCGCGCGTTGCGAGAAACGCATCCTCTGCGCTGACGCGGCACGTGCCCCGACCGAGCATCTCCATGACCATCTCCTCAAAGAGCTCCGTCTCCGTCTCCGCGAGCGTCAGCTCGTGCTCGCCGCCGCCGTCGATAACGTAGACCCTGCCGCCTCTGACCTCAAGAATCCCTCTTGAGCCGACCAGACGCAGACGGTCGTCGTCGTGCGTGGGCGCGGTCGCGGGACGCATGACATCGGCGCTGACGGACGCCATACGTCCGCCCTCACAGGCAAAGAGGCAGAGCGTGGACGCCTCCATCGTGCCGTTGCCCGCGTTGCAGGCAGTCGAGGCGCACGCCGAGACGGACACGGGGCGTAAGCCGCCGATGCGGATGACCCACTCAATGGCGTGGATCGCGACCCACGGGATCGTGCCGCCGTACTCTGCCCTGTCGGAGTAAAACGCCTCACGGTTTCCCATACGGTAGGATTTCTGCGCGTTGGCAAGACGAATATCTCCGAGCGCACCGCTTTTCACGTAGCGATACGCAGTCTCGAAATGCGGAAGGTAGTCGATGCCAAACATAGCGCAGAGCACGGGACGGCGACCCCCTTCGGGAATTCGTGCCTGCGAAATCGCGTAGGTCTCCTCCAGTGTCGCAAGCTCGGAGAGCGTCGTCGCAAGCGGCTTCTCACAGAAAACGGAAATGCCCATCGAAAGCGCCGTACGGGCGATCTCGCAGTTATATGCCATGACGGTATTGACGATGGCAATATCGGGCTTCAGCGTTTCAAGCATCTCTCGCCAATCGTCGTACACAGGCGGCTCAAAGCCGAATCGTGCAAAATTCCGCTCTGCACGCACTCTGTTATCCGCCTCGTGCGGATAGCAAACACCGACGAAGGAGAGCTTGTATTTACGCATGGTCGTAAGCGCGTAGGCGTAATGTCCCACGGAACCAATTTGAACAACATTCAACATCTTGGCTTCATCCTTTCTTGATTTTATCCCAATAGAGCTTTGCCGCCTGCTCGGTCTTATTGTCGCCATAGGAATAGAAATGTGCGTTTTTCAGATCGTCGGGCAAATACTGTTGGGCAACGTAATGATTCGGGAAATCGTGAGGATACTGATAATTCTGTCCGAAGGAGGAGGCGTTCTCTCCGTCGAAATGCACGTTCTGTACCGCACGCGGAAAGGACGTGCCGCGTCCCGCCTCGACCGCCGCCATCGCGGCGGCAAGCCCCATATAGGCGGAATTGGACTTTGGCGCGGTCGCGAGCATCACCGCGGCATTGGCAAGCGGAACGCGCGCCTCGGGAAGCCCCAGCTCTCTCGCGCTCTGCACACAGGCGTAGGTGACCGACGCCGCCATCGGATAAGCAAGCCCGATATCCTCGCCGGCAATGACCTGCAGGCGTCGACAGACGGAATTGAGATCACCGCCCGCAAGGAGCTTCGCAAGATAAAAGAGCGCCGCATCGGGATCGGAGCCGCGGATAGATTTCTGCAACGCAGAGAGCAGATCGTAGTGTCCGTCCCCCGCCTTATCAAAGCCGACCATGCCCATGACCTCGGGCAGAAACTCGCGCACGGTCTGCTCCGTGATCGTGTCGTAAACCGTTGCAAGGTTCTCGTACATACCGATCGCGCGTCTGGCGTCGCCCGCGGCAGCCGACGCGATCATCGAGAGCGCAGACGGCTCGACCGTGACCTGCCTTCCTGTTCTCGCGGCGTGATCCTCGGCGGCGCGGAGCACCGCCTTTTTGAGCTCGGCGGGCGGGATCGGCTTGAATTCAAAGACCGCGCATCGCGAAATGATGGCGGGATAAATATAAAAATACGGGTTTTCCGTCGTGGACGCGATCAGCGTGATCCGTCCGTCCTCGATAAACTCCAAGAGCGACTGCTGTTGCTTTTTATTAAAATACTGAATCTCGTCCAAATATAAAAGGATGCCCTCCGAGCCGAGCAGAGAGCCGCTCTCGGAGATGACCGCCTTCACGTCGGAGAGGCTCGCGCTCGTCGCGTTGAGACGGTGGAGCGTCTTTCCCGAGGCGCGTGCGAGGATCCCCGCCGCAGTGGTCTTACCCGTACCCGACGGACCGAAAAAGATCATATTCGGAATATGCCCCGCCTCGATCATCCGACGAAAGACGCCGTTCTCACCGAAGAGCTTGCGGTCGCCGACCATGTCGCGAAAATCAAGAGGTCTGACCTCGTCAGCGAGCGGTTTTTTCAGCATGGCTTTTCTCCTTCCTTTCGATCACACATCCGTAGTGGCGGAAGGGACACTCCTCGCACCTCGGCTTTTTCGCGTCACACACCTCTCTGCCAAACCACACGAAGCGGTGACAGAGATCCGACTGCTTCTCGGGCGCCACGAGCTCCGAGAGCGTACGCTCCACCTTCTCGGGCACCTTGGACTCGCACAGACCAAGACGGTTGGAGATGCGGATGCAATGCGTATCCGCAACCACGGCGGGCTTGCCGTAGATATCGCCAAGTATCAGATTGGCGATCTTACGACCGACACCGGGCAATGTCAAAAGCGCCTCCATCGTGTCGGGCACGCGACCGTCAAACTCCTCTGCGATCATCCGGGAAAACTCCTTGATATTCTGAGCCTTCACCTTATACACGCCACAGGAATACACGAGGCGCTCGATCTCACCGATGGGCGCATCCGCCATAGCACGCGCGTCAGGAAACCGCTCAAACAACGTCTCACAGACCACGTTCACTCGCGCATCGGTGCATTGTGCGGAGAGCCTGCCCATCACGAGCAGCTTCCACGGATCTCCCTCGTATTTCAGCGCGCAGGTCGCCTCGGGATATTTCTCCTCCAGCGCCCTCACGACCTCTGCCGCGCGAAGGCGTTTTTCTTCTGTTGTCAGCATCGTGACACCTCTTTTCTTCCTTTATTATTATATATTACAGACAACGGGAACGGATCGTCCCCGATCCGATCAAGCCTCATACAGTGCGACGTCCAACAGCGTAACGCCGTACTCCTCGCGTAACAGCGAGAGAAGCTCTGCAACGGGGAGACCGACCACGTTATTGTATTCGCCCTCGATACGCTCCACGAAGGCCGCGCCGCGCATCTGGATCGCGTAAGATCCCGCCTTCCCCATCGGCTCACGCGTCTCCACGTACGCCATGATCTCCTCCTCGGAGATATCACGGAATTTCACATCCGTTCTGGCGGCGCGACAGGAGATGCGCCCCTTGTAGTAGACGGCAAGCCCGGACCAGACCGAGTGCCATGAGTCGGAGAGCATCCCGAGAGTCAAGATTGCGTGCGCCTCGTCCTTGGGCTTGCCGATGATCATACCGCTATACACAACAACGGTATCGCACGCGATGATCAGCGTATTTTTTCGGAGCGTGCCGTTTTCGCGGAGCATATTCAGCACCGACTCACATTTTTGATGCGCGGTGTGCATGACAAACTCCGCCGCCGTCAGCCCCGCAGGCGCGCTCTCGTCCGCGTCGGATACGACGGTACGGAAGCGCACACCGAGAGAGGTGAGGATCTCGCTTCTTCTCGGCGAGGCGGAAGCGAGAACGATATCAAGCTGTTTCATGGGATATCACCTTATAACCTTCTGAATTTCATTGCGGCGGGGAGCTTTTTCTCCAGCGCCTCGATCACGGCGTCCACCTCATGCGCCTTCTCATCCGTAAAGATCGCGTGCGTGAAAAGCCCCGAAAGCGGCTTGTCCGCCATATAGGTGGGAACGCTGTTCCAGATTACGTTTCTGTGCTGAAACTCTCTCGTGATCGGGAAGACCGTTCCCTTTCTGTCCGTTATGGAGGAGACGGGATGCGTCTCACAGTAGCGACAGCTCTGCGCGCTCATCAGCTTCGGCATCATCATATCGCGGATCACACACTTCTCCATCGTCATCAAAGGCAAGCGCCCGTATGCAACGTAGCCCTTCGGGATCCCGGAGGCGACACCCACGCTTGCCGAGGGACCGATCTCAGGCGAGAGGATCACCGAGGAGAAGCCGAGCGAGGCGTAGACGGCAAGGCTCTCGGAGTTATACGCATTCAAGCGGAGGTCGCCGTGCTTGTTGAGCCCAAGGGCATCGGCAAGGCGCGCCTGCCAGAGTCCCGACACGAGCGCCTCGCGGCATCCCGCATCGACAGCACGTTTTGCAAGCTCACGGACAAGATCCAGCTCATGATCAAAGGCAACGGGCGGAAGCGCAATGCCGATCTTATCATTGCCCTGCACCCCGTCAAGATGGGCGATATATTCCGTCAGCGGCAGGAAAATACGGTCGAAATAGGTAAGCGCACGCGGCGTTACCGCTTCAAAAAAGCGAAAATACGCGCTTTTCTCCTGCGAAAAAACAGAGCCGCGCGAGGGCGTGAACCTCTCGGTTTTCGGATACTCCTTAATCTTACCGACAAGACGCTTGCACATCGTATCGACAAGCTCGCGGCGCATCGCGTTGATTGCGGAGATCGGCACGTTCACCTCATCACACGCCACGTCAAGATCGATAGCACGAAACGGCGTTCCACCGAGCTTTGCGAGATTCTGCGCAATGCGCTCCATCGACGTCGGCGTCTTCTCCGCACGCTCGCAGATCTCACCCTTGATCTCGTGCGTGATCGTCCTTCCGTCGCGAACTACCACACCGCGCAGACGGGCGGGCTCACCGACGAAGAAGGACGCTTCAAGCCTGAGGTCGATCTTTCTCTCCGCCATCTTATCTGAGGAAAGCGACGCCGTCACCTGCTTATCGCCCTCCGTGCGGACGCCGAGCATCGTTTTGTTGATCTCTTCCGTATGATAGCCGTCGGTAAAGCCCGAGCGGCAGAAGAGGCTCGCCATATGTGCGATCTCCTGCGGCGTCGCGGCGCGGTGCTCGTCGATCAGCTTGCGATACACGGAGATCACGCCGTAAACGTATTCGGGTGTCTTCATTCTTCCCTCGATCTTAAAGGATGCCACGCCCGCGTCGATCAGATCGGGCACGTGAGCGGCAAGACAAAGATCCTTCAAGGAGAGAGGGTAGGGATTTTTTGTTTTATAGGGCAAGCGACACGGCTGAGCACACTCGCCGCGGTTGCCGCTTCTGCCGCCGATGATCGAGCTCATCAGGCACTGCCCCGAGTGGCTGACGCAAAGCGCACCGTGGATAAAGATCTCCGTCTCGATCGGTGATCTTTCACAAAGCATTCGGATATCTCGCAAAGGAAGCTCACGGGGAGCGACCATACGCTCAAAGCCGATCTCGGCAAGCGCCTCGGCAGAGAGCGCGTTCTGCCCACTGCACTGCGTGCTGGCGTGCAGAGAGATACCCGGGAAACGACGCGCAAGCTCTCTTGCAAGACCGAGATCCGCCACGATAAACGCGTCGGCGCCATAGGAGAGCAAACGCTCCGCCAAGCGGATCGCCTCGTCGAGCTCCGCGGAGTAAAGCTGAGTATTGAGGACGATATTGGTCTTGACTCCGTAGAGACGGCAGGTCTCGATCGCCGTCTTCAGCTCCTCGTCGCTGAAGTTATCCGCATTTTTTCTGGCATTAAAGCTCTGCGCACCAAAGTAGACGGCATCCGCGCCCGCCATAATGGCGGCACGGAGTGCGGCGGGCGAGCCCGCGGGGGCAAGAAGCTCGGGCTTCACTGCTCACCGTCCTTATCCGCGTCTGCGAGTGCAAGACGCAAACGGCAGTTTTCGTCGAGGAGATCCAGCGCGCAAACGATTGCCGCCTCCAGCTTGCTGATGCCCTTGGCAGAGACGGTCATGGTATTGATACGCTTGCTGAGCTCAGCCGCAAGCATCTGTACGTATCTCTCGTCATTCTCCGAGCTGAGGGGAAGCTCTACGCCCGCAATGACGACTTTATGATTCTGTTTCATGAAAAAACTCCTTTTATTTTTCAATATTTCGAAATTAAGCATTGAATTTATGCGAAACCGGGCGTATAATAGAAATAATCAGTATTATACAAGGGGTATTCCATTTTATTATAATACAAAACGCCACCAAGTGCAAGAGGTATCGCGTTTTTTCTTGCCGCACGGAAAAGAAAAGCGTACGACCGAAAGCGACGGTATGCAAACCCCATCAAAAACAAAATCGGAGGACAACGATGAAAGAGATCATTCTTTGTAAATACGGCGAGATCGCGCTCAAAGGCGCGAACCGCAATCAATTTGAAAAGCTCCTGCGCGACATTCTGAAGCGTCGTACGGAGCCCTACGGCAAATTCAAGATCTATTCCGTCCAGAGCACGGTCTATATCGAGCCCATGGACGAGTACGCAGACGTGGACGGCGCTTATTACGCGGCGAAAAACACCTTTGGTATTTCCGCCGTCAGCCGCGCCATCATCGCGGAGAAGGACATGGCCGCGATTCTGGAAACCGTCAAAACGCAGTTTATGCCCTATATTGAGGACGCACGCACCTTCAAGGTCGAGGCAAAGCGCTCCGACAAGAAATTCCCCCTCACCTCTCCCGAGATCTCGGCGGAGGTCGGCGCCGCCATCCTTGAGGCGTCGGGCGGCAGTAAGCGCGTAGACGTGCACCACCCCGAGGTCGCTGTACGCGTCGAGATCCGCGACTACGCGGCTTACATCTGCGCGGGTCAGGAGCGTGCCGTCGGCGGTATGCCGATCGGCTCCAACGGCAAGGGTCTGCTCCTGCTCTCGGGCGGCATTGACAGCCCCGTAGCAGGCTTCATGATCGCCAAGCGCGGCGTACGTCTGGACGCCATGCACTTTGAGAGCTTCCCCTACACCAGCGAGCGCGCACGTGAAAAGGTGCTTGCTCTTGCCGAGAAGCTCACCGCCTACACGGGCGACATCCACGTTCACATCATCTCCGTCACCAAGATCCAGGAGGCTCTGCGCGACAACTGTGAGGAGGACTATTTCACGCTCCTGCTCCGCCGCTTCATGATGCGTCTCTCCGAGCGCACCGCAGAGAAGTTTGCCTGTGACGCACTGATCACGGGTGAGAGCCTCGGTCAGGTCGCAAGCCAGACCATGCAGGCGCTCGGCGTCACGAACAGCGTCGTCAGCCGCCCCGTCTTCCGCCCCTGCATCGGCATGGACAAGGAGGAGATCATCCGCATCTCCCGTGAGATCGACACCTTCGAGACCTCCATTCTCCCCTACGAGGATTGTTGCACCGTCTTTACGCCCCGTCACCCCCGTACCCGTCCCGAGCTCTGCAAGGTAGAGCGCGAGGAGGCCAAGGTTGACGTCAAGGCGCTGGAGGACGAGGCCTTCGAGACACTCGAAACCGTCGTTATCAAGCAGGCAAGATAAGCAAACGCCGTTCAATTCACCGTCGAAAATCGTTCAACAAGCGCTTTTCGACGGTGTTTTTTACTGAATTGTTTTTAATCACATAAAAAAGCGGGCTGTGCCCGCATCCCCCGGCTCGCCTATCGTAACTTTCCGCGCCACGGGGCGAGCATAAGGAAGATCTGCCATAAAGCGGTAGGCTGAAAATATCATGACAGACAGAAAAGGACAGCGGGATTTTTGTCTAAACTTTGGGTTCACTTCAGCTTCTCTGACCTTAATTTTGCAAGCATAAGAGTAGATGAAGTGATATGCCGAGCTTCGCTCGGCGTGATATTACTCGTTTCACTCGTAGTGATATTGCGCCCGCAGGTCGCAGTGATATTATATTCGCCTATAAAACTCGCAAGGCGAATACCACTCAGCGGAAGCTGAATATCACTGCGAAGCAATAGAACTCGCCGAAGGCGAATATAACTGCGGCACCTGCGATAAAGCAGGTGCCGCAACGGCGAGGTCC
>JAFTIJ010000170.1 GCA_017456965.1 Clostridia bacterium
AGGGGAGGTGCCGCGGAACGCGGCGGAGGGGTTGTAAATAACATAAATCTTGCAGACAAACAATCCCTCAGGCGCTATCGCGCCAGCTCCCTTTGCACAAGGGAGCCTTTCTTTTTATACCATAGGAAATTGCGCAAACCGAACCTCGCCGTTATGCCGTGCTTGTCTGCGCGGAAAGCTGAGATAGGCGAGCTGGGGGATGCGGGTACGGCCCGCTTTTTATTTACTTTTTGCAAATTATCCTTGAATGAGACAGCCCTTTGCTTTTATAGCCATAGATAGGAGCAAATAGGAAACGTAACATGTCTCACGACAGCTCGACGTGAGACTGCGCCCGCCTGTACCCACAGCAGGAAAGCCCTATTGTCACTGCTGACCTCAAAATCGGCCATGCGCCGAAAGACTCCCCTATCATCGGATCGAACGCCGGGCGTTCGTTTTTTCTTTTGCTTCTTTTCTTTGAAACCAAAGAAAAGAAGACTACCCTTACGCCAACATCTCACGGAATTTATTATACGGGATTGGACGAGATCATTTCATCCCAAGCGGTCACGTAGGTGTCGCGCATGGGTAAGAGCTCGGCCTCCAGCTCCTCGATGCGGTCGATCTTACCGTCGGCGTATGCGATCAGGCGCTCTCTGCAGCTCTCGATGCGACGCATGAGACCGCCGAGGCGCGCATCGTGGACCTCAAAGCCGTAGGTCTTATTGATGCGATACCATTGATCGCGGAATACGCGATAGAAGATCTCCAGTCGCTCGTTACACGCAATGTAGTCCGTCTCCGCCAGCGTGCGCAGTCCCTCACGGTCGCCCGCCTCATACAGCGCGCGCGTTTTTTTTGCGAGCATCAGCTTCTTTTCCAGCACGGCGGTAAGGCACGCCTGCGTCTCATAGAGAAAGCCGTAGCGCTCGCTTGCCCTTGCGTACGCCGAGAGGCGCTCGCTGTACGCCGCCATCAGCGCAGGGTCCGCTTGCTTAAAGTTCACGCTCATCGTCCCGAGGAAGGGATCGTCGTAGAGATGCGTCTTGCAATAATTGCAGGCGCTGTGCTGGAAGTAGGGCGACTCCACGGGGACGTCCTCTCCGAAAATATAGTTCGGCAGATCGAGCGCGAGCATGCGGTCGAAGGGCTCACCCGTGATCTCTGAGAATCTCGCCCGCATCTCCGTCTCATCCAGACCGTCGGCAAGCGCCGCGATATGCATCAGCGCAGGCAAAACCGCCTCGTACGCGCACTCGGCGCCGTTATCGCCCCAGAGCGTGAAGAAGGCGTTTCTGACACCGCATCGGATACAGGCATCGATCGCGATACGGTTGCGCTTCATGCTGTAGCGGTTATGCGGAGAAAAGGTATTCCACGTCCACGCACCACCCGAGAACCACATTCTCTCGTTCAGATTTTTGGTCGAGCGAATCATGGCTTCGTAGCGCTCGGGCTCCATGGCAAAGTAATCCCAATAGACCATCTCACAGGAGCGCGGGATCTTTTCCACGATCTCGGGGGGAAACTCCCTTACGTCCGTCGAGCAGAATACACCGGGAGACATATTGAAAAACAGATCGTTTGCCATCATTGTCGTGTGGAAGCCGTATTTCTCCGCGATCTCGCAAACGCGGTTCAGATGCTTTAAGAGCAGGGCGTATCGGTCGGTAACGCCGTGCGTATCCAGATATTTACCGAGTCCGACGTGATGCGCCTCATCCATGCCGATGTGAACGCGGCGTGTGGTAAAGGTCTTTTGCAGGGTAGCAAAGATATTCTCGATCAGCTCGTAGGTTCTCGGCTCGTCGATCAGAAGGATATCGTCGATATCAAAGATCTTATGGCGGTAGGCTCTCCAGCGCTTCAGGGACGCGAGATGCGCCAGCGTCTGGATCATGAGGATCAGTTCGATGCCGACGGAGGCGGCGTAGCGGTCAAGCTCACGCATCTCCTCCATCGAGTAGCGTCCGCGCTGATAGCCGAAATACGGCTCGCCCTCAACCTCGTAGGTCTCCTCGGTATAAAGAAACACCGCGTTATAGCCCATTTTTGCAATGACGGATAAAAAGTGCTTCAGACGCTCCACGCTCGGTACTGCGTCACGCGAGCAGTCGATCATCACACCAAGGGAATCAAAATGCTTCATCCTCGTTTTTCTCCTTTTCGGATCATTTTTGCTCATTATAGCAAAAAGAAATTCGTTTGTCAATGCCGTATTTTTTATATAACGATCCTCGATCTGCCAATATTTCTTGACAGCAATCGGATTCTATGGTATAATGAAAATGACATCAATAAAGAAAGGAATCACAACATGGCAAATCTTCTGAAACAACAAAGAGACGAGCTGCTTCGTCAGGCGTTCAACGAAAATCCCAATCTGGAAAACGGAAAGCGCTTCTGCGGCATCATCGCCTTGATCTGGGTTCTCGTCCGTGCGCTCGATCTCTCCATCGAGATCATCCTGGCAATCACGGTTGACCCCGTATTCTTCGTCCCCGCCAATATCGTCGCGCTCGGCGTCGTCATCGCCTTCGCGCTCGGCATCTATAACGGCGGTAAGGCCTATGCGATCCTGCCGATCGTCGGCGGTGGCGTCATGCTCCTCCAAGTCTTCCTGACGGGCATCTACGAGCTGCTCGGAAGCGAGTACATCCTCGGTGCGAGAATCTACGCGCTTGCCTTCATTCTCACCGCAGTTGTCCAGCTCGTGCTCCCCATCGTGCTCTTAACCAAGTCCGAGTGCAAGCAGTATTTTAACACCGTGACCGCGATCAATAAGCAGCTCACCCAAAAGAAATAATCGGATTACACAAAGCAAGGCCCCGATAGATCTCTGTCGGGGCCTCTTTTGTATTGATCGGAAGGCAAATATTACACGCTGAAAAATCGGTCACAGCCACCGCCATGCAAACAATAATTCTCCCACGTCCAGTTGCCGATCTCGTTGATGAGACCGCCCTGTCTTGGGATGTCGTACTTGCGGCATCGCTCCCTTGCGATATCGCAATGAGGGCACAGATTGCACGTCCCCTTAGGGTGACATCCATCGTCTGCCGTGATCTCCGTTTTCTGCCGATCCATTTTGTTTCCTCCTGAAATAACGTTGTTGATGCGCGGTCCTTCCCGCTATGTCATCAGTATATGCCATAATGGACCGACATTTTTTCAGGGGGATAGAAGACCGTCACTCAAATGCCTTCGTGACCTCACGCAACAGCGTGCGGACGGGGAGCTTCTGGGGGCAGATGCGCTCGCATTTACCGCAACGGATGCAGTCGGACGCCGATCCGTGATCCTTGACAAAGCCGCGATAGATCTCGTCGGCATTGGCGTCGCCCTGCTTTTTCAGATTGACCGCAGAGAAGAGGTCGGGGATCAGAATGTTTTTGGGGCATCCCTCCACGCAGTAGCGGCAGGCGGTGCAGGCGATGAGGTGCTGCTCACGGATGCGGTCGCACACGGTCTGCAAAGCCGCACGCTCCTCCTCGGTAAGGGGCTTGAAGTCCTGCATGAAGCTCATATTGTCTGCCATCTGCTCCATATTGCTCATGCCCGAGAGCACCATCATCATGCCGTCAAAGCTTGCGGCGAAGCGGATCGCGTAGGACGCGTTGCTACCGCCTGCGAGCGCGTCGAGCACGGACTGTGCGCTTGCGGGGAGATTGACGAGGCTACCGCCCTTGACGGGCTCCATGACGATAACGGGCTTGCCGTGCTTGCGGCAGACCTCGTAGCACAGACGGCTCTGGACGCCGACGCTCTCGTAGTCGAGATAGTTGAACTGGATCTGTACGAACTCGACGAAGGGATTCTCCGTGAGGATCATATCCAGAACCTCCGCCGTATCGTGGAAGGAGAGACCGACGTGACGTACTCTGCCCTCCTCCTTCAGCTCGCGTGCGATCTCGTAGGCACGGCACGCCTTATATTTTTTGTAGTTATTCGCATTCTGCGCGTGCATGAGATAGAAGTCGAAGTAATCGACGCCGCACGCCTCGCACTGCATCTCGAAGAAGGGACGGATCTCCTCCTCACGCTCAAAATACGGGCTTGAGAGCTTATTGGCAAGAAGATAGCTCTCTCTGGGATAGCGCGAGGTCAGGCACGCCTTCAGCGCCGTCTCGCTCTTGCCCTTCAGATAACCGTGCGCGGTATCAAAATAGTTGAAGCCCGCGGCAAAAAACGCCTCGATCATGCGAGAGAACTCGGCAAGATCGACCTCGCCGTCCTCATGAAGCGGCAGACGCATACAACCGAAGCCGAAATTCTTTTTGATCTCGGGAAAATAAGGATTCATATTTATACCTCCAATACAATGATTGCTTCTATTTTAACATGAGCCGCGCCAAAGCGCAAGAAAATATCAAAGTTTTTTTGTGAAATTTACAAATTGTTCTTGAAAAAAGCGATAAGATGCGGTATACTGTTGTGGATATCAAATTTTCAAAGGAGGAAACACCATGCTCACGTTCCTGACTGCAGACGCAGGTAGCGCAGGCGCTACGGGCGGTCTCAACAGCATCTCGTTCTGGATCATGCTGGTTGCGCTTCTCGTCGTTCTCTATTTCTTCATGATTCGTCCCCAGAAGAAGCAGGAGAAGGAAGCAAACGAGCTCAGAAACAGCCTTTCCGTCGGTGACGAGGTCACGACCATCGGCGGTATCATCGGCCGTGTCGTCAACGTAAAGGATGACACCTTCGTTCTGGAAACCACCAGAGAGAGAACCAAGATCCGTTTTGAACGCACCGCGCTCAAGCGTATCGACCGCAAGTTTGACGCGCCCGATACGACTGAAACCGCAGAAGAAGCACCCGCTTCCGAAGAAAAGAAAGAAAATTGATCATAAAGATACCTCCGTGCTCATATGCATAAGCAAAAAGCACGGAGGTATCTTTATGTCTTTTTCCGCTTCCTCACACCGCCCCGCCCATACCGCGAGATCGATTCGAGAAGCTTCCCATGGTAAAAAAAAGCGGCGTCAGCTCCCTGTCGCCGTCTGTATCGGTACGCTCACGGGGCTCACGGCCGGGCTCCTGTTTCTCGTACTGTTCACGGCGCTCGGCCTCACAATACAGGATCCCGACCGTATCACACCGCCCCTTGCCATCGTCGCGCTCCTTGCGTGCGCTCTGATCTGCGGCTACGTAAGCGCCCGTCTGCACGGCAAGAGCGGCTTTCTCTGCGGGATACTCTCGGGGCTGATGCTCCTCGGCATACTGATCCTCACGATCTTCGCGTGCAGATGCGTGATACGGATCACGCTCTTTGCCGTGTGCGCGCCCGCCGTCCTCGTCTGCGCCGCCGTCGCGGGCGTCTGTGCCGTCAGCGGCAAAAAGGAGCGTCCCCGCAAAAAGCATCGGTTCTGAACAGATCAGCGCCGTCAGGGGACGCAGAAAATCCCAAAGCACCGTCATGACGGCAAGGAGCATCAGCAAAAGGTAAACCATGCGGATCCCCGCGACGCGCTCCGAATACGCCCAGCGCAAGGCGTCCGTTGCCATCGCCGTCACCGTAAAGGTCAGCACAAGCGCAAGCAAGCCGCACGCAAGAAGGACGGTCATGATTCTGCCCCGCTCGGAGTAAGCGCGGTCGCGGTGCTTCCGTATACGATATTTTCTACGAAATCCCGATCCCAATCACGCGCCTTGACGATCGCGTCAAAGTCCTCCTTTGTGCCGGGATAGTGGATCCTTTCGGGTCTTGCGTCAAAGAAGATCCCGTTATCAAAGCGGGCAAGCGACAGCGGAAGATTAATCTCCCGCAGGGACACACATCTCGCAAACGCCATGAGCCCGATATCCTCGACCCCCTCGGGGATCACGATCTCGGAAAGCGACGTGCAACGATTGAAAGCATACGGTCCGATCCGCCTTACGCCGGGAGAGAGCGTGACCGTTTTCAGCCTCGAACACGACTCAAACGCACCGTAGGGGAGCTCGCGCAGGCCGTCGCCGACCGTAAGCTCCCGCAGAGCGCCACAGTCAATAAAGGCAAACTCGCCAAGTGCCGTCACGCTATCGGGAATCGTCAGCGCAAGAAGCCCGTCACACCCCATAAACGCGCGCTCGCCGATATACGTAAGCCCCTCGGGCAGGATCAGCGAGGTCATCCTCGCGCCCTCAAAGGCGTAAGCGCCGATATGTGCCAGCGCCTCGGGGAGCGTCAGCGCTTCGAGTGGACAGCCCTGAAACGCCTGTGCCTCGATCCGTCGGATGCTGTCGGGGAGCTCGACCTTACTCAAGGCCATGCTACCGCAGAAGGCACCGTAGGGGATCTCCTCTCTGCCGTGTGAAACCAGAACCGACGAGATCTTACTCAGGGTACAGGCGTACCGCGCCATGGAGACGTCGGCGGGAATCGTCAGGGAGGCAAGCTCCGCACCCGAAAACGCACCGTAATCGAGCGAGACCCCCGAGGGCAATGTCAGCTGACAGGCACCGACCGTACCCGAAAACGCGCGCTCCGCGATCGTACGCAGACCGAGATTCAGCACGGCACCCGTGATCTCACCCGACACGGCAAAGCTCTCCATGCGCACCGTATCGGCGTGCAGGACGAGCTTCGTGCCGTAGTCACTATCCCATTTCACAAGCGAAAAATAAGGGTTGGAGGGCGTGCCGAGATAGCGCCCGCCGAGATACTCGTTGCAGCGAAGCGCCGTGCAACCGTCAAATACCCCGGGGGCAACGTATTTCACGCGCTCGGAGAGGACGACCGTTGCGAGGCTCTCACAGCCGCGAAAGGCGCCCGCGGCGATGATCTCGGTATCCCCGTGGAGGACACAGGTCACGATATCCGTGCTCGTCGGACGGATGAACGCGTAGTAGGGATTGGTCGCCGTACCGAGATAGAGCGCGTCGCCATAGACGTTGTAGCGTAAATTCACAGCGTCCTCCAGCGTTTCTGCGGAGAGACGGAGCATCGTGTCAGGTAAAATCAGCGTATGCAGATGCCCGCGGTCGTTTCGGAAGGCACCCTCGCGTAGCTCCTGCACGGGCATCCCCTCATAGGAGGATGCCATCACGAGCGTCTGCGTTTGCCAATTCATCGTGTAGGCAAGGACAGCCCAGCCGTGCTCCTTTGCCCAATAGACCGCCTGCTCCCCGACGGCGGACGAGGGCGGTGTGAGCGGCGTAGTGGTCTCCGACGGCTCGCCCTCGGACGAGGTATCCGCAGGGCGCGAGGTCGTGCCGTCCGATACGGGCGGCGCCGTCTCCGTGCCGCCCTTTACGTAGCGCCTCGTATCCTCAAAGGTGATCACGTCGTCCTCGCCCTCACCGAAGACCGTGTAGACGACGGTACACCGATATTCTCCCTCGTCCGTGACGGGATAATAAAATTCATTCTGATACGACTCACCGACGGCGTCATAGTCGCGGTGGACGATCTCCTCCCACAGAAAGAAGAAGCGCTGTCTTTCCACGCTCACGCGGATATGCGCGCCCCGCGTCCCCGCGTAGCCCGTATAGTCCACGTGAACGCGCGCGTAGCCGTCCTCCGTGAAGCCGAAGCTCGTCACGGTCTGCAGGGTATTGTTATTGAGCGGCATGATCCCGTAGTCCTCCCCGCAGGCGATCAGCCCGACGGCGATCGCGCATAGCATAGCGACAGCAAGCGTCATCGCTACCATTCGGTTTCTTCTCATATGTTTCCTTTCTTTTTTACGTCACCGTATTGCCATCCGTACAGACGACGGTGATCCCCGATGCAAATTTGCCGTGATAGGTCTCATGGAAACGCGTCACCGTACCGAGATACGTGATCGTTTTCAGATTCGTATTGCGGAACGCGCCGTCGCCGACCGCCCGAAGCGTTGCGGGAAGCACGAGCTCCTGCAGATACGTGCAGTTCTCAAACGCCCCGTCACCGAGCGCACGCAAACCCGACGGCAATACCACGCGCCGCACGCGAGAGGACGCAAACGCGCTGTCGCCGATCCGTTCAAGCGTCGAGGGTAGCGTGATCTCACGGAGCATACAGCCATGGAAGGCGTCGGCACCGACGTAGACAAGCCCCTCGGGCAGAGTCAGCGTGCCGAGTGCCCCGCACTGTCGGAACGCATCCCGTCCGATATGCGTCAGAGTGGAGGGGAGCTCGATCGCGGAGAGATTGATACAATTCCAAAACGCGCCGTCTCCGATTTTCGTGATGCCCTCGTGGAGGATCACGGTGTGGAGCTCCGTGCAATTATGGAAGGCACGAGCCTCGATCTCCGTCAGCGATGCAGGCACGCGGAGCGTCTCAATCTTCACGCCTGCCAGTGCCTGATAGGAAATGCGCGAGAGACTGTCGGGGAGCGTAACGTAGCGGTATCCACCCGAGACCGCGCCCATATCCAGATAGCGATAGCCCTCGGGGATCACAATGCCCGTATACGTATATTGCAGATTGTAAAAGACGCGGCGCCGTACACCGATCACGGGCTTGCCGTTATAGGTGGTGGGGAGCGTCAGCACCGTCTCCTGCGAGCACGCCTCGGGATCAAAGTCGCGGATCGCGTAGCCCTCACGGCTCTCCAGCTCCTCAAAGACGAAGCCGTTTTGCATCATCACGTCCGTGCTCTGCAAAACGGACGCATCCCTGCAGGAAACCGTCAACGTCTCGCCGCCGTTTGCGCCGTCCGCCCAATGGAGATTCTCTGCGGCAAGCGCGCGGAAGCTCTCGGCATCGCCCATCCACGTAACCGTATCCAGCGCGTTACAGCCGTAAAAAACGCTACCGCCGAAATTCATCAGCGAGCCGTTTAACGTGACACGCGTAAGCGCGGTGCAGCCGGCAAACGCGGAGTCCCCGATAAACATCATACTCTGCGGCATGACGATCTCCGTAAGACTCACGCAGGACTCAAACGCAGAGTCCGCGATTACCTCCAGCGTATCACCGAGGACGACCGAGCGCACGGGCGTCTGCATAAACGCGCGACAGCCGATCTCCATCACGCCATCCTCGACCGTGACCTTCACGAGCTTCTCACAGTTGAAAAACGCCTCGTCGTTGATCGCGATGATATTGCCGGGGACCGTGACCGAGACGAGATGCGCCTCGTGCGCAAACGCCCCCTTGGCAATGGCGGTAATGGGCTTACCCAGATACGAGACGGGGATTGAAAGCTCCACGCGTCCAAGCGTCGAGGAGTCAAAATCGGTGATGATATAGCCCGAGCCGTCCGCCTTCTCCTCAAAGGTGAAATAGTCAAAATACGGATTCCGCTCCGCCGCACCATCGTCGGGCGTAGGCGTGATCTCGCCGCCCGTCTGTCCGTATACGATCAGATACACAAACGCCTCGTTTGCCGTATCGTTTGCCTTGACGATCGCATCGAAATCCTCTGCCGAGCCGGGATACGTCACGCGCTCCAGCGCATGGCAGGCAAGAAGAATACCGCTATCCAGACGTTTCAGACTCATCGGCAGAGAGACCTCCCGCAGCACCTTGCACTCCGAGAACGCCATCATACCGATATCGGTAACGCCCTCGGGGACCGTAAGCGTCGCCAAAGCGTCACAGTCCGCAAACGCATACGCGCCGATCCGTCGCACGGAGGCGGTAAGCGTCACCGCGCTCAGCCTGTTGCAATCGAGGAAGAGCCCGTACGGGATCTCGGATACCCCGACCGTGACCGCCGAGAGCGTATGACATCCCGCAAAGGCACGGTCCGAGAGGGTCGTGACCGTTTGGGGAATCGTCACGGAGATCAGCTTCGGACAAGCGTAAAACGCGCATTCGCCGATCGTTTTCAGCGTCTCGGGCAGGATGAGTGAGGTCGTCTCACAGCCCGAGAAGGCGTACGCGCCGATACTGCGGACTGCGGACGGGAGCTTCAGGGTATAGAGCGGACAGCCGTAAAACGCCTTGTCGCGGATATCGCGCACGCTCTCGGGGATCTCCGCCATGATCAGCATACCGCATTCGGCAAACAGACCGCGCGCAAGCTCCTCTCTGCCGTGCCCGATCGCAACCGACGTGATAAAGGAATTGGCAAACGCATACGGCTCAAGCACGGCACTCGCGGGGATCTCCAGATGTCCGACGTCCGCATGGTAAAATGCGAGATGATCCACACGTACCCCCTCGGGGAGCGTCACGCCGTAGCCGCCGTCCGCGCCGTAAAAGGCGTGCTCTGCGATCACGCGCAGGCCGTCGTTTAACGTAAGCTTCGTCAGCGTGGTCTGCAGAGCGCGGTTCTCGATGCGGACGGTATCGGGATGCAGTACGCACTCCGAGCCAAAGGTGCTGTCCCACTTCATCATCGAGAAATAGGGATTGGCGGGCGTACCGAGATAACGACCGCCGAGATACTCGTTGAAATTCAGGGCGTCACAGCCGTAAAACGCAAGCTTGCCGAGATACTTTAATCCCTCGGGGAGCAGGACCTCCGTCAGATTCTCACAGCCGTAGAAAGCACCCTCCGCCACGATCTCGGTATCCTCATGTACGACACAGGCGCGAAGCGCAGGGTCGACGGGACAGATCAACGCGTAATAGGGATTCTCCGCCGTGCCGAGATAGCAGAGGCCCTCGTATACGTTATAATTCAGATTGGGGAGAGCCTTGATCTCCTCTGCGGGAATGCAAAGCATCGTATCGGGCAACAGGATCGTGCGGATCATCGTTCCCGTCCTGAGTGCGTCGGCCGCGATCTCCGTTACGGGCATACCGTCGTACACGGACGGCAAAACAAGCGTCGTACCGTTCCACGTACCGAGAGCCGAGAGACGGGCGCGCCCGCTCTCCATCGCGAAAAAGGAAAGCCCCTCACTGACAGTGGGCACACTCGGCGTCACGGGTGCCGTCGTTTCCGTCTGTGTCGGTCTCGTCTGCGTCGGCGCAGGTGTCGTCTGCGTCGGCACGGTCGGTGTCACGGGCGGCTCACTTTGCGTCGGCACGGTCGCGGGCGGATACGTCCCCTGCGGCACGGTCGCGGGCGGATACGTCGCTTGCGGCACGGTCGCAGGCGGGTACGTTCCCTGCGGTACGGTCGCGGGTGGGTACGTCGCTTGCGGTACGGTCGCGGACGTCGTCGGCGCCGTGCTTACCGTCGGTGTCGTCACCGTGTCCGCCGTCGTCTCCGCGCCCTTGCCCTCGTAGGTCCTCGTGTCCTTGAAGGTGATCACGTCGTCCTCACCCGTTCCGTACACCGTATACAAAACGGTACACCGATACGTGCCCTCGTCCGTGACGGGGTAGTGAAATTCATTCTGATACGATTCGCCGACGGCATCATAGTCGCGGTAGAGGACCTCGTCCCATATGAAAAGGAAGCGCTGTCTCTCCAGCCTTACGCGGATATACGCTCCCACGTACCCTCATAGCCCGTATAGTCCACGTGAACGCGCGCATAGCCATCCTCCGTGAAGCCAAAGCTCGTCACGGTCTGCAGGGTATTGTTGTTGATCGGCATGACACCGTCCCCCTGTGCGCAGGCGATCAGCCCGAGGACGAGAGCGCATACCGTGACCGCGGCAAGCACCGCCGTCATCATTCGGTTTCTTCTCATGTTTCTCCACGTTGCGGACAATGCCGCAGATTCCTTTCTTTTTTCAGTTTACCGCGCCGACCGAGCGGATGATCGCCATACAGACGTCACGCGACAGGTATTCGGGCGCGATCAGGGAGTAAGCATAGCTTTGATCGCTCCAATAAAAGCATTGCTTTCCCTTTTTGCTGACGAAGGCATATTTGACGCCGCCCTCATAGAAGATCGTAAGCTCCGACTCCTCGTGATCCACCGTGGTCTTCGCGCCCCGCGTGGTCTGCAGGAAGAAGAGCGCGTCGCCCCTTGTGCTTTGCCACTGCACCTTGGTCTCCGTTTGTGCAAAATACTTCTGACAAAGTAAAAAGCCCTCGGGGACACTCGTCGGCATCATCCTCGTCCCGATGATATCGGGGGACGCCACGATCTCGCGCCCAGGGAAGAAAAACTCCGTAAAGCGCTCATAGATCTCCGTGATCCACGCCGAGATCGATTGACGCGAGGCAGAGACGCCCATCGCACCGCCGCCGATCAGCACCGCCGCCAACAGGATCGCCGCCACGCGATAGCCAAAGCCGCGCCTGTGTCGCGCCTGCGGCACGAGAAGCAGACGCCGCATCCTCCGAAGATAGGCATCGGAATACATAATCTCCCCCTCGGCTACGGGAAACGAATCGTAGCGGGTGCACTCATACTCGCGGATCGCCTCCTCCAGACGGCTCTTACCTAAGGCTCTGTTCTTATCCATGATATCCCCTCTCCTTCAACAGTTCGATCAGCTTGCTCCGTCCTCGCGTCAGGCGCGAGTTAACCGTCGCGGGCTTCATATCCAGCAATCGCGCGATTTCGCGGATGCTGTGGTGATAAAAAAAATACAGGCTCAGCACGTCGCGGTAATGCTCGGGCAACGCGGCGAAGCTCTCACGGATCTCTTCTAACGCAAGCGATGCACAGGCATCCCAGACCTCGCCGTCCGTGGCAAGCTCCTCCGTTTGCATCTCGCACGTATGCTCCTCGCGGCGCGCCCGCTCACGGTAGAGCGTGATGGATTGGTTCAGCGCCACCTTCATGATATAGGCGCAAACCACCCGCTCCTCCTTACCGCGCAGAACGTGAACGTTCTTTGCGACCCTGAGCCACGTCTCCTGCATCGCGTCCTCGGCATCGTGCCGGTTTTTCAGCACGCCGAGCGCGCGGCGGAATACGCCATCCGCATATTGCCGATAGATGCGGACAAACGCCGCACGATCGTCGCCGTCGTCGATCATCGACAGATACAAAAGCATGACCGCTCCTCCATTCCCTCATTTTTCGTTATTATAACATAAAAATGAAGCCCTCCACAAGCCTCTTTTTCCTTTTCACCCCTACAGACGCCGCAAAAAAGAAAAATAATGCAACGACACCGATTGTTTACAATTTGTTCATAAATTCATAAATACACCGAAAGATTCCAAACTATTTTCCCCCATTGTCTTGCAAAAGCATACGGTATCTGTTATAATAAAAGGTAATGAAAAAGGAAAGGAAACTGTATGCAAAAGGATACCGAGAAAAGGCACCCGAATGCATGGTAAAAAACATGAAAACAGAACGGTCCTGCGGTACGGTTCTTTTCACGGTGAAGGGCGGAAGGATCCACTATCTGCTCCTCCGCACGAGAGACGATAACTACTGCGGCTTTCCCAAAGGGCATATGGAGCCCGGCGAGACGGAAAAGGAAACCGCCTTGAGAGAAACGTGGGAGGAGACCTCCGTACGCGCGGAGTTAGTCGGTGACTTTCACGTGGAGACAAGCTATAAGCTCAAAAAGGGCGGCATGAAGACCGTCACCTATTTCCCCGCCTTCTACAAAAGACAGACGCCGCGTCACAATCCGGGCTTTGAGTACCACACGCTCTTGCTCTTGCCCTACGAGGAGGCGTACGAGGCGCTGACACACGAAAATACAAAGCAGATCCTTGAGCAGATGGATACCTACATACGCGCCCATCTTGCCGAGCAAAAAAACGGTGGCGAGACATGACCGAATACCTTCCCTATCTCGCCCTCGCCGTTTTCGTCGCGCTTGCCCTTGTCTGCTTCTTTTCTCTGCGAAAGGCGAAGGCGCGTGTCCGCCTCATGCTGACTCTCATCGGCATCGCTTTTCTGCTCTTCGCCATCCTGCCGACGGTCGGAACGCTGACCGAAAACGAGAGCCTGATCGGGCTCGGTGTCACGCTCCCCGGCAGTATCTTCTTTATTGGGCTTCCCTCCTCCACGTATCTCCGCTACCGACGCTGTGTGACTCCCGTCAGCGCCATCTGCACGGATGCCAAGCACGTGGGACGATACGGCGAGTCCCGTGTCCCCGTCTTTCGCTATACCGTAGACGGCAAGCAGTATGAGAGCGCAAGCTTTCTCGTCTACTCCCGACGCCGCTTCACGCGTCTTTTTGAGACGGGACACACCTATACAATATCCGTTGATCCCGGCGAGCCGACCGAGTGCGCGGATAAGCGATTCTTCCCCAAGAGCACGCAGATCATGCTCCTCGCGATCGGCATCGTCTGCCTGCTTCTCTCCGCCGTTTTCGTTGCTCAGCTTCTCTTATAAAAAGCGGGCCGTGCCCGCCTCCATGTGCTCGCCTATCTTAGCTTTCCGCGCAGACAAGCACGGCATAACGGCGAGGTCCGGTTTGCGCAATTTCCTATGGTATAAAAAGAAAGGCTCCCTTGTGCAAAGGGAGCTGGCGCGATAGCGCCTGAGGGATTGTTTGTCTGCAAGATTTATGTTA
>JAFTIJ010000171.1 GCA_017456965.1 Clostridia bacterium
GGGGCTGTCTCACTAACGAAAATTGCAAAAAAAGCCTCCCCTGTGTAAGGGGAGGTGCCGCGGAACGCGGCGGAGGGGTTGTAAATAACATAAATCTTTCAGACAAACAATCCCTCAGTCGCTATCGCGCCAGCTCCCTTTGCACAAGGGAGCCTTTCTTTTTATTTACTTTTTGCAAATTATCCTTGAATGAGACAGCCCCGTTGTAAGTTCTTGCTTTTTGAAATCCTCCCATTCTCGGGTCAAGCGCCGTGCGCTTGTCTTTTCTTTTGGTTCTTTTCTTTGAGATCAAAGAAAAGAATATCTGAGCCTAAACATTCAGCTCGTTTCTCAAAAAGGCGAAGATCTTTTTTTCCTCGCGTGAGACCTTGACCTGTGTGATGCCGAGGCGCTCGGCGGTCTGCTGTTGGGAGAGATCCTGGTAGAAGCGCAGGCGGATGATCTCCTGACTTCGGGGGTCGAGCTTGGCGATCGCCTCGGCGAGGGCAAGCTTATCCGTCATCTTTTCGATCTCGTTCTCGTCCGAGGGGGTGAGCTGTTCGAGCGTGGCACCGTCCTCGTCGCCGCCGAGCGACTCCTGCAGGGAGTAGACGGGGCAGACGGCGTCGAGCGCGTAGACGAGCTCCTCCGTCGTCATATCGCAAAGCACGGCGAGCTCGGAGAGCTTTGGCTCACGCTCGTGCGTGCGGATGTACTCCTCCTTTGCCTTCATGATGACGGATCCCTTTTTGCGTACGTCGCGGCTGACCTTGATGATCCCATCGTCGCGTAAGAAGCGTCGGATCTCTCCGATGATGAGGGGGACTGCGTAGGTCGAGAATGCCGTGCCGAAGGCGAGGTCGAAGCTTTTTGCCGCCTTCAGCATACCGATGGTGCCGATTTGCGTGAGGTCCTCAAACTCGACGCCGCGACCGATGAAGCGGCGGGCGACGGTTTTGACGAGCCCCATATTCTGTGTGACGAGCGCCTCCATGGCGGTGCGGTCGCCCGCCTGCGCTCTGCGGATCAAATCGAGATTGTCGGGTTTTTCGATGCATTCGGACATGACGTGAGGCTCCTTTCGAGCGAAAAGGTTATGTAGGTGCCTTTTCGTCTGCCGCTCCCGCCGAGGAGGGCGAGAGGCGGCGGATGAGCGTCACGCGCGTCCCCTTGCCCGGCTTGGAGATGACGGAGAGCTTGTCCGAGAAGCTCTCCATGATCGAGAAGCCCATGCCGCACCGATCCTCGTCGGGGCAGGTGGTATAGAGCGGCGTGCGCGCCCGCTTGACGTCGTCGATGCCGCAGCCCTTGTCCTCCACCACGATGCGCAGCGTTCTGTCCGCATAGCAGGCGGCGGTGAGGGCGATGCGCCCCGTCGTGCCGCGATAGGCGTGAACGATGCAGTTGGTGACCGCCTCACTGACGGCGCATCGGATATCCGCCAGCTCCTCCACGTCGGGATCGAGCGGGAGGAGAAAGCCCGAGATGATACTGCGCGCGAGGCTCTCGTTCTCGGAGCGGGAGAGGAAGGTGCATTTGATTTCGTTTATCGGTCTTTTCATGAATCCTGATTCCTTTCTTGTTCGATGAGGCAGTCGAGGGCTGCCATTTTTAACATTTTGACGGCGCGCGGTGACGGGCTTGCGACGGTGAGCGTGCCGCCGAGCTCACGGATCTTGGCGAGTCTGCCCATGATCAGCCCGAGTCCCGAGCTATCCATGAAATCGACCTGCCCGACGTCGATACGGAGCGTTTTCGGACGTGTGCGATAGAGCTCCTCGTCGATCCTTGCCCGCACGGGCGCGACGCTGTGGTGGTCGATCTCGCCGCGCAGTGTTGCGGTGAGTACCTCGTTATCGTAGTAAAGAGAAAGCGTGTCTTCGTTCATTGCGTGTTTCCTTTCTTTTGGGTATCAAAAAATGGACGTAAAAAAATGCTATCCGTTTTTCTTAGGATAGCATTTTTTCTTTGCGAATCACGTCACATTCTGCTGTGCCGTGGATTTTTCTTGCACGCGGGCAGTGCCCGACCGTGTCAGCGTGACGGAGAGGGTAAATGCACTCGGATGCATACCCTCTCGGTCAGCTTTCGATGACGGCTCCTCCGGAGTGAGCCTTTCAGAGTGATAAGCTTTTGTTAAAACGAGGATGCTCGCCTATTTTAGCTTACCGCGCAGATAAGCACGGCATAACGGCGAGGTCTGTTTCGCACAATTTCCTATAGGTAAAAAAAGACAGAGAACGTATAAACATTCTCTGTCTCTGTTCCGCTATCGGCAGTATCCTTTGTGTTGCGTGTTGGCCGTTATCGGCGGATTATTTGGTTCTCTCCGAAAAGAAGAAGGTGAAAAGGAAGGAGAGCCTCTTTGGGGATCTCAGCTTGTGCGTTTTGTGTGACTTGTGTGTCTTATGCGCCTTGGACGAGCTCTTGGCAAAGAGCACGGCGATCAGCGCGGTGATGAGACAGGTCAGCAAGGGCTCAAGCCTTGAAGAAGGCAACGATTGCCTTGTGGGTCATGTAGACGTCCGTCTTGGAAACGCACTCGTAGGGAGCGTGCATGGAGAGCACCGGTACACCGAGGTCGATGACGTCAACGTTCATCTTGGCGATGTACTTGGCTACGGTGCCGCCGCCGCCCTGGTCAACCTTACCGAGCTCGGAGGTCTGCCATACGACACCTGCGTCGTCGAGGACCTTGCCGGAGAAGGCAACGAACTCGGCAGCCGCGTCGTTGGAGCCGGACTTACCCTTTGCGCCCGTGTACTTGGTGAGAACGACGCCGTTGTTGACGTAGCATACGTTTCTCTTATCGCTGACCTCGGGGAAGTTGGGGTCGAATGCGGCGTTTACGTCGGAGGAGAGGCACTTGGAGTTTGCACGTACGACGATCTCGGAGACGCCGAGGGTGTTGGCGAGATCCTTGATGATGTCAAAGTATACGATGCTCTGCATACCCGTGTTGCCCTCGGAGCCGATCTCTTCCTTGTCGGCGAGGACTGCCATGGTGGTGTGAACGGGGTTCTTGACCTCCATCAGCGCGGTCAGAGAGGGATATGCACATACTCTGTCGTCGTGACCGTAAGCACCGATCAGGCTGCGGTCGAGACCGATGTCGCGTGCCTTGAAGGCGGGAACGACGGAGATCTCGGCGGTGATGAAGTCGGATTCGGTCATGCCGTACTTCTCGTTGAGGATTCTTAAGATATTGAGCTTGATGCCCTCGGGGAAGTTCTTTTCAAAGGTTCTGGAGCCGGAGAGGACGTTAAGCTGCTCGCCCTTGATGCCCTCTGAGAGAGGCTGCTTCATCTGCTGAGCGGCAAGGTGCGGAAGCAGATCGTCAATGTAGAATACGGGGTCGGTCTCGTCCTCACCGATATTGATGTTGACGGATCTGCCGTCAGCGGTGATCACGGTGCCGTGGAGCGCCAGCGGGATCGCCGTCCACTGGTACTTCTTGATGCCGCCGTAGTAGTGGGTCTTGAGATAGCCGAGACCGTCTGCCTCGTAGAGAGGACGCTGCTTCAGGTCAAGACGGGGAGAGTCGATGTGGGAGGCGGTGAAGTATACGCCGTTTGCAAGGGACTCGGTACCGATCACGAAGGCGGAGAGGCTCTTGTTTCTGTTGTTGTAGTAGTACTTGCCGCCGACCTCTACGGGCATACCGAAGGTGTAGGGCTTGAAGCCGTCAGATTCCAGCATTCTGATGCTCTCGGTGACGCACTCTCTCTCGGTCTTGCCGAGGTCAAGATACTTCTTGTAGCCCTCAGCATAGGCGTAAGCGGCGTCGATCACCTCGTCGGAGAGAACGTCGTAGGCGTTCTTGGTCTTGTGGAAGAGCTCGTCCTTCAGCTTCTGTGCGAGGGTCTTTTCAGTGTTTTCTGCCATAGTCATGTTCCTTTCGTATATGTAAAAAATTTTTTTGTATCATAGGAAATTGCTTAGAATGGACCTCGCCGTTATGTCGCGCTTGTTTGCACGGAAAGTAGCGATAGGCGAGCCGGGGGCAGCGGGCACGGCCCGCTTTTTTGACCTATAGGAAATTGCGCAAACCGGACCTCGCCGTTTTGCCGCACCACGGGGTGCGGAAAGCTACGATAGGCGAGCACATGGATGCGGGCACGGCCCGCTTTTTTGTTTTCAATTCGCGTATTTCGCGCGGAATTCCTCGTAATAACGAAGAACGTTTTTTACGTAATTTTTCGTTTGGTCGATGGGGATATTTTCTATGATCAGCGTTTCGCCGTCTGCGGAGTATTCGGGCTTTGTGAGCCAATCCTCCACGGCGGAGAGACCTGCGTTATAGGAGGCGGCGATCTGGGCGACGCCCGAGATGCGCTCGTCGATCCAATGCAGGTAATAGGTGCCGCATTTGACGTTGAATTCGGCGTTGTAGAGGTGAGAGAAATCCTCGGTGAGTGAGAGATCTCCCTTGATGTCGGCGTACGTGCCGTCGATGATCTGCATCAGCCCCACGGCACCCGAGCCCGAGAGCGCGTGCGGATCAAAATCACTCTCGGCCTTGATGATCGCCATGACGAGACAGGGATCGACGCGATAATCCTTGCCGTAGCGGAGTGCATAGCGGTAGCAGAGAGACTCGCTGACCGTACCGCCGCCCGTGACGACGTCGGGGTAGAGCGCGTCGTATTTCTCTTTGTATCGGAGAATATTGGCAACGTAGGCGCGGGTCTCGTCAAAGGGAATCTTGTCGGCAATGAGCCCGTGGTCGTCGGAGACGTCAGGCTCCTCCAGCCACTCCCAAACGTGGCTGATGCCTGCGTTATACGCCGCGAGTGCCTCAACGACGGGATCGTCGATCGCGTATACGCGGATGAAATAATCATACCAATGCGCGAAATAGTACGTTCCCGCAAGGATATTCTCCTCGGGGCTGAAGAGCACGGAGGAGCGGGCGTTTTCAAGACCGACGTGACCTCGGATATCAAAGAGGAAGGTGTCGGGCAGGATCTGCATGAGGCCGATCGCACCGACGGGGGAGACGGCGGTCTCGCAGAAGCCGCTCTCCGCCTTGATGATGGCGTAGATCAGATTCGGCTCGATGCCGTATCGCGTGGCGGCGGCCTCGACCTCCGCGCGGAATTTGCGCGGGTAGCTGAGCTCGTTGATGCGGTCGCCGAGGTGTGCAAACAGGGGGACCGTTGCCATGGCGGCGATCAGCAGGAAAAGAATAAACGTTTTTATCGGTCTGTGAGCGCTGTGCTTTGGGGGATCTGTGTTCATGATGATCTCTCTTTCGTTCAGATGGGGAGCGTGAGGGTTTTCAGAATGCGATCAAGGTTTTTTGCAAGTGTCAGACTGTCGGTGTCATTTCGGATGGTGTGGTCACAATGTGTGCGGAAGTACTCCGCGTCGTGCTGGGATGCGAGGCGGCCTCGGATCTCAGCCTCGCTTTTGCCGTCTCTTGCCGCGAGTCGGCGTACGGCGATCTCTGTGTCGGTAATCACACCGAGGGTGAGATCGCACGCCTTCTCCAAACCGTATTCAAAGAGCAGGGGGGCGTCGAGTACGGCGGGGATGCCGTCGTTTTTTGCTCTCGTGAGCTCCGCGAGCACGGCGGCGAGGATCATGGGGCGGACGGTCTCGTTCAGGCGATCAAGTGCCGTGCGGTCGGAGAACACGAGTGCGCCGAGACGCCAGCGGTTGACCTCGCCGTCCTTGAGATAGTCACGGCCGAAGGCGTTTGCGATCGCCTCAGCGTATTGCCTCTCACGGGAGAGCGCGTGTACGATCCCGTCACAGTCGATGACGCGGAAGCCGCGCGCGGCAAGGAGCGATGCCACGGTGCTTTTTCCCGCGCCCGATTGCCCGGTGAGCCCGAGGATCATTCGTCTGCTCCGTAGCCGCCGAAGAGCTTTCTCTCATAGGTGTGAGCGGGGTGTGCGTCGGTCGTGTCGCTCTGCTGTGCGACGGGGGCAACGTAATTGACGTGACCGCAGACGGGGCAGATCTCCATGTCATTTTCGATCTTGAAGGTGTATTTGCCGCAATAGGGGCAACGGATATTCTTTCTCAGTTCAGCCATAATATTACCTCTCTTATATAATCAGTACCGTATAGCCCGAAGCCTTCAGCATACGGTTGTAGAGGGCGAGCCCGATTCCGCTCGTGCTTCCCGCCGTGGCGTAGATCGCCTCCGCGTCCGTCTCGTCGAAGCGACGCAAACGGTCAAAAAGCAGATGGGAGTGGGCGGCTTCGTCGTCTTTTTTGCCAAAGGTAAGGACGTTCTTTCCGCTTAAATGGGGGGCATATTCGTCAAAGCACAAAATGCCGACGTCGGGGGACTCTGTGAGCCTTTCCCTGAGGAATGCGATGGCGCGCTCGTCAAAGCCGTCATCCTGCGCGCTTCGGATCAGATAGACCTTGGCGCGGGGGGCATAGTGGCGGTATTTCATGCCGGGTGCCTGCGGCGCGACGCCGTCGGGCAGTCGATCCAGCACGCCCTCGTCGATCGTGACGCTCGGGCATACCGTTTTGAGCATCTCGGGGGTGATCGCGCCGGGGCGCAGGAGCGTCAGCGTGTCGCCCGTGATCTTGACGATCGTGGACTCTAACCCAACCTCGCTGTCTCCGCCGTCGATAATGCAATCCACGCGACCGAAAAGGTCGTCGATGCAATGGCGCGCCGCCGTGGGGCTGGGCTTGCCCGAGAGGTTGGCGCTCGGCGCGGCGATGGGAACGCCCGCAAGACGGATCAGTTCTCTTGCCACGGGGTGCCCCGGGCAACGGATGCCGACGGTCGTAAGACCGCCCGTGACAGAGCAGGGGACGTTCTCGCGCTTGGGGAGCACCACGGTTAAAGGTCCGGGCATAAACGCTCTTGCCAGTTTCTCGTAGAGGGCGTTTGTGACGGCGTACTTTTCCGCATCGGAGGGCTTGGCAACGTGCACGATGAGCGGGTTGTCGCTCGGGCGTCCCTTGGCGGCGTAGATGCGGTGTGCGGCATCGCCGTCCAAGGCGCTGCCGCCGAGACCGTATACCGTCTCGGTCGGGAATGCCGCAAGCCCGCCTGCGCGGAGGATCTCCGCCGCCTCGGTAAGCTGAGCGGCAAGCGGCTTTTGATAATCGATCCTTACGATCTTGGTTTTCATCATAGTTGAAATTTCCTATATATTAATATGAAGAGATTGCGCGTTTATGCGTCGTCGCCCGTGCTTGCGAGCTTCTCGGCGGTATCGGCGGCGATCAGCGCGTCCACGATGGTCTCGATGTGACCGTTGAGGAAGGCGTCGAGCGTGTAGAGCGTCATGCCGAGGCGGTGATCCGTCACGCGCCCCTGTGGGAAGTTGTAGGTGCGGATGCGCTCACTGCGGTCGCCTGTGCCGACCTGTCGGCGTCTCTCGTCTGCAATCTCGGTGTCGCGCTTTGTTTTTTCAATGTCGTAAAGCTTTGCGCGTAAGAGCTTCATTGCCTTGTCGCGGTTTTTGAACTGGCTTCGCTCCTCCTGACACTCCACGATGATGCCGCTGGGCTTGTGGATGATGCGGATGGCGGACTCGGTCTTGTTGATGTGCTGACCGCCCGCGCCGCTGGACTTGCAGGTCTCGACGATGAGATCTGCGGGGTTGATGCTGACCTCCACGTCCTCGACCTCGGGCAAAACGGCGACGGTGATCGTGGACGTATGGATGCGTCCCTGAGACTCGGTCTGGGGCACGCGCTGTACGCGATGGACGCCGCTCTCGAACTTCAGCCTGGAGTAAGCGCCCGCGCCCTCGACGGAGAAGGATACCTCCTTGAAGCCGCCAAGCTCCGTTTCGTTTGCGGAGAGCAGCTCCGTGCGCCAGCCCGCCGACGCCGCGTACATCGAGTACATACGGTAGACGTCGTAGGCAAAGAGCGCAGATTCCTCGCCGCCCGCGCCGCCGCGGATCTCAACGATCACGTTCTTTTCGTCGTTGGGGTCGCGTGGCAGAAGCAGGATACGCAGCTCCTTGGTTGCGGACTCCGCGATCTTTTTCGCGTCGGCAAGCTCCTCTGCGGCGAGCGCTTCGAGCTCCTTGTCGTCGGACTCCAATAGCATCTCCGCCTCCTCGATGCGGGTGAGCGCCGCGCGATACTCGCGGTATTTTGTGACGATGGGCAGAAGACGGCTGTGCTCCTGCATCATCTCACGGAAGCGCTCCGTGTCTGCCGTGATCTCGGGCATGGAAAAGCACTGCTCGATTTGCTCAAATTTTGATTCGATATCAAATAGCTTACGGAACATGATTTCTCCTCCTCCCCGAAAACCGTTCATTCAAAGATATTATACAATAGTTTTTGCATAAAAGCAAGGTGTAAATGCATTTTTCAAAGATTCAATTTTAAGAGAAAACGGGAGAAAACGGGAGAAAACGAGACCTTTGAAATTGTAAATTAAAATTTTTTATTTTTTTTGTTCAAAAGGTGTTGACAAGCGTGAAAGAATGTGTTATAATCTCGTCGTTATGTAAAGAAAGGGCACCACGCCCTTGAACATCTATTTTTGGAGGAAAGTTTATCATGTCTACTTTTATGGCAAAAAAAGAGACTCTGGAACGTAAGTGGTACGTTATCGACGCTGCTAACAAGCCCCTCGGTAAGACTGCTGTTACCGCTGCTAACATTCTCAGAGGCAAGCATCGTCCTGAATTCACCCCCCACGTTGACTGCGGTGAATTCGTTATCATCATCAACGCAAGCAAGGCTGTTCTCACCGGTAAGAAGCTTGAGCAGAAGTACTATCGCCGTCACTCCGGCTACATCGGCGGTCTGAAGGAAGTACAGTACAAGACCCTTATGGCTACCAAGCCCGAGCTCGCTATGCAGCTCGCAGTTAAGGGTATGCTCCCCCACAACAAGATCGGCGACAAGAGCATCAACCGTCTGAAGGTATTCGCAGGTGCTGAACACAATCATCAGGCTCAGCAGCCCGTACCCTACACTGTAGACTGAGAAAGGAAGGCTTAGCGAATTATGTATACCAGTGCAAAACCCTACTTCTACGGTACCGGTAGAAGAAAGAAATCCGTTGCCCGCGTACGCATTTACCCCGGCACCGGCGTAATCACCATCAACAAGAGAGACATCGACGACTACTTCGGTCTCGAAACCCTCAAGCTCATCGTAAACCAGCCCTTCGCCGTTACCGGCACCGAAGGCAAGTTTGACATCGTTTGCACCGCAGCAGGCGGCGGTATCTCCGGTCAGGCCGGCGCGATCCGTCACGGCGTTGCAAAGGCTCTCCTTCAGGCTGACGAAACCTACAAGCCTCTCCTCAAGAGAGCAGGTCTCCTCACTCGTGACCCCAGAATGAAGGAAAGAAAGAAGTACGGTCTCAAGGCAGCTCGCCGTGCACCGCAGTTCTCCAAGAGATAAGTTCTTATTTCTTCGGATTACAATTCGAAAATCACAGCACTCACTTTTGTGGGTGCTGTTTTTCGCTTTCCGTAGGGGCGAACGCAGTTCGCCCCTACGGAAAAAGGGCGGTTCAATTTGTAAAGAATTGAGCCGTCCTATTTGCTTTTTGCCGTTTTTATGGTATAATACAATTAATCAATAAACTTGAATTTGACGAGGGTGTGAATGATGAAAACATTATTCATGATTGGCGGCACGATGGGAGTGGGCAAAACAACCGTGTGCCAAC
>JAFTIJ010000172.1 GCA_017456965.1 Clostridia bacterium
GCCTCTCACTCCGGGAGAGGTGGCACGCGCAAGCGTGACGGAGAGGGCGGATTCCCACCGGTGTATACCCTCTCAGTCAGCTCACGCTGACAGCTCCCCCGAAGTGGGAGCCTCCCGTGGAACCGATGATTCAATCAAATTCCCATCGTAGGAGCGAACTGCGTTCGCCCGAAAAGCTTGAATTCACGCGGCTTTTTGACGGACGAACACAGTTCGCCCCTACGGGTATGTAATAACTCAGCATTTCCCTCGGAGGGAGCCTGACGGGCGTTTCCTCTCGCCATGCTCCCGATTCGTTGGGATAAACGGTTTACTGAAGCACTTCCAACCTAAAAAATATCAAAAATACTTCTCAGAAAGGAGATTTACTATGTCCGTACTTCACGTCAATAAAAATAATTTTGAAGCCCTCAAGGCAAGCGATAAGCCCGTCCTCCTTGATTTCTACGCAGATTGGTGCGGTCCGTGCCGTATGGTCGGCCCCATCGTGGAGGAGATCGCAAACGAATATCCGCAGTACGTGATCGCCAAGATCAACGTAGACGATGAGCCTGAGCTCGCTGAGGCATTCGGCGTTTTCAGCATCCCCACGCTCGTCGTTCTGAAAAAGGGCTCGATCGTCGCCCAGTCCGCAGGTGCGCGCCCCAAGGCGCAGATCCTCGCGATGCTTGAGCAATAAGCGGGCAACGCCCGCCGGATAACAGACGGGCAACAAACCAAAAAAATAACCGACAAGAGCAGCGCTCACCCCGTAATGATAGCGGGTGTGAGCGCTGCTCTCGTTATCTTTATACCATAGGAAATTGCTTGAAATCAATCTCGCCGTTTTGCCGTGCTTGTCTGCACGGAAAGCTGCGATAGGCGAGCTGGGGGATGCGGGCACTGCCCGCTTTTTTACACTATAGGAAATTGCGCAAAACAGACCTCGCCGTTTTGCCGTGCTTGTCTACGCGAAAAGCTACGATAGGCGAGCACACGGAGGCGGGCACTGCCCGCGATGTGTCAAGGTTGGATCAGGACAGCTCCGTCACGAGCTCGTCGAGGTCCTTTCTCTTTTTCGTTCTCAGCGGATCGCCCTCTGCCGCGTAGCCGAGTGTGATCACAAGACGCACGGGCTGATCGAGACCGCACAGTGCGCGGATCTTGTCGTCATCCAGCCAGCCGAGAATACAGGTATCCAGCCCCTGCGCGGTTGCCTCCGCGGTCAGGTACGCCGCCGTGATACCGATATCAATGGAGCGGTAATCGTTGTGCTTTACCTTAGCGCCAAGCGCCGCCGTCTTGACGTACGGGCGCTCGGAGATGACGATCATCACAGGGGCGTCGGCGGCAAATTTATTCATGCCCATGCCCATGACCGCTTGCGCGACCGCCTTTGCCTTCTCCCCTCTGCATACCGTGAAGTGATAGGGCTGACCGTTGCAGGCGGAGGGTGCGAGACGCGCCGCCTCCAAGATCGCCGTCAGCTTCTCACGCTCCACTTCCCTTTTGGCGTCGTATTTTCGGCACGATTGACGCGCCTTCGCAATTTCTGTAAAATTCATACCGTTCTCCTTTACAGCTCGATCGTGAGCGCTACGGGGCAATGGTCGCTTCCCATGATCTCGGTCATGATCTCGCTATCCTTTACCCGATCAAAAATACGGTCGGATACCACGAAGTAGTCAATGCGCCACCCGACGTTCTTCTCTCTTGCCTTCATCATATAGCTCCACCACGAGTACGCCACGCGATCGGGATAGAGTGCGCGGAAGCTGTCCGTAAAGCCACTCTGCAAAAGCTCTGTGAACTTGCCTCGCTCCTCGTCGGAGAAGCCCGCGCTCTTATGATTGGTCTTGGGGTTCTTGAGGTCGATCTCCTCATGGGCGACGTTCAGGTCTCCGCAGTAGATCACGGGCTTCTTTTCGTCCAGCCCCTTGATATAGGCGCGGAGTGCATCCTCCCACGTCATGCGATAGTCGAGTCTGGCAAGCTCCCTCTGCGCGTTCGGCGTGTAGACGTTCAGAAGATAAAAGTCCTCATACTCCAGCGTGATCGCTCTGCCCTCGGTATCGTGCTCGGGAATGCCGATGCCGTACTGCACGGAGAGCGGCTCCTTTTTGGCAAACACCGCCGTGCCCGAGTATCCCTTCTTCTGTGCGCTGTACCAATACTGATGGTAGCCCGGCGCATCCAGGGACGCCTGCCCCGGCTGCATCTTCGTCTCCTGTATGCAGAAAAAATCCGCGTCCTGCGCGTGGAAGAAGTCCGCAAAGCCCTTCTCTAAGCAAGCGCGGAAGCCGTTCACGTTCCATGAGATCAGCTTCATATCAAAAAATCCCTCCCGAATCCTTTTTTGTTCAGTATAACACAGATTCGGGAGGGTGTCAATCATTTTCTCACGTCAAGGTGTCTCTGCAGTCGTAGCCTCTGCCGTATCTTCTCCCGAAACCCGTCGGGGGAAACGACGCACAGCGTCGGACCGAAGGAGAGAATGCGGATGATCAGCTCCGTCTCGTCGTTTTTTTCATAGCGGAGCGTCACGCGGTAGCGGTTCTCACCCAAATGCTCCGCGCGCTTCTCAAAATGCGCGAAATGAAGCATACAGCGCGTGAGCGTCTCTCGCTCGTCCGTAAGCGCCAGCGTGACCTCGTCGCAGGGCGCCTCCGTCTCCCCGCCCGCCACCGTCACGCCGTCACATCGCTCGACAGAGATAACTCTTGCGAGATTGACCGTGCGGATGCGCTTCACACCCCTTACGATCACGCGGAATTTATCGTCCTTGGCAGAGTACTCCATGCGTACGGGAACGCAAACGAAGCGGAACACAACGCCTCTTGCATCCCGCATCACCACACGTAGGGGCGCGCCGCCGTGGATCGCAGAGAGGACCGTTCGGAAATTGGCGATATAGGTCTCGTCCGTATACGGATCACCGTCGCCATAGCGGTCGTATATGTAATAGTCCTGTGCCGTGAAGAGGGGCTCCACGTCCGCAAGGAGCGCGGGATCAAGCCCGAACAGGCGGATACGCGGATCGTCAAAAATCGACCTCAGCCACCGACGCTGCAGCGTCGTCAAGGGCATCGTCGGCGGGGACAGAAGCGGCGTATCCAGATCCGGTGTCAGGATCTGCCACCGTCCCTCGCGGATCGCTGAGAGGATCGCGGGAGCACTCTCGTGAAAGGCGTGCTTATGCACCAGCTCTGTCAGCGTTATCGCATCGGGCTTGCCGTCGAGGATCTCCGCGACGATCGCCGCCACCGCGTTATAATAGGCACTGTAAAGCTCACTGAAGATCATCTGCATCCTCCTCTCCGACGTCATACATCCGATACATCGTCTCCAGATCGTCGGCAAAGCGCCGCTCTACTGCCCGATTGGAAAACGAAAAGCGCTCAATGCGGCAAATAAAGGTTCGCATCCACGGGACGAGCTCCATGGAGTCGTAGACGTCTGCCGAGAAGCGGTACCGCCCCTCGCCGAGTGCCTCCACCGTCCCGACGCGCCGCTCACGCAAGAGCCGCGCTACGATGTGCCGCTCGTCGGGCGACGCGCGGACGACAAACTCGACGTGCTCAACTTCTCCGCTTCGCCCCGCGTGGCGGCGAAGGTTGACGCCCCACATCCGTCCGCGGTGAGCATCCAGCAGCTCGCGGTAACGGTCAAACTGCGGCTCGGGCAGATCTGCCGTCACATCGGAGATATGATCCACGCGAAACGGATAGATCTCCCCGACGTCGTACCGATAGGCAAGCAGATGCTGTCTGCCGTTTTGTACGCTGATAAAAATGCAAAGCGGGACAGCGTGCAACGCACGCGTCCTGCCGTGTCGGTTCTGCAAGACAAAGCGCACGGAGCGCTTCTCCCGCATCGCGGAAAACATCTCTGCCAGCACGTCGCTGTCCGGCGCGTCGGTCAGATAATGATGCTTGAAGGAAAACGGGCTCTCCCGCGTCTGCCCCTTATCCAATAAAAACGAGCCGACCACACCGCAGGGTGCGATCTCCGAGAAGAAGTGGAGCGCATCGTCAAGCGGCGGCAGCACGGGGTCCTCTGCCCTATGGTAGATCGGCGTCCTGCCGCGCGTCTTGCGGACGATCAGCCCCTGTGCGACGTACTCCTTGAGCTTTTTTCTCACCGTGGACTCGTCAAAGGTTCTCGTCAGTCCGTAGGCGTCGATCTCGTCGATCAGCTCGGTAAAGGAGAGCGCCGTGTCGGGCGCGTCAAGGATATCAAACAAAATAAAATGGAGCGCAATATCGCCGTCGGTAAAGCTGCACGCCTTCCACGCGCGATAGAGCGGATTGTGTCGGATGCGTCGGGTGTCGATGGAGAGAAAGACCGTCTTGCCCTGCGCCGTATGCGAGAAGCGCATATATTCCCCGAGCCAGCTCTCCACGCGGCGACGCTCGTTGTCGTAGGAGCGCAGGCTCTTTCTGTCGTAGTCCTCGCGCGTCTTGAAGCCGTATACGTAGAAATCTCTCATATACGATCGGATCTTCTCAAAATTTTTGATGAGCTCGTTATATGCGGACATCGCGTCCTCCCTTCCTATATTCATTCTCCGAGGGTTGAAAAAGGCGTGACGGTATGATACAATAGACACGGTGGTGTGTCGGCACTTCCCTGCCGACACGAGTATACGGTGGTTTTTTCATACGTCAATCAACAAAAGCATACCATATATTATATATTAAAGGATACGATCATGATATCAATTCAGAATACCTATAACGAAGCACTCGTCTTTGCCGACGAGATCGACAGCGGCACCGAGGGACTTTTGCGCGCGCTCTGCGGTGCGCCGTTCTCCGCGGGGAGCCGTATCCGCGTCATGCCTGACGTCCATGCGGGCAAGGGGAGCGTGATCGGCACGACGATGACCCTCACGGATCGGGTCGCCCCCGCCCTCGTCGGTGTGGATATCGGTTGCGGCATCACCGCCGTTCGCGTGGACGGCAAGCGGATCGACCTTAACCGACTCGACAAGGTGATCCGTGAGAGGGTTCCCGCGGGCAGAGCCGCACGCGTCAGGGCGCATCGCTTTGCCGAGGAGCTCTCGCTCGACGAGCTCCTTTGTCACCGTCATGTGCAAAAGGACAAGGCGTATCTCGCGCTCGGCACGCTCGGCGGCGGCAATCACTTTATCGAGCTTGACCGCGCACAGGACGGCGGCTATTATCTTGTGATCCACAGTGGGAGCAGACGGCTCGGCGCGGAGGTTGCCACCCACTATCAGGAGGCGGCGTTCCGCGAGCTGACGGACGGCACGCCTTATGAGCTCGCCTATGCGACGGGTGAGACCATGCGGGCATATCTGCACGATCTGGAGATCACACAGCGATACGCCGCGCTGAACCGAAGTGCCATCGCAGACGAGATCTTGCGCGCAATGAAGCTCGACGAGCTCGCGCGCATCGAGTGTATCCACAACTACGTGGATACCGAGGCGATGATCTTACGCAAGGGGGCGATCTCCGCCCGTGCGGGAGAGGCTCTCATCATCCCCATGAATATGCGCGACGGCTGTCTGATCGGTCGGGGGCTCGGCAACGCCGAGTGGAACTACTCCGCACCGCACGGCGCGGGACGGCTGATGAGCCGCGCAGAGGCAAAGAGCTCGTTTACACTCTCCCAATATAAAAAGGAAATGAAGGGCATTTTCTCGACCTGCATCTCCCGCGAGACGCTGGACGAGAGCCCGATGGCGTATAAGCCGATGAACGATATTCTGTCCAAGCTCGGCGAGACTGCCGAGATCACGGAGCGGCTCATCCCCGTCTACAACTTCAAGGCAGGCGAGGAATAACGCTGAATACCGTACAATCCTGTCGTTTTCAGATTGTGGCTGAATATCGTACAACTCCGAATCAGCCGCTGAACATCGGCGTTGACAGATAGCGCTCACCCGTGTCGGGGAGCAGAACGACTACGGTCTTGCCCGCGTTCTCGGGACGGGATGCAACCTTGGTCGCCGCAAAGAGCGCCGCACCCGAGGAGATGCCCGCAAGCACGCCCTCCGTGCTGACAAGCCGCCTGCCCGTCTCATAGGCATCCTTGCCGCTGACGGTGATCACCTCGTCGTAGATATCGGTATTCAGGATCGAGGGGACGAAGCCCGCACCAATGCCCTGTAAGGGATGCGCACCCGCCTCGCCGCCCGAGAGCACGGGGGACATCTCGGGCTCTACGGCAATGATCCTTACGTTGGGGTTTTTCGCCTTCAGATACTCGCCCACGCCTGTAATCGTGCCGCCCGTACCGACACCCGCAACGAAGATATCGACCTTGCCGTCGGTATCCTCAAAGATCTCGGGGCCCGTCGTCCGTCTGTGTGCCTCGGGATTGGCGGGATTGGTGAACTGACCGACGATAAACGAGTTCGGGATCTCTCTTTGCATCTCCTCCGCCTTGGCGATCGCACCGCTCATGCCCTTTGCCCCCTCGGTTAAGATCAGCTCCGCACCGTAGGCACGCATCAGCATCTGACGCTCTGCCGACATGGTCTCGGGCATCGTGATGATCAGACGGTAGCCGCGTGCGGCGGCGATCGCCGCAAGTCCGATGCCCGTATTGCCCGAGGTCGGCTCGATCATCGTCGCGCCCGCCGTCAGGCGACCGCTTTTCTCTGCCTCCTCGATCATCGAAAGCGCTACGCGGTCCTTTGCCGAGCCCGCAGGATTGAAGCTCTCCAGCTTCGCAAGGATCGGTGTCGCAAGCGACGCCTGTCTACTGTAATTCTCCAGAGCCAGAAGCGGCGTTCTGCCGATCAACTCCGTCAGCGAATGATAAACTCTCATATTCTCCTCCGTATATTGCAACTGAATTTCGTTCATTTGAATATCGTTAAGCAATCGGTCCGAGAGCGCCGCCCTCCCGATTGCCTTGATAATATTATTTTATCACAAAAAGCCCACCCTTGTCAAGAATACACCGCAAGCCACGCACGGCGGGAATTACAAATCTGATTTTTGTCATTTTTTGAAAAGAATGCGCATCAGGTCATGGACTCCGTCTTTGCGCAGATCCTTCACTCCACTGCGTTTCGTTCGAGGATGACAGCGCAGGGGAGGTTTCCACTTTTTTGAATCGTCGGGGACGGCGGTGCTTGAGATAACGGGGCGTCCGCCGACTCCTGCCGAACGTCTGTGGATCGCATTGACCGCCAAAGCAGGTGCGTACCGAAAAAATCCAATCCCGTTCTACGGATCGAACGCCGTCGCGTTCGTTTTTTCTTTTGCTTCTTTTCTTTGAAACCAAAGAAAAGAAGCAGGGCGTCGAGGGCGCCGCCCCCTACCGAATGTCTTTGGGCAGCATTGACCGCGAAAGCAGGTGCATACCGAAAAAATCCAATCCCATTCTACGGATCGAACGCCGTCGCGTTCGTTTTTTCTTTTGCTTCTTTTCTTTGAAACCAAAGAAAAGAAGAGTAGAAATCACATTTCCTCTTGCAAGGCGGGGCATTTGCGTGTATAATGGTATCGTATGACGTGAACAAAAGGAGGCGTACTTTATGTTTCAACTGAATGAAAAGATTTTCAAATACGCCATCGTGGATATCGGTGCGAACAGCGTCCGAATGAATATTTATGATATTGATACGGAGACGGGGGAATTCTCGACCGTGCTCTCCGTCAGAAGCCTACTCGGGCTTGCCGCCTACGCGAAGGACGGTGCGCTTACGGGCGACGGCTTCGGCAAGCTCTTTGCCGTCCTGCGTGAATTCCTCGCAAGGGCGAACAGCATCCCCTGCGACCTCTTCTCTGCCTTTGCCACCGCATCGCTCCGCGGGCTCTCCAACAGTGACCGCGTGGTCAAGAGCATACGGTCGGGACTCGGCATCGACATCGAGATCATCAGCGGCGAGGCGGAGGCCGCCTTCGATCATGCCGCGATCCGCTACCGCTTCCCCGAGACACCGCGCGGTCTCCTGATCGACATGGGCGGCGGCAGCACAGAATTCGTCTGCTTTGACAAGGACAGCATCCGCGAGACGGCGAGCCTGCCCATCGGGTGCGTGATGCTCACCAAGCGCTTCACCGCCTGCACAAAAAAGGACCCATTTCCCACCGATGGGGAAATGGGCGCGATCCGCTCCTACGTTCGGGAGCAGCTATCCGCATACCCCGCCTTCCGTGGGAGCAGTGACACCGCCTTTCTGATCGGAGGTACGGCGCGTGCGGCGGCAAAGCTCAACCATACGCTCACGGGCGACGGCGGTCTCTACGACGGCTATACCTTCACGGCAGAGGGGCTGGATGCGGTATGCCAAAGAGCCTTCTCGGATATGCGCGAGGGCGGGAGGTGGCTGAGAGAATGCGTGCCTGACCGCGTGCTCTCCATCATCGCGGGCCTCGTTGCCTACCAGACGATCGCCGAGACGCTCGGCACAAAGAAATTTGTCATCAGCAACGCGGGTGTGCGCGAGGGCTATCTGATCGAGTACATCAGGAGAAATTTTCTCCGAAAAACTCAAGAATCCTGAAGCGGATCTTGTATTTGGGGCTGTCGCCGCCCGTCAGCACGTGGACCTGATCGGAGGTAAAGCCCGTACGAATAAACGACGCCTCCGTCTTTGCCACGTCCGTGCAAAGCGCGGGGTACAGCACACACCACCAGTTTCTGCCCGCCGCCTCGCCGAGCTCGATGCGCAGAGAGCGATAGCGTCCCGCAGGCAGGCGGACGGTGCCGTAGCTTCGCGTCGGATATTTCTCCTCGGAAAAGTAGACCGATACGGGGATCTCCTCCCCCATATCCGCAAGCGTCTGCTCGCAGATCTCACGGATATGCGAGAGCCCCTCGGTAAGCATCACAGACGCCTCCTCCGCGCTCTGCGCGTCCTCCGTCAGCGCGCGGATCTCGTCCAGCACCGCGTCGCGGACGAGAAGCTTCACGCTCTGGTCGTGCGTGTCGTCGGAGTTTGCGAGTACGTGGAGACGAACGGTGCTGTCGTACACCGCCATATCCTCATCCGAGGGCATAAAGCCGCAAAAAAGACAAAGGGCAAGAATCAAAGAAGTCGCGATCACAAAATATTTCATGGTATCCTCCAAGAATTTGAATTCCGCTCAGATATGTAGCGTTCGATGCTTCTATTGTGTCCGCATCCGAGCGCCGTTATTCAAAAAGGGGCTGTCTTACTACGAAAATTGCAAAAAAGCGGGCTGTGCCCGCATCCATGTGCTCGCCTATCGCCTTGTCATATCAAAACGAAGTACGTCAAAACGGCGAGGTCTGTTTTGTGCAATTTCCTATGATACAAAAAAAGCCTCCCCTGTGTAAGGGGAGGTGCCGCGGAACGCGGCGGAGGGGTTGTAAATAACATAAATCTTTCAGACAAACAATCCCTCAGGCGCTATCGCGCCGGCTCCCTTTGCACAAGGGAGCCTTTCTTTTTATTTATACCATAGGAAATTGCGCAAACCGGACCTCGCCGTTTTGCCGCGGTTTTGGGCGCGGAGGATTTGCATCGCCCCGTGCGGGGCAACGTCGTTAACGCTTGCCTTGACGACATTGCCCATGCGGGATATGGTGCTCGATCTCGTGGATCGCGATCGAGGCGTGATGCGGGATCGGCTCCCACGTGACCCTGCGAAAGGCGGCGATCCACGTGGCGAGATCGCCGATCATGCCGAAGATCGGAAACATCAGCGAATACCATAGCTTTTTGTACCAACGCATCGGAGGCGTCCGCTTGCGCTCCGTAAAAAACACGAGCCACGCCATCGGGATCGTCCCCAGATGCTCGAAAATGAGGATCTGAAAAAGTGCCGTCCCAAACGTCGCGTACGATATCGCGTCGTATTTTGCCGCCGCGATAAAGAGCGCGACCGTCACCGCCGCCTTGCAAAACTTTAGAAACACGGTAAAAAGGCTCACGGGAAAATTCGTCATCATCATATCGTAGCTGACGTACTTCTCCTTCCATGAGCGCACGGAGAGCATTCGGCGCCACAGGCCGCGGTTGAAATGCGTGAACGCCCAGAGGTTTCCCTTTGCCCAACGGATGCGCTGACGGAGCGCGATACGCAAGGAGGTCGGTTGCTCGTCGTAAAACTGCGCCTCGTGCTGATAGAGGATCGGATACCCGCGAACCACAGCGTCCGAGGAGAACTCCCTGTCCTCCGTCAGCGAGGTATAGTGCCACCCGTTACGAACCAGCTCGGAGGCAAAAAGGTAACCGGTCCCCTGCAAACGGGTGGAAACACCGAAGGCGGATCTGGCACAGCTCTCCAGGCGGGAGGTGCGAAGCCAATGGAGCGCATAGCCCGCACAAAGCCATCCGCTATCAAAGTTTTTCGTATTGCGATAGGAGGTCACGATCGGTGCGCCGCTATCAAACGCATCATTCATACGGCTCACGAAATCGTATCGCAAGAGGTTGTCCGCATCAAAAACGAAATAGCCCTCAAAGCGCTCGATCCCGTAATCCCGACGGATGCAGTCAAACAAAAACTCCAGCGCATAGCCCTTGGTCCTGCGCGTCGGGTCGCGGCGCTCGTAGCAGATCGCGCCGTGCTCTCTTGCGCACTGCGCTGTCCCATCCAAGCAATTATCTGCCACAACGAAGGTCGTAATGAGCTCCGCGGGATAGTCCTGCGCCGCAATACTGTCCAGAAGGTGGCCGATCACCTTCTCCTCGTTTCTTGCCGCGATCACGATCGCGTATCGGTGTTGTCGCCTTGCGGGCGCATATTTTTTCGTGGTAAACAAACCGACGACCAGATACACCGTGCGGCTGATATACAAAAAACCGATCACCGCAAGTAGCAGGTCGCAGATCCATAAAATCCGTTCCATCACGATTTCCTCCTTTTTATCTATAAGATTGCGTACCATCTATTGTATCATGCGGGGGAAAAGGTTGCAAGCAAAAATTCTTTAAGATATGGTTAATCTGAGACTTGCAAAAGCGGGCCGTGCCCGCATCCTTATGCTCGCCTATCTTAACTTTCCGTGCAGACAAGGACGGCATAACGGCGAGACCGATTTTGATCAATATCCTATGGTATAAAAAATCTCATATGCCTCTTGTAATTCAAAACGAATCGTGCTATACTTTCCACATCCGATATAAGGAGGAGAAACCGCGATGACTTCTGAATTCGATACCTTCCTGTCCCTGGACGGCTCGTGGACGCTCTACTATGCGGCGCACCGCGACCTGCCCGAAAACGCGGAATATAACACGCAGACGGCGCTCGACCAAAGCAAGCTTCCCTGCGTGCCCGCAACGGTCCCCGGCAGCTTTGAGCTCGATCTGATGCGCGCAGGCGTGATCGGGGACGTATTTTACGGCATGAATCCCCTGCTGGCGCAGGAAAGAGAAAATATGCACCTCTGGTATACGCGTCGCTTCACTTGCAAGGACGAGCACGCATACGACCTAATCTTTGACGGTGTGGATACCTATGCTGATGTCTATTTGAACGGTATTCTGATCGGTTCTACCGACAATATGCTGATCGCCCACACCCTTGACGCGGGGATACTATGCGGCGAGAACGAGCTGGTCGTCCATATCAAGCCGATCTTTTTGGCGTCGAGACAGCATCCTATCGAGGCGGGCGTCGTCACGCATCTCGCGTACAACGCCGAGAGCCTCGCCGTGCGCAAGGCGGCGCATATGTTCGGCTGGGACATCATGCCTCGCATCCTGTCGGGCGGCATCTGGCGCTCCGTCCGTCTGAGACGGAGACGCACGGAATACCTCTCCGAGCTGTATTTGCAGACCGTCCGACTCCGACCGGGTGCCGCGTATCTTCTCTTACACTATTCAGCGGCGATCACGGGAGACCTCGCGCACGAGTATGAGCTCCGCCTCGTCGGCACGCACGGGGAGAGCCGCTTCGAGCAGACGATCCGTCTCTGGAACCCGTCGGGGACGCAACAGATCGTCGTAAAGGATCCGCATCTCTGGTGGACGCGCGACATGGGCGATCAGCCGCTCTACCGCGTGACCGCCGAGCTCCTTCACAGAGGGACGCTTCTTGACCGCGTTCACTTCCGCACGGGCATCTGCCGCTTTACGCTCAAGCGCACGAGCGTCGCGGACGAGCACGGTGAATTTTGCTTCTATATCAACGGCGAGCCGCTTTTCGTGCGCGGCACGAATTGGGTCCCGATGGATGCCCTGCACGCAAGAGACCGAGAGCGTCTGCCGAGGGCGCTCGCACTGCTCGACGATGCGGGCTGCAACATGGTCCGCTTCTGGGGCGGCAACGTATACGAGGATGAGTCCATGTTTGATTTCTGCGACGAGCACGGTATTGCCGTATGGCAGGATTTCGCCATGGGATGCGCGACCTATCCGCTGACGCCGCACATGGCGCAGGCGCTGGAGACGGAGGCAACCGCCGTCGTCAAAAAGTACCGTCAGCATCCGTGTATTGCCGCATGGGCGGGTGACAACGAGTGCGACGTTGCGACGGCGTGGCGGCGCGCGGACGTTGACCCCAACCGCAATCTTCTGACCCGCAGGGTGCTTCCGCTCGTCCTTTCGCGGCACGATCCCACGCGCGTCTACATTCCCTCCTCTCCCTACGTGGACGAAACGGCGTACCAAAGCGGAAACTTAGAGAACACACCCGAGCAGCATCTCTGGGGACCGCGCGATTATTTCAAGAGTGATTTCTACACGAAGGCGACCGCGAGCTTCGCCAGCGAGACGGGCTACCACGGATGCCCCGCGCCCACCTCGATCGACCGCTTCATCTCTCCCGAGTGGCGTTGGCCGTGGCAGAATAACGACGAGTGGCAGGTCCACGCGACCTGTATGGAGCTTGGCGAGGATGCGCCCTATGCCTTCCGCACGGCGCTGATGGCAAATCAGATCAAGGTGCTCTTCGGCGAGGAGCCCGAGACTCTTGAGCGCTTCGCCATGGCAAGTCAGGCGTCACAGGCGGAGGCAATGAAGTTTTTCATCGAGCGCTTCCGCAGTGCGAAATGGAAGCGCACGGGCATCATCTGGTGGAATCTCATCGACGGCTGGCCGCAGTTCTCCGACGCGGTGGTGGATTACTACTACGCAAGGAAGCTTGCCTACCACGTCATCAAGCGCGCAAGCGCACCCGTTTGTCTTATGCTCCGTGAGCCCGAGGACGGCGTCCTCACGCTCGTCGGCGCAAACGAGCACAGAGTGGACGTCCCCCTCCGTTACCGTGTGACCGACCTGGCAAACGGTGATTTTCTCATAGAGGGAGAAGCGCTCCTTGGCGCAAACGCCGCGACCGAGCTTGACAAGATCGCCGTGCCCAAGGACGGCAGACTTCATTTTTACGTCATGGAATGGGAGGCACGCGGCGTATCGGGCAAGAACCATTACGTTCTCGGCAGCGCCCCCTACAGCTTTGACGAATATTACCGCTACATGAATGAAAGCGGAATGTGGGAAGCAGACGGCTTCTCACACGCGTGACGATCCGTAAAACAAAGGGCATAGCGCCCCGATGACAGAAAGGAACTTCTATCATGAATTACATCAGCAGAAGAGAGTATGAAGCAGAGACCGCAAAAACGCGCGACCGCCGCATGGCGTGGTTCCGCGAGGCGCGCTTCGGTATGTTCATCCACTACGGTCTGTACTCCGCGCTCGGCACGGGCGAATGGTCGCAGGCAAACGAGAACTACACCGTCGCCGAATACGAGGAGCTCGCCAAGCACTTTGCGCCGAAGGAGGACTGCGCACGCGAGTGGTGCGCGCTCGCCAAGAGAATGGGTGCAAAATACGCGGTATTTACCACGCGTCACCACGAGGGCTTCTCTCTCTGGAATTCCAAGGTCAATCCGTATAATTCCTACAATTATTGCGGCCGTGATCTGGTGCGTGAGTTTGTGGACGCCTGTCGCGAGTATGGTCTGAAGATCGGCTTCTATTCCTCTCTCATGGATTGGCATCACCCCGATTCATGGCGCTGTGCCAACGATCCCGAGGCGCGTGCCCGCTTCACCAAATATATCGAGGATCTCAACACCGAGCTTCTCACCAACTACGGCAAGATCGACATTCTCTGGTATGACGTCTCCTGCCCGATGGAGAATGGCGAGAGCTGGGATTCCGTCAATAGAAACTACCGTCTGCGCAAGCTCCAGCCCGATATCATCATCAACACGCGCTCCGCGATCCCCGAGGACTTCGGCACGCCCGAGGAGAGGATCGCCGCAGAGGATCGTGACTGGGAGACCTGCAAGACGCTCACCAGACTTGCGTGGGGCTACGTCGATGAAGAGCAATCCCACCCCTTTATGATGCGCCCCAAGGAGATCGTCCGCGATCTGCATATGTGCACCTGCAAGGGCGGCAATCTGCTCCTCAACGTAGGTCCGATGCCCGACGGCTCCATCGACAAATACACCGACGCGACACTTTCCAAGGTCGGTGAATGGCTTGCCGTAAACGGCGCGGCGACCTACGGACGCAAATTCCGCACGGGTCCCGTCTACAGCGCCAACACGCTGACCGCGGTCTCCGCAGACCTTGACTGCAAGAGCTTCTACCTCTGGAACTGGGTATGGCCGAAAAACGGCAAGCTGATCTTCGGCGGCTATACGGATGCCCCCAAGCGGATCACCTATCTCGCCACGGGCGAGGAGATCGACTTCGAGGTGGACGGTCACCGCATCATCTTAAAAAACCTGCCCGCCGATCCCCCCGACAAGATCCTCGGCGTCACCGTGCTCAAAATGGAGTTTGACAGTGCGCCCCGCCAGTATTTCCGCAGCTACTACCCCCAAATGTGGGAGGGCTGTGACCTCTCCGAGGGCAATCACATCTGGTGACGGGGAGACACCTTCTTTTCTTGACCCCTCAAGAAAAGAAGCAAAAGAAACGGCAAGCGCCCGGCGCTTGACCCGTTGATGGGAGATGTGGTTTTTCAGTGCGCACCCGCTTTTGTGTTCGATGCCGACAAAAGGCATTCTGCAGGAATTGGCGCCCCCTTGAGCCGGAATGAATATCGTACAAAATATTTCAAAAAAGAGAGATTCCTTTCGGAATCTCTCTTTTTTGAACAGTGTTCTGTTTATCAGAGCGTAATGACGATCTCGTGGGTCTTGCCGTCGTCGGGGCGCGCGATCGTTTTGTCGAACGGCACGCCGTCGAAGGTGTAGGTCGAGGTCTCAGATGCACGGACGAAGCCGCTTGCCTTATGTACCTTGACGTTGACCACCGTCTCACCCGTCGTGAGCGTATACGCAAGCTCCGTCATGCCCTCGGGCAGGATCGGGGCGAAGGTCATCTTATCGCCGCAGTAAGCGATGCCGAGCATCTCCATGAGCGTGAGGTTCAGCCAGCTTGCCGTACCAGAGAGCATCGGTCCGATGTTCTCGCCCGTGGTGCTGTTGTTGTACTGCGTGCAGAAGCGGGGGTTGCCCTTGGTGAAGTAGGGGTGCTCCATCGTCTTGTAGGGATATACGGTATCCATCGCAAAGAACGCCATATCCGCAAGATCCTTGGCGAGTGCCTCGTCGGCAACCTTCTTGGATGCCTTGAGGAATGCGGATGCCGCCATCATAGCCGCGTGCTTGAAGATACCGCCGTTCTCACGGTCACCGGGGAAGTAGGAGCTCGACGCCGTGCCGTTGGCGAGTCTGCCGAGGTCGCAGGGCGTGCAGAGCTTGATGCCCGCATCCGTAGTCAGATATTTCTTGGTGACGTCAAGCATGATGCGGATCTGCTCGTCCGTTGCCACGTCCGCAAGGATCGACCAGCTGAAGGAGTTCAAGAAATAGGAGCCGTCGATATTCTCATCCGTGCTGAGGCCGTCGCCGCCCGCGCCGAGGTAGGTGTAGCCGCCCTCGCGCTTACCGCCGACCAGCGCTCTCGCAAAGTAGTCTGCCTTCCAGCAGTGCTTCTGGATTCTGCCGTGAAGCGCATCGGCAAGCGTGCGCATCTCATCCGCAAGCGCGGCGTCGGCAAGCAGGTCTGCCATTTCGGAGAGGTGGCTGTACGCGATCTTCAGAAGGAACGCGTTCATGACGCTCTCGGAGTACTCGCTCTTGAAGGGGGTGCCGTAGGGCGTGCCGTCTGCCTCAAGCTGCTCCTTGTAGCGCTTCTCCTTCTCGGGTCCGTTGATCCAATCGTCGTCGAGCTTCAGGCAGTCGTTCCAGTCCGCCTTGTCGAGCAGAGGCAGACCGTGTGCGCCGACGGAGATCTTGCCGCTGTAGGTCACGACGGCGAGCATCGTGTCGAGCACGGAGCGCTTCTTCTCCGAGCCCGCGATCGGGAATTCCTCTGCCAAAAACGCCGTATCGCCCGTCAGGGAAACGTAGCGATAGATCGCCTGAATGAGCCACAGGCCGTCGTCGGAGCACATACCCGGCTCCTTGCCGACGTGATAGAAGTTATGGTTGGCGTAGCCCATCTCGTGGACGTTGGAGATCCAGTTGCTGAGCATCTCGCGTGCGAGCTTCTTCTCGCCCATACCGATGATGTAGTAGAGGGAAGCGAACATATCCTGGATCTCACGGAAGCCGATCTCGCGGTACGCCTTCTGCGTCCACGCGAAGGAACGGGAAACGTAGGACTGATAATATACCTGGAAGGGGAGGTTATTGTTGACGTACGCGTCAAACGGCGCATCGTCGGTCTTGACCTTCAAAAAGCTTGCGTAGCGCGCGGAGAAATCCTTGACCTTCTGCAGAGCACCGACCGCCATGGCGGGATCTCTGTACTTCTCGACGAGATTGTTCAGGAGCTCATCCAGCACGTCGTCCTTGCCGCCGCGGGTGATGACCATACCGACGAAGTGGTCTGCTACGGTCTTGCCGTTTGCGGGAAGAGAGAGCTTCTTGGAGACAGCGTAGAAGGGAACGATCTTCGTTACGGGTGCGCAGGCGAGGTGCGCTACGTTCTGCGGCTTCTCCAGCGTGCCGTTACCGACGAAGTCCATGTAATTGGCAGTATACTCATCCATCGTCTCGCCGTCAGCCAGAACGACCGCAAAGCGCTTGAGCACCTTGAGATACTGCGGATAGGGGCTGGGAGCGACGGCGATCGCCTTGCCGTCCTTGCGAAGGATGCTGCTCTCCCACGTGACGCTTGCGTAAATGGTGTCGTTCATCAAGGACTCCGTGGTTGCCAGCGCCAGCATGCCCGTGAATACGATCTTGAGCTTTCTGTCGGCGCCCGTCAGGTTCTCGATCTCCACGTGCTGAGCCTCGACCGCCTCGGGCATACCCTCCTCCTGAGGGAGAATGAAGAGCGTGCGCTTGATCCTCAGACCGCACTCGGTCTCGTAGGTGATCTCCGTATAGTTGCTCGAATGACGGCAGACGGCCGTCTTCACATTCGTCGAAACGTCCGCAGAGTAGAAGATCTGCGCGCCGTTCTCCACGACGTAGAACTGTCTGTTGCAGGGCTCGCCGTTCTGCTCGGGGATGAGCGTGTAGCGGGTCGCCGTGACCTGTCTTGCCGCCGTACCGCGGAAGGAGCCTCTGCCGAGGGAGTCGATCGCGCCCTTGGGCGTGGTGAGCAGAGGGGAATCAAATCCGATGCGGTTACCGATCAGGAGGTTGGCGTCGAAGTGCGTGCCGAGCTTGCCGAGCTTCAGGTCGATGATGTGGTCGCCGTTCTCGTCCAGCTTGCCCGCGCTCTCGCAAACGGAGGTGTAGATGGCACGGAGCGCCGCCGCAACGTCATCGGGCAGAGCGAGCTCGCCGTTTTCCGTATAATGGCGAAGCGTCTCACCGTAAACGATCAGGTGGTTTTTGCAGGGGAGGTCTTCGAGATAGCAGGAGACCGCAGGCGTATTGAGTGCCGCCACGGCAATGGGGGCGGCAAAGGGCAGACCCGCCGCGCCGAGAACGCTCGTCTCGTCCGCGCTGATAAAGGAGGCGGCATACGCACCGACGAGCTTGTCGCCGAAGACCTCTGCCAGACGCTTCTCCGCGCCGCCAAGAACGGTTCTCGCATTGACTCTTGTGAAGTTCATAGTGGGATTCCTTTCTATATTCATTTATTTTTATACACAAAAAGCACAGTATGATCATACTGTGCTTTTATTATATCATATCCGTCCCGTTTTTTTCAATACCTCTCACAAAATCCGATGCAATTTTATCGGGACCGAGCCGACCGACCTCTGCCGCGTCAACCGCAAGGCGGGGCACGTCGGGCCAAGCCTCCTTACAACGGATCGAACGCCGGGCGTTCGTTTTTTCTTTTGCTTCTTTTCTTTGAAGCCAAAGAAAAGAAGCCCCCACGTCACAAAATGCGCCGTCCCTTCGCCGCACAGGATAGCGGGCGCGGGATCACGAGCACGGAGGGCACGCTCTCGGCGGAGATGCCGTTTGCCTCCATCAGCGCGGCAACCGTTGTTGAATACCGTTTTGCCACGTCCCAGAGCGTATCCTGCTCCACGGGGTAGCAGAGCGTAAGAGAGGCGTCTCTGTCGCAGGAGATCGGCTTCTCCTTCAGAACGGAGAGCTTTGCCACGCCCGCCTCGGTATGCTTCTCGAAGATCACGTAGGAGATCAGCGTCTCCAGATTGACATGGATGCCGTTGCCGTCCTGACGCGCCGTCACGGAGAGCACCGTCGGTCTCGTTCCGACGGAGAACGCGCCCGTGATCGCGGGGATCTCCGTCTGCGCACGCAAGGGAACGGGGAAATTGCGCGTAAGATATACGCCCTCGCCGTTGGTGAGGATCACGCAGACGTTTGCCTCGCCCGAGAAGCGAAGCTTATTGCCCTGTCGCTCCGTCTCGCCGACCGATGCCGACGCACTCGCCATCACCACCGTCTTGAAATCACCGTCCTCCAGCGCCGTATCGCCCTCCGTCGTGAAATTAAAGCTCCTCGCCGCAAGGACAGACTCACAGGAGATGGCAGACATCTCGCAGACGCTCTCGTACGCCGTGGAATACATATCCGCCGTCAGCACCGCCGTTTCGTTTGAATATAATTCAACATCGACGCCGTAGACGAAGTCGATCTCCGCCGTGCGGTTCTCGCCGAACGCGTTCGTCTGCGGGCGGAATTCGATCCCGCCGACCGACGCCGAGGCAAACGGAACGTGGCGCTCCGTGACACCCTGCGCCGCGATCTCACCCGCGATCGGGATCTTGGCCGAGAACGCCACGTACTGCGGTGCGCTCCCCGCGGGCGCGTCGTCGTCCGTGACCGCAAGATATAAGATCGCCGTCGGGATCTCGCCCTTGTAAACGACCTTGCCGTCACCCGCTCTCACGTCGAGAATGCACGGCTCCATCTCCACGGCGACAATCTCCTCGATCGAGGGCAGCCCCGCATCCAGCTCAAGATCCTCGCTTACGGGCGTATCCCGCTCCGTGACCGTCATGCGGACCACGCCCGCAATACCGTGCTCGCGGGACTCGATGCTCGCCTCATCCTCTGCGGAGAGCTTTCCCGTCACGACGGGCGCGGTCTGCCGCACGGCGAGCACGGTGGTCGCAAGAGCGAGCTTCAGCCGTGCGGTCAGCTTGCGCGGATTCTGCAATCGGCAGGAGACCGACTCGACCTCCGCGATAAAGCGGATCTCGCAGTCGCCCGACGTGCCCGCCACGGCGGTATTGCCGGAGAAGTCGCGCTCAAATTCCGCGCTCTTCAGATTGCCGTCGCCCGTCGCGTAGAGGACCGTGCACCGCACCTTGCCGTCGTACGCCACCGTATCCCCCGCAAGGTCGTGCTGACTCTCGCACACTCTCGCGCTGATCTTCAGCAGGCGGTTGATGTCGGGCAGATAGTCGGGCAGATTATATTCCGCAGAGACCTCGTCGTGAGAAACCTCCTCAAAGGTCTTTGTAAGAACGCTTTGATTTTCATATTCGCGGTTCATAAAAAACACCTCGTTTGTTCTTTGTTTTGGTTTCAATGTATGCGACCGCGCGGCGCTTTATACCAATCAAAGAATACCGAGATCCAGATTTTTTCCGATCTTCTCCAGCGCCGCCTTCTCGATACGCGACACGTAGGAACGGGAGATGCCGAGCTGATCGGCGACCTCTCTCTGCGTTTTCGGCGCGGCGCCGTCCAGCCCGTAGCGCATCACGACGATCTCCCGCTCGCGGTCGTCGAGGATCGTACGTGCCAGCATCGCCGCGCGGCGGCTTCGGCACTTGCGATCGAGATCCTCCGCGATGGTATCGTCCACGCAGATGACGTCGCTGTACGTCAGCGGATTTCCGTCCTTATCCGTATCGATCGGCTCGCTGATCGACACCTCGTAGCTGAGCTTCTTCCGCGCGCGGAAGTGCATGAGGATCTCATTCTGCAGGCATTTGGCGGCGTAGGTGGCGAAGCGGGCGCCGTTTTCCGCGTTAAAGGAATCGATCGCCTTGATCAGCCCGATCGTGCCGATGGAGATCAGATCGTCCTGATCGACGCCCGACGCGTAATACTTCTTGACGATATGGGCGACCAGACGCAGATTGTGCTCGATGAGCTTCTCACGTGCCTTTTTGTCGCCCGCACGCATCAGCCGAAAGTACTCCGCCTCTTTCGCGGGCGGAAGCGGGGGAGGGAAGCTCTGCGAATACGACACCTTCAAAAACAAATAGAGAAAATTTGACATCAGAAGCGATAAAAAATATGACATGACGCACTCCTTCTGCCGCAAGCGGCGGCGCTGTCATATATATTCCGCCGTCACGAAAAGATGTCTGTCCGCGTCTCTTTCACTGAATCTCACTCTGAATGCCGTACAAGCCGCATCCGCATCGAGCCGCACCGAAAAAGTTTAATGTTTTTGTAAAAAACACGCGACACTCTTGTCTTTCGCTCCCGCTTCATGGTATACTGATGATATATCAAAGATACGCGCATTCAAAACGCAGAGGAGGCAACCATGAAGGCATCATCCTTTTTTCATTTTCTCGGCTTCGGCATACGCTCCGTGCTCTTCCGTAAGAAGGAGCCGATCCTCGGGACGGTCATCGTCACGGACAAATGCAACCTGAAATGCAAGCACTGCTCCGTCAACAACATCACCGCCGTCATCCACCCTTACGCACAGATCCGCGCGGAGATGGAGACGCTCTACCGCATGGGCATCCGCATCCTCTTTTTCTGCGGTGGCGAGACCTTCCTCTGGAGAGACGGGAACAGGACGCTGCGCGATCTCGTGATCGAGGCAAAACGCATGGGCTTCCTTATCGTCAACGTCGTCACGAACGGCACGTTCCCCATTGACCTGCCTGAGGCGGACCTGATCCTCTTAAGTCTCGACGGCGACAGGGAACGGCACAACGCCGTGCGCGGAGACACCTACGACACCATCTTAAAAAACGTAGAGCAAGCCACGGCGGATAATATCTGCTTTTATATGGCGATCAATCAGATCAACAAGGACGCGATCCGCGAGGTCTGTCTGACCGCGCGTGACACGAAAAACGTCAGGGCGGTCTCCTTCAATTTCCACACGCCCTATCCCGACACGAGAGAGCTTGCGCTCTCGCGCGAGGAGAAGCGCGTCTGCTGTGAGACGATCAGCCAAATGATGAAGGAGGGTGCGCCCGTCTTCAATCTCAAGAGCGTCTTCCCGTACCTGATCGAGGGGCGCTTCCCGACGCCGTGCCACCAATGCGTGGTGATCGAGAACGGCAAGATCAGCACCTGCGGCAGATGCATCGACGTTCCCGGGCTCTGCGAGGAGTGCGGCTACTTCTTCGTCGCGGAATACACGCAGATCTTCCGAGGCAATCTGAAGGTCATTTTTGAGATGTTCCGAACCTATCTGAAATATATCTGAGGTGTGACATGAGCTTTTTAACCGACTGCACCCGCGCGTGGCTGACTCGCTCGCGTAAGCCGTTTCTGTTTCAAAACGAATACGACCGCACGCTCACCTTTGATACCGAGCGTGGGCTCGGTCTCTATATCCACATTCCGTTTTGCAAGAGTATCTGTAATTTCTGCCCGTATTGCAAGGAGATCTACGACGAAAAGAAGGCGAACGATTATATCGACGCACTCTTATGTGAGATCCGCACGGTCGGCGGCATGGCGAAAGGGAAGCGCGAGGTCACGAGCTTGTACTTCGGGGGCGGGACGCCTGCGCTCGTTGCCGACAGGATCGGCGAGATCGTAAATACCGTCAAGGAGTATTTCGTCATCACCGAGGGGATCGGGCTGGAGCTCCACCCCGACAACGTGACCGTCCCTACGCTAAAGACGCTGAGGGCGGCGGGCGTCACGAAGATCAGCATCGGCATACAGTCCTTCCTCGAAAAATACCGCCGCATCCTCGGCAGGAGCCGCGCCGACGCGGCGAAGCTACGCGAGGCGCTTGCCGCCGTCCCCTTTGAGACCGTCTCGATGGACTTTATCTTCGCGCTCCCCGAGCAGACCGCCGAGGACCTGCGCCGCGACATCGACACGGCGATCGCGGTCGGCGCGAATCACGTCGCGATCTATCCCTTTATCGACTTTACGTTCACGGGGAGCAAGGTACGCGCCATGCCGAAAAAGGAAAAGCGCGCTTTGCTCGACGCGATCACGCGCGACTGTCTGGCGCGGGGCATGACGAGAGACTCCATCTGGACCTTCTCGACCGAGAAAAGCGCCCGTTACTCCTCCATGACCAGAGACAACTTCCTCGGCTTCGGCTGCTCCGCGACCACGCTCCTGCGTCATCAGTTCAAGATCAACACCTTCTCCGTCAGGGAATACTGCGCGCGTATCCGCGCGGGCGAGCTCCCGACCTCGCTGACGCTCCGCTTCACCGAGAGACAGCGTATGATCTATTATCTTTTCTGGACGGCGTACAGCACGAGAGTGTCGGAGGCAGACTTCGAGGCGTTTTTCGGCGTGAAGCTGTCAAAAATGTACGGCATGGAGATGCGCCTCATGAAGCTCCTCGGCTTCGCCACGGAACGGGACGGCGTATGGGAGATGACGGCAAAGGGCGCCTTCTATTATCATTACTATGAAAATTTCTATACGCTTGCCTATATCGACAAGATGTGGGGCATCATGCGGCAGGAGGCGTTTCCGAGCGAGATCCGACTGTAACGCCGCGACGCGCCTCGGTGCATTCTCTCCGCATTTGGTCGCACCACCCGTGGACCGTCGGGGACGCCGGTTCAAAAAAACAGAAACATCCCCTGCGCTGTCATCCTCGAACGAAGCGCAAGCGTAGTGAAGGATCTGCGCACGTGCCAAGCCCCCGATTCGATGCGTGCTCTTTTCAAAAAACGACCGCCGCGTCGGCACATACCCGAAAGGGCATCGCGCCGACGCGGCGTATTTGTCGATATTCAATTTGCGTCGGCGGTTTCGTTTTGCGTTTGATCATAATTCAGTGATCGTACAGGGGCAGGGGGCGTCCAACGTGCGCGCTTGCTATGCGCTATTCGTAACGCAACGGACCTCGTTTTATACGATGGAGCCAAAAATACGATCACATATGTATAAATTTTGATTGATTTTCTTTATATTCTGTTGTATACTATAATTAAGAAGCATAATGTCCGACAGACGGCACAAAAAAGCGGGCTGTGCCCGCCTCCTTGTGCTCGCCTATCGTAGCTTTCCGCGCCACCGAGCGCGGCAAAACGGCGAGGTCCATTCTGAGCAATTTCCTATGATACAAAAAAGCGGGCAACGCCCGCCTCCCCCAGCTCGCCTATCGTAGCTTTCCGCACCCCGTGGCGCGGCAAAACGGCGAGGTCCGGTTTGCGCAATTTCCTATGGTACAAAAAAGGAGCACATCATGTACGATATCGTTTTATTCGACCTTGACGGCACGCTGATCGACTCTGAGCGCGGTATCACGAACTGCGCTACGTACGCGCTCTCGAAATTCGGCATCCGCATTGACGATCCGCTGACGCTTCGCCCCTTTATCGGCCCCCCGCTTTTCGACTCGTTTTCCAAGACCTACGGCTTCTCCGACGAGGATGCATTAAAGGCCGTGGGCTACTACCGCGAGCACTTCGAAGAGAAGGGCATTTACGAATTCACCCTGTACAACGGCATCGGGGAGCTGCTCGCGCGACTGAAAAGCGCAGGCAAGACGCTGATCCTCGCCACCTCGAAATACGAGCTCTATGCAAAGCAGATCATAAGCCATCTCGGCTTTGACAAATATTTTTCTCTTTCCGTCGGCTCCTGTAAGGACGGAAGCCGCGCCGCCAAGGCGGAGGTCATCGCCTACGCGCTGGAGACCTACGGCGTGACCGACTACAGCCGCGCGGTCATGATCGGCGACAGAAAGCACGATATCATTGGCGCAAAGCAGGTCGGCATCGACTCGATCGGCGTCCTGTACGGCTTCGGCAGTCGCGAGGAGCTGGAGAGCCACGGCGCAACGTACGTCGCCCGCGATACGGACGAGATCCTTGATATCATCGGGTGATCGCCCACCGTAGCTTTCCGCGCCGCCACGCGCGGCAAAACGGCAAGGGCAATTCAGCGCAATTTTTTACCGTTCAAAAAAACAATACTTTACCGTAAGGAGGATTTCATATGGGACTTATTAAAGCAGGCGTAGGTGCGATCGGCAGCGTATTTGCGGATCAATGGAAGGAATTTTTCTATTGTGACGCCATGGACGAGGACGTCATGGTCAAAAAGGGGCAGAAGCGCGTAGGCAAGCGCTCTTCCAACACCAAGGGCAGTGACAACGTCATCTCCAACGGCTCGGGCATTGCCGTCGCAGACGGACAGTGCATGATCATCGTCGAGCAGGGCAAGATCGTCGAGGTCTGTGCAGAGCCGGGCGAGTTCGTTTACAACAGCTCCACCGAGCCCTCCATCTTTGCAGGCTCGCTCGGTCAGAGCATCATCGACACCTTCAAGGCGATCGGCAAGCGCTTTACCTACGGCGGTGACACGGGCAAGGACCAGCGCGTCTATTACTTCAATACCAAGGAGCTGATCGACAACAAATTCGGCACGGCGACCCCGATCCCCTTCCGCGTCGTGGATCACAAGATCGCGCTGGATATCGACGTCTCCGTCCGTTGCTTCGGCGTATACTCCTACCGTATCGCCGACCCGCTTTTGTTCTACACCAACATCTGCGGCAACGTAGAGTCGGAATACACCCGCGACCGTCTGGACGGTCAGCTCAAGACGGAGTTCATCAGCGCACTCCAGCCCGCCTTCGCAAGGCTCTCGGAGCTTGAGCTTCGCCCGAATCAGATCATCTCTCACAATACCGAGCTGGAGCAGGCAATGAACGAGGCACTCAGCGCCAAGTGGCAGCAGAGAGGTCTGCGCGTCGTCAGCGTCGCGCTCGGCTCCGTCACGCTCCCCGAGGAGGATGCAGAGCTGATCAAGCAGGCTCAGCGCACCGCCATTCTCCGCGACCCCACCATGGCGGCCGCCACGCTGGCAGGCGCACAGGCCGACGCCATGAAGACCGCCGCCGCAAACTCCGCAGGCGCAATGACGGGCTTTATGGGCATGGGTATGGCAATGAACGCAGGCGGCCTCAACGCACAGGATCTCTATGCGATGGGCGCACAGCAAAGACAGCAGCAGCAGACGGCACCCGCCCCCGCCGCTCCCGCCACTCCCGCAAACGGCTGGCAGTGCTCCTGCGGTGCGACCGCCACGGGCAAATTCTGTATGGAGTGCGGCGCCAAAAAGCCCGAGCCGAAGCCCGCGCAGGGCGAGTGGACCTGCACCTGCGGTGCGGTGAATCAGGGCAAATTCTGCATGGAGTGCGGCGCCAAGAAGCCCGAGGACGGCTGGGTCTGCTCCCGCGGCGCGGTCAACAAGGGCAAGTTCTGCCCCGAGTGCGGCGCGAGAAAGCCCGCGGGCGTCCCCCACTAC
>JAFTIJ010000173.1 GCA_017456965.1 Clostridia bacterium
AGATAGCGGGCTGTGCCCGCATCCCCCGGCTCGCCTATCTTAGCTTTCCGCGCTACGGGGCGCGGCAAAACGGCGAGGTTTGTTTCGCGCAATTTCCTATGGGTTAAAGAAAGGGCTTTTTCCACACGGGTGTGGAAAAAGCCCCTTGGATGGCGTTGCTCCCGATTATGCTTCGGTTCTCTGCTTGAAGGTTGCGCAGATGGTGTCGGTGGAGGAGGTCGCGTAGCTGGGACCTACGTTGATCTTCTCTGCGATGCAGGTGCAGGTGCCGTCGTGATAGACGCAGTTGCTGACGTCACAGGATACGCCCTGATTGGAGCGGCAGGTCTTGCAGGAGCTCTCGTTGGAATTGGTATTCATCGTTTCTGATCCTTTCGGGTTTTGAAATTTTGAAAGAGAGATCTTTCGTTATCTATTGTGGACCGTATAACGGTTTTTATTCATTGACGTGAAAAAAGAGGTGATACTATGGCACTTTACGTGATCGGCGACCTTCATCTGTCGCTTGCGGGTGAGAAGCCGATGGACGTTTTCGGCTCGCGCTGGGCGGGCTACGTGGAGAAGCTGAAAACGGGATGGCTCTCCCGCGTGAAGGCTGAGGATACCGTGATCCTCGCGGGGGATACCTCGTGGGGTATGACGCCCGATGAGGCGAAGGCGGACTTTGATTTTATCGAGGCGCTCCCCGGGCAAAAGATCATTCTGAAGGGAAACCACGACTATTGGTGGCAGACCCTCTCCAAGCTGAACGCCTTCGTGGAGAAAAACGGCTATAAGACCATCCGCTTCCTGCACAACAACGCCTACGAGACCGAGGACTTCATCGTCTGCGGCTCGCGCGGCTGGTATACGGAGGAGCGCGGCGGTGTGGCGGTGCGCGGCGCGGACGCGACCAAGATCGTCGCCCGTGAGGTACAGCGCGTCGCCATGAGCCTTGATGCGGGCAAGCGTCTGCAGGCAGAGGCGCTCCAAAGGGGCGAGAGAAAGGAAATCCTCTCCTTTTTACATTTCCCACCGATCTTCAAGGGCTATATCTGCGACGAGATCATCCTTGAGCTTTATAAAAAGGGCGTGGAGCGCTGCTACTTCGGGCACATTCACGGCAATTACGATGCCGCTGCCATTATGCGCTATTCCGATATCGAGTTTACGCTCATTTCTGCGGATTTCCTGCTGTTTGAGCCCCTGAGAATCGATCCGAACCCCGATTTTTGTGAATAAATCGGAAATGTTCTTTAAAAATACAGGAAAAAATATTGACTTTTTCATCATTGAATGATACAATATTCATTGTATGATAAAATAAATTCAAGTATTCAAAAGGAATACTGCGGAGGACAACAATGAAATTGTTAAATACTGCCGACATCGGCGCAAACCAGAAGGAACTCGAAATTTTCATCGACCATGAAACCTTCGAGGCAGAATGCCAGAAAGCCTACAAGAAGAACGTAGCAAAGTTCAACGTTCCCGGCTTTAGAAAAGGCAAAGCCCCCAGAAAGACCATCGAGCGTCTCTATGGTGCGGGCGTTTTCTATGAGGACGCGATCAACGCGATCCTTCCCGTCGCTTACCCTGAGGCTGTTAAGGAATCCGGCCTCGACGTCGTAAGCAACCCCGACATCGATATCAAGGCGATCGACGAGACCGGTATCGTTCTCACCGCCAAGGTTTTTGTAAGACCCGAGATCACCGTATCCGAGTACAAGGGCCTTGAGGCTACCAGAACCGCCGTAGAGATCACCGACGAGGCTGTTGACGCAGAGGTTACCCGTGCGCTCGAACAGGCTGCACGCACCATCGACGTTACCGACCGCGCAGCAGTTGCTGACGATATCGTCGTATTCGACTTTGACGGCTACGTTGACGGCAAGCAGTTCGACGGCGGCAAGGCTGAGAAGTACGAGCTCACCCTCGGCTCCGGTCAGTTCATCCCCGGCTTCGAGGATCAGATGATCGGTAAGAGCATCGGCGAGAACTTCGACGTTGTCGTTACCTTCCCCGAGGATTACCACGAGCAGACTCTCGCAGGTAAGCCCGCTACCTTCAAGTGCCTGATCCACGAGATCAAGGTCAAGGAGGTTCCCGCTCTTGACGACGAGTTCGTAAAGGACGTTTCCGAATTTGATACCGTTGATGAATACAAGGCAGACATCAAGGCAAAACTCACCGAGAAGGCTGAGAAGGACGAGGATGCCAAGGTCGACGAGCAGCTCATGGAGAAGGTCTGCGCTAACATCGTAGGCGAGATCCCCGAGGTTATGTTCGAGAACGAGGCAGAGAACTGCGTTCGTGACTACGAGCAGAGACTCCGTTACCAGGGCATGGACCTTGAGACCTTCATGAAGTACACCGGCCAGACCGTCGAGACCCTCAAGACCCAGTTCCGTCCTCAGGCGGAGAAGCAGGTCAAGGGCAGACTCGCTCTGGAGTATATCGCAAAGGCTGAGGGCCTCACCGCTACCGAAGAGGATATCAACGCTGAGTATCAGAAGATCGCTGACGCTTACAACATGGAGCTCGATAAGGTCAAGGCTGCTATCGCATCCGACGCCATCGCTGCTGACGTTGTCGTAGGCAAGGCTGCACTCTTCCTTCGCGAGAACGCTGCGATCACCGTAAATGAGTAATCATATCGCGTGAAGCGCACTATCATATGACAGTCCGATTCGCAGACGAAGCCTCTTCGCCTGCGAATCCCTTTTATTTCCCAAAAGAATCCATCATAAGGAGGATCTTACTATGGCACTTGTACCAATGGTCGTAGAGCAGACGAGCCGCGGCGAGCGCTCCTACGACATCTACTCCAGACTCCTCAGCGAGAGAGTCATTTTCCTTGCGGATGAGGTCAACGACACGACGGCGTCCTTGGTCGTCGCACAGCTGCTTTTCCTCGAATCCCAGGACCCCGATAAGGATATCTGTCTCTACATCAACAGCCCCGGCGGCTCGATCACCGCGGGTATGGCGATCTACGACACGATGAATTATATCAAATGCGACGTCTCCACCATCTGTATCGGTATGGCGGCGAGCATGGGCGCCTTCCTGCTTGCGGCGGGCGCACCCGGCAAGCGTCTCGCTCTGCCCAACAGCGAGATCATGATCCATCAGCCTCTCGGCGGTATGCAGGGTCAGGCAACGGATATCAAGATCCACGCCGACCGCATCATCCGCATCCGCCAGACGCTCAACGAGATCCTCGCGGAGAAGACGGGCAAGACGGTCGAGGAGATCGCACGCGATACCGAGCGCGATAACTTCCTCTCCGCACGCGAGGCAATGGAATACGGTCTGATCGACAAGGTGATCGACAAGAGAATTTGAGGTGAGACACCATGGCAGAAAACACTAAGGAGAGACTGCACCGATGCTCCTTTTGCGGGAGAACGGAGGCGCAGGTAACCTATCTCATCCCCTCGCAGAGCGGCGCGTATATCTGCGACTACTGCGTAGAGGCGTGCAACGAGCTGATCGAGGACTACGAGGCGTCTTTGCGTGAGACCCCTGAGACCGATCTTACCGCCGTTCCGCGCCCCAAGGAGATCAAGGCTGTCCTTGACGAGTACGTGATCGGACAGGACGCGGCAAAGATCGCGCTCTCCGTCGCGGTATACAATCACTATAAGCGTATCGCCTCCAAGGAGGCGGCAAACGCCAAAAAGGGCAAGAAGCAGGCAAAAGAAGTGCAGGACGACGGCGTCGATATCCAGAAGAGCAACGTGCTCTTGCTCGGTCCGACGGGCGTCGGCAAGACCTTCCTTGCGCAGACCCTTGCCAAGACCCTGCACGTTCCCTTTGCCATCGCGGACGCGACCACGCTGACCGAGGCGGGCTACGTCGGTGAGGACGTGGAGAATATCCTGCTCCGTCTCATTCAGGCGGCGGACTACGACGTCACCCTCGCGGAGAAGGGCATCATCTATATCGACGAGATCGACAAGATCTCCCGCAGAAGCGAGAACCGCTCCATCACCAGAGACGTTTCGGGTGAGGGCGTTCAGCAGGCGCTGCTGAAGATCCTGGAGGGTACGGTTGCCAACGTTCCCCCGCAGGGCGGCCGTAAGCACCCCGGTCAGGATTTCATCCAGATCAATACGGAGAATATCCTCTTTATCTGCGGCGGTGCCTTTGACGGTCTGACACAGCTGATCGAGCAGAGAAACGGCAAGAGCGCGATGGGCTTTGGCGGCGAGGTCCGCTCCAAAAAGGAGAAGGATACCGTCAACGTCTACAAGCAGGTGACTGCACACGATATCGTCAAATACGGTCTGATCCCCGAGCTCGTGGGCAGACTCCCTGTGATCGTGGCGCTGGAGGACCTCGACAAGGACGCACTCGTTCGCATCCTCAAGGAGCCTAAGAACGCCATTATCAAGCAGTATAAGAAGCTCTTCGGCATCGACGGCATGGAGCTCGTCTTTACGGACGAGGCAACGCTGAAGATCGCAGAGCTCGCCATCGAGCGCGGCACAGGCGCGCGCGGTCTGCGCTCCATCATGGAGGAGGTCATGCTCCCGATCTCCTACGAGGCACCCTCGCTTGAGGGTGTGGAGGCTGTGATCGTAAACGAGGCGGTTGTGACCGAGCACGCAGAGCCCGAGTACAGAATGAAGCAGGCGGCAGAGTCCTGACACATATCCACGATCTTTTTCATCGGGTCGGAGAAGCGTTTTCTCTGACCCGATATTTTGTGTCCTTTTCTTTGGTCGCAAAGAAAAGGACCAAAAGAAACGACAAGCGCCCGGCGCTTGACCCGAAGAGGGAGGGAGAACGTGTGCTTTTTGGACCGTCGGGGACGCCGGTCCCTACGGATAACGGGTCGTCGAGGGCGCCGCTCCCTACCGAATGCCTTTTGTTGATAGTAACCACAAAAGCGGATATGCACCGAAAAATCTCTCCCCCATTCTACGGGTCAAGCGCCGGGCGCTTGCACTTTCTTTTGCTTCTTTTCTTTGGGGTCCAAGAAAAGAAGAGCTCCCACGTGCTTTTTTGAAAAAAATTGCCGAAACCTATTCCATTTTTCGCGTCTTCATGTTAATATATAAAGAGAGCCTGTAATATTGCATTGCAACTTCTATATTTTATATACACGGAGGAATCCCAATGAAACTTTATAACACCCTTACCAAATCGGTAGAGGAGTTTGTACCCCACGAGGCGGGCAAGGTCAAGATGTATACCTGCGGCCCGACCGTTTATCACTTTGCCCATATCGGCAATCTTCGTACCTATATCATGGAGGACGTTCTGGAGAAGACCTTCCGTTACCTCGGCTACGACGTAACGCGCGTCATGAACGTCACCGACGTCGGTCACCTGACCAGCGACGGCGATACGGGTGAGGACAAGATGCTCAAGGGCGCAAAGCGTGAGAAAAAGACCGTGCTTGAGATCGCAGAGTTCTATAAGAACGCCTTCTTCGGCGACTGCGCCAAGCTCAACATCAAGACCCCCGATATCGTTCAGCCCGCGACGGGATGCATCCCCGAGTTCATCGCCATGGTAGAGACCCTGATCGAAAAGGACTATGCGTATTTCGCAGAGGGCAACGTATACTTTGACACCTCCAAGGCGCGTGATTACTACGAGCTCTCGGGTCACAATACCGAGGAGCTGATGGTCGGCGTGCGCGAGGACGTCTCCGAGGATACCAACAAGAGAAATAAGAGCGACTTCGTCCTCTGGTTCACCAAGTCCAAGTTTGACGATCAGGAGCTCAAGTGGGACAGCCCCTGGGGCGTCGGCTATCCCGGCTGGCACATCGAGTGCTCGGGCATCTGCATGAAGTATCTCGGTGAGTATCTGGATATCCATTGCGGCGGCGTGGACAATATCTTCCCCCACCATACCAATGAGATCGCACAGAGCGAGGCTTACGTCGGACATAAGTGGTGCAACTACTGGTTCCACGTTCAGCACCTCAACGACGAGCGCGGCAAGATGAGCAAGTCCAGCGGTGAATTCCTCACGCTCTCTCTGCTCGAAAGCAAGGGCTACGACCCGCTTGCTTACCGCCTCTTCTGCCTGCAGAGCCATTATCGCAAGCCTCTGACCTTCAGCTATCCCAATATCGACAACGCAGGCGCATCCTACGCCAAGCTCATCAAGCGTATCTCCGCGCTCTCACGCGAGGGTGCTCCGGATGCGGACGCAGTTAAGGCTTATCACGATAAATTTGCCGAGGCGATCGCGCTGGATATGAATACTGCGCAGGGTCTCACCGTCCTTTACGATATGCTCAAGGACAGATCCCTCTCCGACGCAACCAAGCTCGCCATTGCCCGGGATTTCGATACCGTTCTCTCCTTGAACCTCGTCCGCGAGGTCAAGCACGAGGAGGCACCCGTCGTCGACGAGGCTGACGCATGGATCGTTGCCAAGATCGAGGAGCGTGCCGCCGCCAAGAAGGCAAAGAATTACGCGCTTGCCGACGCGATCCGCGCCGAGCTTGCCGAGCAGGGAATCACCCTGATCGACAGCAAGACGGGCACGACCTTCAAGAAGGCGTGACCGTACGCTTGCGCAAGATAAAATTACGATATAAAATTATGAAAGGAAATACCAACCATGAACAAGGCTACCCCTGTTAAGATCGGCTTTGTCTCTCTTGGCTGCTCCAAGAACCTCGTTGATACCGAGGTCATGCTCGCCAAGCTCGTAGAGGCCGGCTATGAGATCACCCCTGAGGACGTGGATGCGGACGTGATCATCGTGAACACCTGCGCCTTCATTGAGAGCGCAAAGAAGGAGGCTATCGACAATATCCTCGACGTTGCATGGCTCAAGGAGCACGAGAACCTCAAGGCGATCGTCGTAACGGGCTGTCTGGCGGAGCGCTACCGCGATCAGATCTTCGACGAGATCCCCGAGGTTGACGCCGTGATCGGTGTGGGCAGCCTCGATAAGATCGTCGATGCCGTTGACGCCGTTGTAAACGGTGAGAAGTACAGTGCCTTTGACGACAAGAATACCTCCCCCCTCGGCGGCGAGCGTATCGTCACCACTCCCGAGTACACCGCGTATCTCAAGATCGCGGAGGGCTGTGACAACTGCTGCACCTATTGCGCGATCCCGTTGATCCGCGGTCACTTCCGCAGTCGCCCCATCGAGGATATCGTCAAGGAGGCAAAGGAGCTGGAGGAGATCGGTGTTAAGGAATTGAATATCGTCGCACAGGATACGACCCGCTACGGTCTCGACCTCTACGGTGAGTACAAGCTCGTCGATCTCATCCGCGCGATCTGCGCCGAGACCTCGATCCCGTGGATCCGTCTGCTGTATTGCTACCCCGATAAGATCACGGATGAGCTCGTTGCGGAGATGCGCGACAATGACCGTGTCGTTAAGTATATCGACCTCCCCATTCAGCACATCAGCGACCGCGTGCTCTCTGCGATGAACCGCCACGGCGATAGCGAGATGATCCGCGCGACCGTTAAGAAGCTGCGTAAGAATATCCCCGGCATCTGCATCCGTACCACGGTCATCGTCGGCTTCCCCGGTGAGACCGATGCTGACTTCGAGGAGCTCTGTGAATACGTAAAAGAGGCTGAATTTGACCGTCTGGGCGCGTTTACCTACTCCCGTGAGGAGGATACCCCCGCATACGATTTCGAGGATCAGATCGACGAACAGACTAAGCAGGATCGTTACGATATTATTATGAAGGAGCAGCTCCACATCGCTTCCGCCAAGAACGAGAAGCTGATCGGCAAGAAGCTTCGTGTGCTCTGCGAGGCGTACGACCCCGTTGCCGAGGTCTACTTCGGCAGAGGCGCGGCTGACGCCCCCGATATTGATACCAAGATCTATTTCAAGAATTCTCTCGGCAAGAAGCGTATTGCCCCCGGCACCTTCGTTGACGTAAGAATCGAAGAGGCTGTTGACTACGACCTGATCGGCAGAACGATCAATAAATAATCATGATTTCGGAGGAGTATATTTATGAAAATGAATTTGCCCAACAAGCTGACCCTTTTGAGAATGGCAATGGTCCCTTTCCTGATGGTTTTCATTACCTTTGATGTCGGTCTCGGTATCTGGTCCCGCCTGATCGCGGCGGCGTTCTTCGGACTCGCCTCCTTTACGGATTTTGTGGACGGACACCTTGCGAGAAAATACAATCTTGTCACCAACTTCGGCAAATTCATGGATCCTCTTGCCGATAAGCTGATGGTTTTCGTTGCGCTGATCTCCCTTTGCTACACGACGGGACGTGACGACGGCACGGAGGGCAGTGTCTACGGCGTATGCCTGCTCGTTGCAACCGTGATTGTCATTTTCCGTGAGCTGGCGGTTACCTCCATGCGTATGGTCGTCACCAATACCGACGGTATCGTCATCGCGGCAAACTGGCTCGGCAAGGTCAAGACCTGCGTCCAGATCCTCGCGATCCTGGTTGCGATCCTGGAGCCCATGATCTCTTACGATCTCCTTGGCGGCCACGTTGCCTCCTATATCACGCTCCTTGCGATGTCCGTGATGACCCTGTGGTCGGGCTTTGCATACTTCAAGAGCTACTGGAAGTACATCAACCCCGCCAACTGACGCATTTGTATAAATACCCTCTTGACAATTCGGGCGTTTTGGTATACAATATAGATATAGAAAGAATGGTGCGTGAAACGCACCTGAGACTCAGAAAGGAATCTTTCCCATGGCAGATGAACTCTTTGATGCACAGGAAGTGATCATCCTGACGGATGAGAGCGGCAACGAGGTGCAGTTTGAAGTGATCGCATCCCTTGAGGTTGACGGCACGCTTTACTACGCGCTGATGCCCCTTGAGAATAACGAGAACGGCGACTGTGTTCTTCTGAAGCTGGAAAAGGATGAGAACGGCGAGGATATCCTCTCCACCATCGACGACGACGACGAATACGAGCGTATCGCCGATATCTTCGATGACGAAGTTTTCTCCGAGATCGACTACGATTGATCGTTTCCCGCGTGCATAATTTATCATAAATCTCATATACTAATCACATGAGAAGCAACGCTTGAAAAAATGCCTGCCCTTCTCGTGATACATCGATATTAGACCTACAACAATTTCTTGGAGCCTTTATAATGATCCGGTATGGGGAATGCAGACCTCCCGCTCGATCCTGCGTGCACGATCGATGTCGGACGTTGGGAGCACAAACTGCCGGTGCGGGCACCACCCTAGCTTTTCGCAGGGACTTAATTCCGATGTACACGGCTGGGTGGGTTTTTTTGCGCGTTTGTACCCGCCTCCATGCGCTCTCCTATCGAAGCTTCCCTGAAAGTTGGATGCGGCAAAACGGCGAGGCTTGATTATGAGTAAAAAGAAAAACGAAAACGGATATGCCGTGAGGCATATCCGTTTTTTTAAACCTATATGAAATTGCTTCAGATCGATTCCAATGATATCAGATCTCGTTTTCAGCGAGCTTGCTGATATAGGTCTCGATCATACCGCCTGCGCCGGTGATGGAGGCTGCTCTCTTGTCAACCCACTTGGTGAAGTTATTCTTACCGGAGTTGATCATCTGAGATACCTCGCCCTCGATCGTTGCCCAGTAGATGTAACCGGGGTCGTAGGTACGGGTATTGAGGACGATGTCGAGCATTTCAGCGGAGTCAGCGTCGCCGCAGTACTCGTAAGCGTAGGTGTCAATCCATGCGGAGCGGACGATCTTGCGGGAGTGTGCCGCGAAGAGCTCAATGAACTGACCCATCGTCTCGATCTCAACGACGGAGGTGGGAACGCAGTATGCGGTCAGGTGGTTGTCAACGTAGTGTGCATAGTTCTCCTGAGCCTTGCTGTACTTGGGGTAGGGAACGAGGCCGCAGCTGACGTCAGCGTCCTTCATTCTGCGGAGAACGTCGAGAACCTCGGATGCAAAGAGGGTATTGCCTGCCGTGAGGGCGTTACGTACGTCGGTATAGCCGAGCGTTTCTGCCTGCTCGACGTTCCAGACCTCGATGGCCTTGTCGATATTGACGGACCATGCGTTTACGTTATTGAGCGCGTTGAAGCTGAGGGTCTGGTTTTCGTTGGTGATGAGCTGGAGACCGGATGCAGCGTGGAGACCGTGCGTTGCGTGCGTGGTTCTTGCCCAGCCGAGAATATCGCCTTCGCTGTAGGAGTAAGCGGAGTTACCGTTGTTATCGGTGCCTGCCTTCTTGATCATCTCAACGAAGACATCCATGGTCCAATCGCCGTCGCGAACGAGCTGATAAATATCGTAGCCGAGTGCCTGCTCGATCTGAGTCTCGTATACGTTCTTGTTGAAGAAGAGTGCGTGCGTTGCGGTGTAAGCAGTGAGCGCGAAGTCACCAACCATGCCGTAGAGTGCGGGGGTGCCGGAGGCGGATTTGATGGTGTAGCTCTTTGCGTAGTTCTGATCCCACCATTCGTTGGAGAAATCAATGCCGAGGGAGAGAAGGTTATAGTTATTGCCGCTGGTTGCCATTCTCTCACCTGCGTAATGCACGGTGTACATATCAATGGTCTGCTTACCGGAGGTTACCTCTGCGTTAACGAGAGAGGGCGGATCCTCGGAGGGCTCCAGACGGATGGTGCAGTTGTAGAGAGACTCGATGAGGGCGTTTCTCTCGCGAATTGCGGTGCTGATCGCGTCGGGCTCCTCGGAGTAGATTTCAATATCGGAGGGGAAGCTGACGTCGTCGGTGGTTCTTGCGCAGATCACGAATTCCTCGCCGCGGAAGTCCACGTTCTCAAAGCCGGGGAGCTTGGTGAGACCTTCCCAGCTTTCCATGGGATCGACGGGGATCAGGGGAGTCTCGGTTGTGGTCTCCGTGCTCTCTGTTGCCTCGGTGGTAGTCTGGGTAGGCTCGTCGCCTGCGGTGGTCTGGGTGGGCTTGTCCTGGTCGCCGCCCGTGGTGGTCTGTACGGGGGTCTGCGATTTGGTCGTGGTCGTGGCGGGCTGCTCGGTATCGCCACAGCCTGTCATGGCAAACACGCAGATCATCATGGCGAGTGCGAGGATGAATGCAATGCTTCTTTTCATGGGGGATCTCCTTTTGTCGTATTTTTGTTTGCGGATCTGCTTTCCGCATTGTTGATATCAGTATAACATAGAAATTTTCGTTTGTCAAGATTGAATAAAATGCGATATGAAACAAAAGCGTGTTTTCGACATTTTTATTACGAGATGCGTATCGCGCAGGAAAGGGAAAACGGATGCGTTTTTTCACTCGCCATCGGCGAATATAACTGCGGCGAGGTCTGCTTTAAGCAATTTCCTATGGTACAAATGGTACAAAAAATTTGGGCATCTGCTTTTGGCAGATGCCCAAACGTGGTTATTCGTTTTCAGGTGTGATGATCACACAAGATTAAGCGTCAACCTCGGAGATAGCCTTAACGCGCTCCTCGAAGAGACCGCCTGCACCTGCGATGGAAGCAGCACGCTTGTCAACCCACTTGGTAACGTTGTTCGTACCGGAGGAAA
>JAFTIJ010000174.1 GCA_017456965.1 Clostridia bacterium
CTTCGGCTCACGGAGAAGTAACATCGCGCTTCGCTTCACGCGAGCGTAGCGAGTGCTTCACGGCGCAACGCGCCGCTTCATGTTTGCGAAGCAAACGCTTCATTGACAAAACATTGAATTTGTGCGATACTTTATTCAAAGGACGGTGATATTATGGCAAACGATAAACTTTCTGAGCAATCTATGGATTTTGCAGTTCAAATTATAAATCTTGTGAAACAGTTAAAAGAGCAACGCGAGAGTATCATTTCCAATCAGATTGGCAGAAGCGGCACGTCTATCGGTGCAAACATTCGTGAAGCCAAATATGCACACGGTACGGCAGACTTTATCTCAAAAATGCAGATTGCGCTCAAAGAAGCAAACGAAACGGGATATTGGTTAGAGTTGCTTTACAAAACCAATTACATCGGAGAGGAACAGTATAATTTCCTTGAGTCAAAATGTAAATCGCTTCAAGCGATGCTTGTTTCTTCGATCAATACAGCAAAGAACAGCATCGGAAAATAATTTTAAGCCAAGAAAGTCGGTGGGGATATGCGTAAAAAAAGCAAAGAAGAGATTCGCATTAGCAGAGAATCATTTCGTGTTAGAAAAACGCTGTTTGCGATTGTTGCTTTTTTACAGATTGCTAATTTACTTTTGATTGCCATTAAAAGTACCGATTTCTCTAAAGATTATATATACGTTGTGGCGCTTATGACCATATTGGCAATTTTTATATGTTTCGATCGACGCAAGAATCACATTGATTGGTTGTATGTAATCATTATGAGCACGCTGTATTTTTTGATCACGGCTTTTCTTGTTTTTCGCTGGTCTGCCTATTGGTGCCTGTGGATTGTAATGTTGGAATTTTTAGTGTTTTTGATCTTAACTCCAATTTTGTATAGAAATTATTCGGTAAAGAAAAAATAATTTGGCATCTTTTTTGTTTTGGCAATGAAGCAGGGCCAGCTCACGGAGAAATAAGAGAAAAAGGGAGAATCGTATGCATATTTCGATAAACGCGAATTATTTTGGGCAGAGAAGAGACGGTGCACCGATGCGTAATGCTGACGAGAGAATAAAGCTCTGTGTTGACGCGGGCTTTCGGGTTCTGGATTATTCGGTAAACGCATGGAGCGACGGCTGGGAGGCCGAGACCGAGGCGATCATGAACGCGGCGGCAAAGCACGGCGCGATCATCGAGCAGTCCCATGCTCCTTATAATTTCTATATAAAAGCACCGATCGAGACATATCACGAAGCGCTTGACAGAAGCGTGGAGGCGGCAATCAAAATGGGCGCTCAAAGCCTCGTGTTCCACGCAGATGAATACCGCCCGCCCGAGGGCACACCGTATCGCTCCGAGGAGGGGCTCGTCCGGGCATACGACGTTCTCGCTCCCCATATCGAAAAGCTTGTTCGGGGCGGTGTAAAGGCCGCATTGGAGACGGTGTTTGAGGACAGAACCTTAAAGCCCGTTGAGGGGAAACGCTATCATTTCTGCGGAGATATCAACGAGCTGATTGCTATGATCGATAAATTCAACGACCCGATGGTCGGTTGCTGCTGGGATTCGGGGCACACCAAGCTCTCTGTGGGCAACGACGGACATGTTGACGCACTGCGCCGTCTCGGAAGCCGTATCATCTGCACGCACATACACGATAACTACTATGGCAAGGACCTTCACGTTCAGCCCTTTATGGGTGACGCAAACTGGGAGGAGCTTATGCCCGCGCTCAAGGCTACGGGGTACGACGGCTCGCTTACCTTTGAGCTTGTTTACGGCTGTATGCACGAGGAGCTGCTCACCGCATGGCTCGATCAGCTTTATCATACGGGGGAACTACTCAGAGCTATGTTTGAGGCGTAAAAAGAAAATCAGATAGGCGGCGGAGAGGTTGTCAATCACATGAATCTTGCAGCCAAACAATCCCTCAGGCGCTATCGCGCCAGCTCCCTTTGCACAAGGGAGCCTTTCTTTTTATTTACTTTTTGCAAATTATCTTTTCATGAGATAGCCTCTTTTTCTTGTACCATAGGAAATTGCGCAAACCGAACCTCGCCGTTTTGCCGCGCCACGGGGCGCGGAAAGCTACGATAGGCGAGCACCTTCCTGCGGGCGTTGCCCGCTTTTTTGTACCATAGGAAATTGCGCAAACCGGACCTCGCCGTTTTTCCGCACCACGGGGTGCGGAAAGCTACGATAGGCGAGCACCTTCCTGCGGGCGTTGCCCGCTTTGATATTCTGATAAGCTAAACGTATTTGTTGTGAAATTTCTTTTTTTATGATATAATGGAGATATTCCAAAGAAACCGAAGGAGGACATGAGAAAATGTACCGATCCAAAATGATGATCGTCATGCGACGCGATCTGAAGATGAGAAAGGGGAAGATCGCCGCGCAGGCGGGACACGCCGCCATTGAGGCGATTCTGATGGCGCTGACAAGGGAGGGGCGGCTCGCCGATCTTGCGATGACGGACGACGGCATGACGCTTACGACCGAGGGGAAGGAGATGACGCCGCTTGCCGAGTGGTTTTGCTACGGGTGCGCGAAGATCTGCATCTACGTGGACTCTGAGGAGGCACTGCTTGCCATCGACGCCAAGGCAAAGGAGCGTGGGATCCTCTCCGCGGTCATTACCGACGCGGGGATGACGGAGTTTCACGGTGTCCCCACGAAAACCTGTCTTGCTCTCGAACCTCTCGCCGCAGACACGGCGGACGAGCTGACGGGCGGCTTGCCGCTCTACTGATCGGGCGCGGGAATTTTCCGACGGGGATTGCGCCGATTGCGGTTTTATGATACAATGGAGATAACGTAGCGGATCGAAGGAGGGCGTATGGAGAAATATGAGGTTTTGAAGCGGTATTTTGGTTACCGCACCTTTCGCGCGGGGCAGGAGGAGATCGTGGACGCCGTGCTCGGCGGCAGAGATGTCTGCGCCATCATGCCGACGGGCGGCGGCAAGAGCCTGTGCTATCAACTCCCCGCGCTTTTGCTGAGTGGCATCACGATCGTCATCTCGCCTCTGATCTCGCTGATGCACGATCAGGTGATCGCGCTCAAGGAGATGGGCATCCCCGCGGCGTATATCAATCACACGCTGACCGCGCCGCAGCTGACGCGCGTTTGCCGCAATATCGGCGAGGGGGTGTACCGCATCGTGTACGTAGCACCCGAGCGGCTGGAGACGGAGCAGTTCCTCTCTCTGATGCAGACGGTCACGGTCTCGCTCGTGGCGGTGGACGAGGCGCACTGCATCTCCGAGTGGGGGCAGGATTTCCGCCCGAGCTACCGCCATATCGTTTCTTTTTTACAGACGCTCCCGTACCGACCGACGGTGGCGGCGTTTACCGCGACGGCGACCGCGCGCGTCCGACGTGATATCATCGAGACCCTTGCACTTGACTCACCGCTTTGCGTGACGACGGGCTTTGACCGTCCGAATCTGTATTTTGAGGTGATCTCGCCCCGACAGAAGTATGACGCGCTGGAGGCGCTCGTGCGCGCGAGAGCGGGGAAGAGCGGCATCGTCTACTGCATGACGAGAAAGCTGACGGAGAGCGTATGCGAGCGCCTCGTATCCGCGGGCATCGCCGCGACGAAATATCACGCGGGGCTTGAGGACGCCGAGCGGCACGGAAATCAGGAGGCGTTTATCCGCGATGAGAAAACGGTCATGGTCGCGACCAACGCCTTCGGCATGGGCATCGACAAATCCAACGTCAGCTTCGTCATCCATTACAATATGCCGCTCAGTATGGAGGCGTATTATCAGGAGGCGGGACGCGCGGGGCGCGACGGTGAGCCCGCCGACTGCATCCTGTTATATTCCCCCGGGGATATCGTCAAGGCACGGACGCTGATTGCACTCGGTGAGGAGGCAGAGACGCATACCCCCGAGGAGACAGAGCTTCTTTTAAGGCAAAATTATGAGCGGCTGGAGCATATGATCGCGTACTGTAAAACGACGGCTTGCCTCAGAGGGCAGATCCTCTCGTATTTCGGACAGGAGCACCCCGAGCGGTGTGAAAGCTGTGGCAACTGTAAGACGGATTACGTCGAGGAGGATGTGACCGTGGAGGCGCAGAAGATCCTCTCCTGCATCCGACGGGCAAAGACGCATCTCGGCTACCCCGTCGGCCGCCTGATGATCGCCAAGATCCTCGCGGGCAGTAAGGAGCAGAGGCTGATCGCGTGCGGCCTTGACACGATCTCGACCTACGGCATCATGGCAGAGACCCCGCGCGAGCGCGTGCTGGATCTCATGGAGCGTCTGGAGGAGCTGCACTATATCTCGACCGATCCCGAGCACGGCGGCGTTTTCGTCGGTGTGGTTGCCGACGCGCTTCTGCGGGGCAAGGAGACGCTTCGTATGACCTTTAAATATCAGCATAAGCCCGAGCGGGCGAAAAAGAAGGGGAAGCAGACGGCAGATATGGCCGACGCCTCGCTCTACGAGGCTCTGCGACAGCTTCGGTTTACGCTGGCGCAGAAGGAGGGCGTCCCCGCGTACGTTGTCTTTTCCAACAGTACGCTTGCGGATATGGCGGCAAGGAAGCCTCTGACGAAGGAGGACTTTTTGCTGGTCAGCGGCGTCGGCGAGAAGAAGGCAAAGAGATATGCGGATGACTTTTTGGAGGCGATCCGCGCGTATGAGGAGAAAAACGGAGGTAACTATGGCGAGGCTTGATAAGGATAAATACATCATCTTTTTAGACGTGGACAGCACGGTGTTTGACGGTCATGGCGTACACGAGCGGACGGTCAACGCCCTTCGCCGCGCGAGACGGGAGGGGCATCTCGTCTTTCTGAATACGGGCAGGGCGCATTGCATTCTGTTTGACGAATTTATGGGTCCCGTTTCCCCCGACGGCGTCGTCGGCTCGATGGGCACGGGGATCTCGGTCGGAGACCGCATGATCTACTCGGTCGGGATGTCGCGCGAGGACGTGGCGTTTCTGATGCGCTTCGGTGAAACGCGGGGGCTTCGGACGCTTGCCGAGAGTGTGGAGCGGCTCGTGCTGATGAATATCCCCGAGCCTTTATACGGACAGGATCACTTCGTCCGCACGACGGAGGAGTTTTTTGAGAAATATCCCGATATGCTCGTCTCCAAGGTCTCGTATATGCAGAGGATGGAGCAAAAGCATGTCGACGAGCTCCGTGAGCGCTTCCCGACGAGCGTTTACGTTCACTCCAAATATACGGAGATCCCCGCGACGGGGTGTAATAAGGCAACGGCGATCGCGCGCGTCTGCGAGCACTTCGGCGTCGGCGTGGAGCAGACCATCGCCATCGGTGACAGCGGCAACGACGACGATATGATCAAGTTTGCGGGCATCGGCGTGGCGATGGGCAATGCGACGGAGGAGATCAAGTCCATTGCGGATTTCATCACGACGGACTGCCGCGAGGGCGGCGTCGGCTACGCGATCGAGAAGCTGATCTTCGAGGGCAAAAAGCCGTAAGATATCCATATTATATATTATCATATCAGGAGGAAGGAATATGAAACTGCGCTTTAACGTCATTGGTAAGACCCAGCCCGATCCGTTTATTTTCCGTGACGATGACGGGAAGTATTATATTTACAATACGGGCATTGACGGCATCCACGCGTACTCCGCCGACGCGCTCACCGACGTCTGGCATTATGAGGGCGTCATCCTCACCATGCCGCGCGGCGACGAATATTGGGCACCCAGCATGATCAAGCTTGACGGCAAGTATTATCTCTATTTCTCCTATCACGTCCCGGGAATGTTCGAGCATATGCACGTCGGCGTCTCGGAGAGCCCTCTCGGTCCGTTTGATCGGATCACGCGCCTCTATAAGCGCTTTACCATCGACTCCCACGTGGTCAAGACGGACGCAGGACTTTTCCTCTGGTATGCGGAGGATAACGTAAACTGCGACCGCATCGGTACGCGCGTGTTCGTGGATAAGCTGATCGACCCCTTTACCCCCGCGAATATCTGCAAGGAGGTCATCGTACCGACCTACGACGAGGAGATCACGGGTATGCGCGAGCAGGGTCCGTGGCATACGGTTGAGGGACCCTTCTGGTTTACGGAGGGCGAGTGGCAATACGTGATGTATAGCGGAGGCGCCTTTACGGACGACACCTATCACGTCGGTTATGCGGCGGCAAAGACAAGTGAGCAGGATCTGACGCTCGTCGATTACGTCAAATTTACGGATCACGGCAAATTCAAGCCGACGATGTTCCGCAATAACGACGAGGAGGGTGTCGGTCACCACAGCGTCATCAAGGTGGATGGGCAGTATTACGCGATCTATCACGCCCGCGACGGCAGACACAACGACGGCGGCGGTGACTACGTCGAGGCACGTACCGCCCGCATCTGTAAGCTCCACGTCAAGGACGGCACGATCACGGCGGAGTATATGCTCTCAGAGGATTGATACGGAATATAAAAGAGCCGATGCGGAGATCTGATCTCTGCATCGGCTCTTATTGAAGCTATCGGAAATTGCGCAAACCGTACCTCGCCGTTTTGCCGCGCTCGTTTGCGCGGAAAGCTGCGATAGGCGAGCCGAGGGATGCGGGCACAGCCCGCCGCCGTTAGTCGAATGCCAGACCGAAATAGGTGGGCGTGCGTGCGCCGTCGGTGAGCGGCAGGTGCATGGCAAAGGGCGTATTGCCGCCCGGGGTGCGGAAGGTGCCTTGCGCGAAGCCGAGCGCGGACGTGATCGCAGGGGCAAGCGTGGGGTCACCGAGGAGCTCGATGCCGCAGAGTGTCTCTTCGTCCGCGTACGCCGCAAGCAGGACACCCTCACCCGTGTAGAGCGTGGCGTAGCTCGCAAGAAAGGCGAGACTCTCGTTTTCCTGTACGACGCCATCTTTGGGTAAGAGCGCCGCACGGCGCAGGGCGTACTCCTCGCGCCCGATGCGGCGGAGTGTCAGCGGTGCGGGCTTGGCAACGCAGTGGATCGGATGCACGTGACCGCATATGCGGTAGCCCATGCGCCCGTAAAAGCGGAAGAGCGTCTCGCTGCCCGGCACGAGCACCGCGCCCGTATAGCCGAGGTCGGCAAGACGGCGGTGCGTCTCGTCCATCAGCCTGTGACAGAGCCCTCGTCCGCGATGGCGCTCGGCGGTCGCGATGGCGTAGAGATACGCCAGACGCTCGTCTCCCACCGTGCAGTCAAGCCAATAGAGCGCCGACGCAAGGTCGTCTCCGTCGTAAAGGCAAAGACAGCGATCCCTATGAAAGGCAGTATCAAAAAAAGCGGAGATGAAGGCATCCGTGTCACCGAAGGCCTCGCGCCACAATGCGCGCAGTGCGGGGAGCGCGTCGTTTTTGGGATGATCAATAATCACAGTCGTCCTCCAACAGGCACGCCCAATATTTCTCGATCATGTGATGCGGCTTGTAGCTGAGCTTCGCCTTTCTGAGACCCTCGATGCCCATGTCGTCCTCGCGGTTGAGAAATTCGAGCTCGGGATATTTCTCGCGCAGATAGCGGGCAAACTCACAGTTGATCGCAGTGTAAGCGCCGTCCACGTTCGCGCGTGCCTTCTCGAAGTGGATGTCAAAGGTATTTTCCGAGAGGCGACTGCCCATCGTGATTGCCAGCACCTCGTCACCGTCCATCAGGATGAGCCCCTCGATGCCGAGCTCGCGGTAGTGGCGGAACGCCTTGGCGATCGCCGCCTGCTCCATCTGAAAATCTCCATCGGGATTTTCGATGAGTTTTTCCGCGTACCACGCGTCCGCCATCTGCATGGCAGAGCCGAGCGTATTTTCGTCAAGCGGTACAACGGTGTAATTCGGATGTGCGTCACGGAAGCGATAGAAGTGGTTTCGCTTGCCGTGATATTTTTTGCCCTTCAGATCTGCGAGATCGTCGATGCCGTAAACGTAGTCGAAGGCATCGCGATCGCAATGGAAGCGGAATTTCCCGGGGTAGAGGGACTCCAGCATTTCTTTTTCTTCCTCGCCGAGGCTTGAGATGCGGCAGGCGATGCCACGTCTTGCGGCGTCGGCAATGATCGCGTCCAGGACGGGCTTTTTGTCGCCGCGGCCGATCGGGTAGGGATAGATACTGCGGCGGTTGAATTGTGAGAAAAGTACGATGTGGTCATGGAGCAGGGCGGCGCGCTGTCTGCCCCAGAGATAGAGATTGATAAAGGAGTACTCGCATCCGTGCTCTCTTCCATCTCTTAAATATTGCTCGTAAAGAGCCTTGTCGCCGAGCGAGATCGCGCTGAAATTGAGCGCCTCGACGGTTTCCTGCATATAGGTGTTCATATGGTTTCCTTTCTCCATGTTCGTATAATATGCGTTTGATCCCCCGAGACTTGCCGCGTGATCAGAGAACGGGCGCTTGGGGATATCCGTTTCTCAGTTTACCATGAACGGCATCAAAAAACAACCCGCCTTCCGAAAATTTCCGAATATACGGAAAAAATCGGTGGCGGGTCGGCGACGGAAAAGAAATGGATGCTTGAAATAATACTGAAACGGGATCAGATCTCCTTGATCTCGTACGACGTCGTACCGAGACCGAGCTTCTCAGCCGCCTCGACGATGTGGACGGCGTGGCGGGAATCCATGCGCTCGATCAACGCCGCCTTGCCCTCGTCGGGGGAATTTTTGACGGCGTCGTAGCACGCCTTGTCGAGTGCGACGGGGTCAAGGGAGGCGAAAATACCGAGATCGCCCATTTCGGGCTCTGCGGGATGAGCGTCGCAGTCGCAGTCTACGGAGAGACGGTTGGCAACGTTGATATAGAGGATGTTTTCTTCTCCCATATAATCGACGATGCCGCGGCACGCGTCTGCCATGGATTCCAGGAAATCGTCCTGCGGTGCGGTATTTTTCCAGATGATCCTGTGGTCGCTCGTTTTGCCTGCGGTGTGGATATGCGTCTTGCCTGCGGTGGAGGCGATGCCGATGCTCATATTCTTGAGCGCGCCGCCGAAGCCGCCCATGGCGTGCCCCTTGAAGTGGGAGAGCACGAGCATGGAATCGTAGTTTTCAAAATGCTTGCCGATGATGTTGGTTTTCAGATGGAAGCCGCCCTCGACGGGAATCTCCATATCCTCGTTTTCGTCGAGGATGTCGCAGGGGGCGATATCGAGAAAGCCGTGGTCGCGGATCGCCTGCCAATGGTCCTTGGGGTCGAGACGCTTGCCCGCGTATGCGGTGCAGGACTCTACGATGGTGCCGTCGAGCTTACGGACGAGCCCCTCGATGAGCTTGGGATTCAGGAAGTTGTGACCGCCGGGCTCACCCGTGGAGATCTTGACTGCGACCTTGCCGCCAAGCTCGCGGGAGAGCGCCTCGTAGATGCGGATCAGGGCGTCTGCGCTGATCTCTTTTGTGAAATATACCGTTGCGTTTGCCATAGTGTGCTCCTTTTCATGATTTGATATCCTTATTATATATCAACCGTGTCGGAAAATCAAGAGAGGGAGGAAATACGCTCTTTAAGGTTTTTTCAGCCGACCGTGATACAATGACGGTGGGGAATCGGAGGGACCATCTTGCGACAGGCGTGATGCCGACGGATACCCGGATCATGTGCGAGATCAATTGCGCGATGCATTGCTGCGGCGGGGCGATTTTATGCAATTTTCCGTAGGCTGAAAGGGGGGTAAAACGCGTTTTTGCCTCCCTAAAAAATAATTTAAAAAAATCAAAAAAATTTCAAAAAAGGTATTGACAAATAAAATCGTTTGTGCTATACTCTTTAGCGTCGCCGAGAGAAAGATCGACAACACAAACACAAATGGGAGCATAGCTCAGCTGGGAGAGCATCTGCCTTACAAGCAGAGGGTCATAGGTTCGAGCCCTATTGTTCCCACCATTTGGCCCGGTAGTTCAGTTGGTTAGAACGCTAGCCTGTCACGCTAGAGGTCAGGGGTTC
>JAFTIJ010000175.1 GCA_017456965.1 Clostridia bacterium
AGGTATCTGCAAAAGTAAAGTTTTAAATGTTACAAGATACTACGATGGAAATTTGATTGAATCATCGGTTCCCCGGGGGGGGGTTATTTTTTAACTCGCACGGAGATCTCGCCTGTGGTCAGCGTGAGGGGGCCGTCCTCGGTCTCTACGATCAAGCCGCCCTCGTGATCGAGCCCCACGGCGAGGCCCTCGCCGCACTGTGCGCCGAAGAAGCGGATCGGCTTGCCGAGCACGACGCTGTGCGCGGTGAGGTAGGAGACGAGCGCGGGTGCGGAATCGGAGAGGGTCTCGTCAAGCGTACGTACGATCTCGTGTAAGAGTGTGCGTTTCTCGCTCGGGGCGATCGGTAAGGAGGTGGCGATGTCGCGGAGCTCCTCGGGGAAGTCGCTGTTGCCGAGATTCAGACCGATGCCGACGACGTAGCCGAGGATCTCGCTGCCGTTGGATACCGCCTCGGTCAGGATGCCGCAGATCTTCTTTCCCTCATAGTGGAGATCGTTGACCCATTTGATGCCGATATCAAAGCCTCTTGCGCGTAGCGTGCGACAGACGGCGACGGCGGCGGCGCTGGTCAGCAGGGCGGGGGAGAGGGTGAAGGTCTCGGGCATAAGGATCACACTCATAAAAAGTCCGTTCTCTGAGAAAAAGCTCCTGCCGAGTCTGCCGCGTCCCGCGCTCTGTCTGTGCGCGAGGATCACACCCTGACGAGTACCTGCGAGGATCATTTCCTTGGCGGTGGTGTTGGTGGAGGGGAGGATTTCGTATTCATAGATCGCGGGAAGCATAAGAGGCTCCTTTCTTTTTTTGAAAAGTATGCACATCGGGTCAGGGACTTCGCCTGTGCGCAAGATCCTTCACTCCACTTCGTTTTGTTCGAGGATGACAGCGCAGGGGGCGTTTTTCGCAAATAACGTGCATCGGGTCGGGGACTTCGCTTGTGCGCAAGATCCTTCACTCCACTGCGTTTCGTTCGAGGATGACAGCGCAGGGGGCGTTTTTCGCAAATAACGTGCATCGGGTCGGGGACTTCGCCTGTGCGCAAGACCATCCTTGTGTTTACGGATGACAGCGCAGGGGGGTTAAGCAAAACCAACGGCGCAAATTGGAATTTGACGGCAGTTTGATTGAGCGAAACGCCCATTAGCCTTCCTCCGAGAGGAAGGTGGCTTTGCCGTGAGGCAAAGACGGAAGGAGCCCGCGTGCAATAAAGATGAAGGCTGAATTTATGGGATACGTGCTTACCATAGATATCGTCAGCCACGAGTATACAGCCTGTATGATCTGATATACGCGCAGCGACTACGGCTTCTCCTCGCCGGCGAAATAGTCGGCGAGAACCTCTTCCGTCAGCGTGCCGTCCTTGCAATGGATATCGCAACGGAGATATTTTGATCTGACGTTCACCTTCATCCATGCGGCGCGCGTGCCGCGATAGGTCACGTGGGTGAGTTGATCACAACCTTCAAACGCATTGCCGTAGACGTTTTGGAGCGACGCGGGCAGGACGACGATGGCAAGGGAGGTACAGCCCTTGAACATATCCGTGCTGACGGCGAGACAGCCCTCGTTAAAATAGACCGATTTCAGCGCGGTACAGCCCTCAAAGAGAGAGTAGTCGTCTCCTCTTCCTTTTCCGTAGGAGGCGGGAAGCGTGATGCTCTCAAGGGAGGTACAGCCCTTGAAGGTGCGTCCACCGAGCGAGGTGATGCTATCTGCCAGCGTGATGCTTTTCAGGGCGGTACAGCCATCGAAGGCATTGGGCTCGATCCTGCCCATTCCCTCGCGACAGGTGACAGACGCAAGCGACGTACAGTTTTGGAATGCGGAGGCGCCAAGAATGCGGAGCGAGCCCGGGAGGGTGATCTCCGTCAGCGCGGGGCAATACTGAAAGGCGCTGGGGCGGAGGAGAAGGAGCCCCTCGTGGAGGGTCACGCGGGATAATTTTTCCGAACCCAAGAAGGCGGAGTACTCAATGCTTATGATATTGCCGAGGATCTCCACGCTCTCCAGTGCGGAGCCTCGGAAGGCTTTGAAGGCGATCGTTTTGACGGGACGCCCGCAGTAGGTTTCGGGGGTTGTCAGATGGGGGGAGGAATAGGTGCCGATCCCGCAAATGGAATAGTACGGCTCGTCTACCTCCATTCCGTCCCAATGCGTTTCCAAGCGGTATTTCAGATCTGCGTGCTCCTCTCGCTCGTGACATTCGGTGCATACGCCGTCAACGTAATGATGATAGCGAAGCAACGCGAACAGTCCCGGATCCGTCTCGTATCCGCAACGGGTACAGGTGATCACGCTCTCGGTACACGGCGTGGGACCGTAGGTATGCTCCTCACGGCAGGAGCCGATCTGACCGAGGGTTTGCGTGAGCACGGTGGTAGCCGTGGTGGGCGCCTTGGTCGTGACGGTGGGCGTGACGAGCGTCGTCGCGTCGGGCGTGATCTGCGGGAGCGTGGCAAGCGTCGTCGCGTCGGGTGTGGTCTGCGGGAGTGTGGCAAGCGGCGCTGTCGTGTCCGAGGTGCTACTTGGCTCTCCTCCGAGCGAGCAGGCCGATGCGGAAAGGAGCATCAGCGCGGAGAGGATCAGCGCCATCGCCCGATGAAGGCGAGACGCCCCTTGTTTGGATCTTTTCATAAATTACCTCCATTTTTATATGGCAAGATCGGTCCGATGCCATGCCCGTTGCAGAAGATCGCGTAAGTGCAATCTCGCCGTCGGGTGCTTCGACGGGTGAGTGATCGGACCGTCACCCTTTAAGACGCAAAAAGGAGGGGAAATAATGCAAATTGAAAAAAACTGACGTGTTTTTCAATCGCCTACTTTTTCATTGCGCGAAGAGATTGCAAAAGGGAAAGCGCGGAGAAATGTCTCGGGTAGCCCAAAGCACGTTTCTTTTTGCCTACTTTTTCTTTGCGCGAGGAGATTGCAAAAGGGAAAGCGCGGAGAAATGTCTCGGATAGCCCAAAGCACGTTTCTTTTTGCCTGCTTTTTCTTTGCGCGATTGGCTGATAAAAGGGTTAGCGCGGAGGGGAATCTCGGATAGCCCAAAGCACGTTTCTTTTTGCTTATTTTTTCATTGCGCGAAGAGATTTTTATCGCAAAGAGATTAAAAGGAAAAGCGCGGAGAAATATCTCGGTGCGCCCATAACCACGTTTCTTTTTGCCTACTTTTTCATTGCGCAAAGAGATTCTTTTCGCAAAGAGATTAAAAGGGTTAGCGCGAAGGGGAATCTTGGTACGCCCATAAGCACGTTTCTTTTTGCCTACTTTTTCTTTTCGCAAAGAAAAAGTAGGTCGTAAAGAAAAAGTAGGTTATTTGCCGACGCAGAAGCGGTGGAAGATGCTGTCCACGACGTCGACGGTGACCTGTCTGCCGTCGAGCTCGCCGAGCTTGGACATGGCGAGTTCGAGCTCGGTGCAGGCGAGATCGGCGCCGAGGACGTCGAGGGTATCGAGCGCACAGGTGGCGTGACCGAGCGCCTCGCTGACGGCGGCGTGCTGGCGGGCGTTGGTAATGACCGCCTGATCGGCAAGGAAGACGTCGTTGCTTTCGAAGAGCGCCTCGATGCGCTCGACGAGGGTATCGCGGCTCTCCTCGCTTTTTGCGCAGAGCAGGAGCGGCGCGGTGCCGAGTGCCTTGCCGATCTTGTCGATATCGTCGTTATTTGCGTCGGCGTCGAAAAGATCGCTCTTATTGCATACGGCAATGACGGGAATACCGAGGTCGGCGCGCTTGGCTACGTGGGCGAGGATCTCCTCGTCCTCGGCGTCCAGACCGCGCGAGAGGTCAAAGACCGCGAGCACGAGCTCCGCCTCCTCCAGCGCCTCGATGCTCTTGCGTACGCCGATGCTCTCGACGGTGTCGTCTGTGCCGTGTACGCCCGCCGTGTCGGAGAGACGGAGCGTCACGTTGCCCGCCGTGACCGTCTCGGAGATCACGTCGCGCGTCGTCCCCGCGATGTCGGTCACGATCGCGCGCTCCTTCTCCGCCAACAGATTCAGAATCGTGGATTTGCCTGTATTCGGCTTGCCGAAAATAACCGTGCGTACACCCTCGCAGACGGCGTGCCCCGTCTTGTAGGAGCGACGCAGAGACTCTAAGGCGTGCACGACCTCGGCGATGCCGTCGTGAATCTCGTTGTCACTCATGGAGGCAAGATCCTCGTCGGGAAAATCAATCACGGCGTAAACGCCGGAAACGAGCGCCTTCAGCTTGTCGTAAATGGCATCCGTCTTGCGTCGGATCGCGCCGTTCAGATTCGTGCGGGAGAGCGTGAGCGCCGCGCGGGTCTCTGCGTCGATCATGCCGATCACCGCCTCCGCCTGAGAGAGCGAGAGCTTGCCCGCAGAGAAGGCGCGGCGCGTAAATTCGCCGGGTCCTGCCTGTACGGCGCCGCAGGCGAGTGCGCGGGCGAGAATGGACTCTGTGAGCAGAACACCGCCGTGACAGCTGATCTCGACGGTGTCCTCGCCCGTGTAGGAGCGGGGCGCGCGATAGACCGTGACGATCGCCTCGTCGAGCGTACCGCCCTCCTCGTCGTAAACGTCTGCAAGACACGCCGTGCTTGCCCTCAGCTCACGGAGCGCCTTGCCGCTTTTCGGAGAAACGAATTTCTCGCAGACGGTGAGCGCCTCCTCGCCCGAGATGCGGATGACGGCGATGCCGCCCTTGCCGCGCGGCGTGGAGATCGCCGCAACGGTGGAACCAAACATAGAATACATAATTTTGATCTCCTTTGTGTTAGAGAATGCGTTTTATAGAATATGATCGCAAAAGGCAAAGAGACGGGGCGGGGGACCCGCCTCGTCTCTTGACGTTATCTCTTGGAAATTGCGCAAGGCTAATCGCGCCGCTATGCCAAGGTAAGCACAGGGGATATATCCCTCAAGCAGTGTCAACGTAACCCCGCCGTTATGCCGTGCTTCGTTTCGACGGATCAAAACGAAAGGCGAGCACGTGGGGGCGGGCACAGCCCGCATTAGTTGTTGGACTGGTTGGTGCTGGAAAATTCCTTGAGCTTAGCGAAGTAGCTGTCGAGGTCCTTTGCCTTCTCGATCTTGCGAGGCGCGGGACGGGGCGTGTCGGGGCGCTTGTAGGTCGGACGGGGCGTGTCACCCTCGGGCTTTCTCTCGGGTCTGCGCTCGGTCTTGTTGTATTCGCCCTTCTCGCGGTGAGGCTTGTCGCCGCGCTTCTCGGCGCCCTGCTTGTCAAAGCGCTTGCCGCCCTTCTTGGCGTTACGCGGCTTGCGCTCGGGTTTGGTAAGCTCGGTGGGCTTTGCGGCACCCTCGGGGAAGATGATGACGCGACGGTTGCCCTCGACGCCGACGGAGTTGGTGGAGACACCCTCGATCTTCTGGATCTCAGCGTGGATGATGCGGCGCTCGTATGCGTTCATGGGCTCAAGCGCGATATTCTTGCCGGTCTTCTTAACCTTGGCCGCCATCTTGGTGGCGAGCTTGCGAAGGGTCTCTTCTCTCTTCTCGCGGTAGTTCTCGATATTGATGGTGATTCTGGTGTACTGGCGCTCCTCGTCGTCCTTTTTGTTGGCGGCAAGGTTGACCAGGTACTGGAATGCCTCCAGCGTGTCGCCGTGGTGACCGATCAGCGCGGATACGCCATCACCCTCGATGGTGATCAGGGACTCGCCGCTGCCGTCGTCGTGAATCTTGATCTCGCCTGCGATGCCGAGGTCGCGGAGAAGCGTCTCGATGAAGCTCTTAGCTGCCTCCAGAGGCTTCAGGATATAGGTGATCTTGACTCTTGCGGGGGAGGAACCGATGCCGAGGAAGCCCTTTTTCGGCTCCTCAAGGACGTCAAGGGTAATATCCTCACGGTTGACGCCGAGCTGGGAAGCACCCTCAAGAGCTGCTTCCTCTACTGTCTTGGCGGTTACGATAATATCTTTTTTCATGAATTGCAGTTCCTTTGCAGTTTACTTTTTCTTTTTCAGAGGTGCTTTTCCGACGACGGAATCATTGGTGGGAGCGGGCTCCTCGATCACGGGCTTCTCGTCATAGACGGAGTGATAGTCACCGAGGTCGGCGTACTCGTCCTCGTCGAGGGGACGGGCGAGCGCGGCTCTGGTCTTCTGGACGGTCTCCTTCTTGGAGGCACCCTTGCCGGCGTACTCGCGGATGGCGGCCTTATACTCCTCCTCCGTAAATCTGGGCAGGGGCATGGTCTTGGCGAGGATCAGCTGCTGGATGATACCGAGGATGCTGTTGAAGAGCCAGTAGATACCGATGGCGGCGGGAACCTGGAAGGCGATGAACGCGGTCATACCTGCCATGACGATATTCATCACGAGCATATTGCCCTGCTGCTCCTGCATGGGCTGGAAGGTGAGCTTCTTGTTGATGAACATGGAGAGCAGGGTGATACCGAAGTTGAGGATCGGGATCAGGACGAGAATGGAGAGGAAGGACGGCTGGATCGCAAGTGCGGTCGGATCGCCGAAAAGGCTGAGGTTCGGGAGCTCGGCAAGATCAATGGCGGCGTGACCTGCGGCGGTGAGCGCCTCGTTGATGCCGTCGACGTTAGACTCGGTCAGATGCTTGACAAGGTCAATGTCTCGGCCTGTGAATACGCCATCCTTGAGACCGCTGATCGCCGTGCCCGCGTTTGCAAGGTGAGTTGCAATGACGTTCAGCATCTCTTCGGTGTAGCCGCAGATATACTTGAGGGGGCTGATAACGACGTTGTAGAGGATCAGGAGGATCGGCATCTGGATGAGCAGAGGCAGACAGCCGCTCATGGGGCTGTAGCCCTCCTTCTGGTAGAGATCCATGATCTCCTGCTGCATTTTCTGCTGTGTGGGCTGGTCTGTTCTGCCCTTGTATTTGGCGCGGATCGCCATTTCTCTGGGGCGGACGTGCGCCTGTTTGATGGACGTTTTCTGCTGCTTGATACCAAAGGGCAGCATGATGATTTTTACGAGCAGGGCGAAGATGAGCAGGGCGAGGAGGTAATGTCCCGTGATCTGGTCAAAAAAGCCGAGGATCGTACCAAAAAACTTGTTAATAAAGCTCATTGTTGTTCTGTTTCTCCTTTTTCATTTGTGGAGGCAGGCTCTTCTTGCTTCCGTTTTCTTCTCGGCACGGGGTCGTAGCCCCCCCGGCAGAAGGGATTGCATCTGAGGACTCGCCATACGGAAAGGAAGAAGCCAATAAAAAAGCCCCATTCTCTGAAGGCTTCTATCGCATATTGAGAGCAGGTGGGGACAAATCTGCAACAAGGCGGCTTGAGAGGAGAAATATATTTCTGATAAAATCTGACCAGAAATATGCCGATATATTTCATATACGCTTTCTCCACCCTTGCCGCCTACGTTTATTTTCGATCATGAGAAAGAGAGCCGCGGCTCTCCTTTTTTTGCCCTATAGGAAATTGCGCAAAATGGACCTCGCCGTTTTGCCGTGCTCGTCTGCGCGGAAAGCTAAGATAGGCGAGCACTTTCCTGCGGGCGTTGCCCGCTTTTTTGTTTCTCGGGCTCGCCCGTCTCAAGCAAGGAGAGCTTCTTTGCGGCGTAAAGCAGGTCCGCATAGATCTCCGTGCTCTTGGCCTTCACCGCCGCGTCGCGTGCGGTGATGACGATCAGCTTGCCCTTTTTCAGATTCTGTTCCTTGTCCAGCTGTCTGTATGCCGCGCGTAGGATCCTGCGCACGCGCGAGCGCACGACCGCTCCTCCGAGTCTTGTCGAAACCGTGAGTCCGAGACGGTTTACCTTCGTCTTGAGCGGGTTTTCACGCGCGAGGCGTGAGGCGTGGTAATCGGTCAATACATATACCACGATATGCTTGCAAACGGCCTTGGTGCCCTTTGCGTACACCTTTTTGTAAAGGTGATTTTCGGAAATAGCCATGTTTTTCACACAGAAATCCCCCATTTGTTCACAGAGTCCTTAAAAAAGGAAAAGCCTATGGTTTTGGTCATAGGCTATCTTGTCGGATTATTCATTAATAAGAGAGTCTTGCTCTGCATTTAGCGCGTCTTCTCTTCAGAACCTTGCGGCCGTTAGCAGTCTTCATTCTCTTTCTGAAACCGTGCTCTTTTTGTCTCTGACGTTTTTTAGGCTGGTAAGTAAGCATTCTTGTACACCTCCTTGCAATCGCAGACGGAATCTGCGCAGATTGCTACATTTACAACCTCCATTATACACATAAAAGGCACCTGTTGTCAAGAAGTTTTTTGGTTTTCTTTCAAAATATTTTTACTTTTTTTCTTTTTTTGTGTGATTTTTTGTTTTTTGCTTCTAAAACTTGACATTTAAACCATTTTATATTATCATAAGAATATGGAAATCGGCGCGGCAATCGGTGTCGCGTCACAAAAAGGAGGAATTCTTATGGCTATTGTCATGCAAACCGACTCGCTTGTCAAGGACTACGGCGGCAAGATCGCGCTCGCGGGCGTGACGCTCTCGCTGGAGGGCGGCAAGATCATCGGTCTGCTCGGCTCCAACGGCAGCGGCAAGACCACGCTTTTGAAGCTGACGGCGGGGATCTTGACCCCGACCTCGGGTGAGATCAGCGTTCTGGGTATGCCCGTCGGTGTGGAGACCAAAAAGGTCGTTTCGTTTTTGCCCGAGCGTACCTATCTCAACGATTGGATGCGGATCTCGCAGATGCTCGAATATTTCGCGGATTTTTACGAGGACTTTGAGATCGACCGCGCAAGACGGATGCTTCTCTCCCTCGGCGTGGATGAAAACGCCAAGCTCCGCACGCTCTCCAAGGGCACGCGCGAGAAGGTACAGCTCGTGCTCGTGATGTCCCGCCGCGCCAAGCTCTACCTGCTCGACGAGCCGATCGCGGGCGTTGACCCCGTGGCGCGCGAGTTTATCCTGGAGACGATCCTCTCCAACCGCAACCCCGACTCCACCATCCTGATCTCGACGCATTTGATCTCCGACGTGGAGAAGGTGCTGGACGACGTCGTCTTTATCCGCGACGGCAAGATCCTGATGCAGACCACAGCGGAGGCGATCCGTACGGAGCAGGGTAAGACCGTCGATGAGTATTTCAGGGAGGTTTACAAATGTTCGGAAAATGTATAAAGCATGAGTTTCGCGCCATGCAGCGGTCTCTCCTGCCGCTTTGCATCGCTATGCCCGTCATGAGCTTTATGATCAGCATCCTGCTCGTGATCAACGGCAAAATGATCAATGAGGAGTCGGCGACGCTCTCGATGTTTACGGGGCTTTTCGCGATTTTGTTGGGCTTCGCGCTCTCGGGTATTATGATCGCGATCTCCGTCGTATCGTTCGTAATGATCATCAAGCGCTTCCATACCTCGTTTTTTACGGATGAAGGCTATCTCAGCTTCACACTGCCCGTGACGATGGATATGCATATCCTCTCCAAGCTCACGGTCGCGATGATCTGGAGCGCGATCACCGTGCTCGATGCGATTCTGTGCGGCGCGCTGATCGGCGGCGGTGCCGTCCTTGGCTACGGGCTCGGCTCGGAGCTGACGGAGATCCTTGCGGAATTCGGTGAGGTCTTCTCCATGATGGGTGATATCGTGGTGGATAACGTCGGTGCGGGAATGTCCGTCGCATATACGGTCATCAGCGTCCTGACGCTTGTCATTGAGGCTGTGGGCTCCGTGCTCGTGCTGTATCTTGCGATCGCCATGGCGTCTATGCTCGTCAAGAAGAACCGCTTTATCGTGGGTCTCGTCGTTTATTGGGGCGTGGGCTTCGTTTTCTCGACGCTGAATGAGATCGTGACCATGATCGTCGGCTACGCGGAGATGCCCGCAGACGTCTCCTTGCTCGTGGTCGGTATCCTGATGCTCGCCCTGACCGCGCTTCGCGCCGTCGGCAGCTATATCGGAACGAAGTGGGTCATGGAGAAGAAGATGAATCTCGACTGACGCTTCGCTAAAAAATCAATAAACCCTGAACGAAAAACGCTCCTTTTGCGTAAACTGAAAAAAGATACGGTATTTTTCAGCAAACGCGAAAGGAGCTTTTTATTATGGCTATCAGAATCTACGTGGATCAAGGGCATAACCCCGTGAACCCGAACGCGGGTGCGGAGGGCAACGGCTACAGGGAGCAGGATCTGGTCTATACGATCGGCAAATCGCTGGAGGCACTGCTGAATGCGAACCCGAATTTCGAGGCGAGGACCTCACGCAACTCGCCCGACGAGATCCTCGGCACGAGCACGACGTCGAGCCTTGCCATCCGTGTGAACGAGGCAAATGCATGGGGCGCAGACGCCTTTCTCAGCCTGCACGCAAATGCCTCGGCACAGTCACGGGCGTCGGGCAGTGAGGCCTTCGTTTACAGCACGACCTCGCCCGCCTTTGTGCTGGCGGAGAACGTCCTCGTCGGTCTCTCCGAGGCGACGGGGCTCATGAATCGCGGCGTATACCCGCGCCCGACGCTCTACGTCCTCAGAAAAACGCAAATGCCCGCGGTGCTGCTGGAGATCGGCTTCATCACAAACGCGGGTGACGCCGCCCTGATGGCGGAGAACCCCGATCTCATCGCACGGGGCATTTATAACGGTATATTACGGTACTACGGTCTGGGCTGAGTGCTCGTCGTATTTCAGCTTGCAAAACTCCGTGATGCCGAGCGCGATCAGGAAGCCGAAGAGAATATCCGACAGGAAGTGTGCGCCCGCCGCAAGACGCGAGAACGCCATGAGCGCGATAAAGCCGTAGCCGAGCGCCGTGACGACGGGGCGGAATTTCTCCGCCTTACCGAAGAGCCATCGGGAGAGCATGAGCACGAGCGTGGCGTGCGCGGTGTGCCCCGAAGGGAAGGAGTAGGAGCCCGAGAAGAAATCGGGCTTATACCACGGCTTGAAGTCCTCCAGCGAGTTCTCGTCCACCATCTCTCGCAAGCGCGGTCGCCCCCAGATCGTTTTGATGGTGGAGACGGATACGAGCACCGCGATGGACGCGGCGAGCGTATAGACCGCGGGGAGAAAGAGGCGGCTCCTGATATGGGGCGGGATCTTGCCCACGAGCAGATAGAGAATGGCGGCAATGGTAAAGGAGAAGGCCGCGTAGAGCGCGCGTCCGAGGACGCCGCCGAGCGAGTAGTTTAAATACTCTGCCGTTTTGCCCGACGCGTACGCCATCAGACCCATCGCGGGTATGAAGGAGCCCGCACGCGCCGCAAATTTGCCGCGCGCGGTCCTGCAGCTCTCCGAGCCCTCGGAGGCGACGATGAGCGCGGAGGTCGCGGCGAGCACGGAGGGCGCCCACTCACCGATGATCTCCAAGATCGAGGCGAAGGTCGGCACGTCCAGCGTGAAGGTATTGCCGTTGAATTTCAGCCCCGCCAGCGAGGAAGAGATCGCAAGGTCAAAGCGGGATGCCAGCGTGATCCCCGTAGCGAGTACGGCGGAGGCGCCGATCTTTATGGATCTTTTTTTCGTTTGGGGCTTCATATCGGTCTCCTTTATGGCAATGTCATCAACGCGGTCGTTGATGACATTGCGGTATACGTAGTGATCAGTTTACGCCGCTTGCGTATGCAGCCGCGCCGATGATGCCTGCGTCGTTGCCGAGCGTAGCAACGCGCAGGTCGGTCTTGAGAGTATTGTCCTTGGAGTAGCACTCGACGGCTACCTTTTCTCTCAGCGGAATGAGCAGATTGTCGCCCTCACTCGATACGCCGCCGCCGATGGTGAAGACCTCGGGCTGGAAGACGTTGATGAAGTTGGCAACGCCACACGCGAGATAGGAGATGTAAGCGTCAACGACCTCGGTCGCCGCCTTATCGCCCTTCTTCATTGCCGCAAACGCGGTCTTGCCGCCGACGCGGTTGATGTCGTTCTCACACATCTCGTGCATGAGAGAGCCCGTGCAGGACTCGAATTTCTCCTTGGTGAGCTTGACGAGTGCGGTTGCGGAGCAGTACGCCTCAAAGCAACCCTTTCTGCCGCAGGAGCAGGGGCGACCGTTCATCTCGATGACGGTGTGGCCGAGCTCTGCGCCGCCGAAGGCACAGCCGAGGAGCATCTTGCCGTCGAGGATCACGCCACCGCCGACACCCGTACCGAGGGTGATCATGACGGAGGACTTGGAGCCCTTGGCGGCACCCGCTACCGCCTCACCGAGTGCGGCGAGGTTGGCGTCGTTGCCGATCTTTACTTTTTCTGCGGGGATACCCATCTCCTTGGAGAAAAGCTCGACGAGCGGGAAATCGGAGAACTTGATATTGTTGGCATACTCGACGATGCCGGTTACGGGGTTGACCGTGCCGGGGCAGGCGATGCCCGCGCCCGCGATCTCCTCGACGGTGGTGCCGCATTCTGCGACGAGCTTCTTGCAGAGCTCAGCCATGTCGTGGACGATCGGCTCGGGACCTCTCTGTGCGAGGGTGGGGACGGAGCCCTTCTTGACGATCTCATAGTTTTCATTGACGATGCCGACGGCGATATTCGTTCCGCCGAGATCTACGCCGATACTGTACTTCATAGTTTTGTGCATCCTTTCGCTGTTTTATTCCTGCGTGACGACACCGTAAAACGGTATCGTGATATACTTCAATTATAATATATCGCGGCTGTCTTGTCAATGATTTTTTGTTTCTTTTCTATTTACAAACGGATACGCCCATGATATAATAAAGCTGACATCAATACTCTTGTCTTGGGAGGACAAACTATGCTCAGATTCTGTGATTTCTCTAAAACGTATAAAGGCGGCAAGCGCGCCGTGGACGGGCTCTCGCTCCACGTGGAGGCGGGCGATATCTACGGCTTTATCGGACACAACGGCGCGGGTAAAACGACCTCGCTGAAGGCCGCGTGCGGCATCCTCGATTTTACCGAGGGCAATATCTACATCGGCGGCATCTCCGTCAAGGACGATCCGCTCGCAACCAAAAAAATGACGGCGTATATTCCCGACAACCCCGATCTCTACGAGTTTATGACGGGCATTGCGTACCTGAACTTCATCGGCGATATCTACGGCGTACCCGCCTCGGAGCGCAACGAGCTGATCCGTCACTATGCGACGATGTTTGAGATCGAGGGGGATCTTGCCTCTCAGATCGGCTCCTACTCTCACGGTATGAAGCAGAAGCTTGCGATCATCTCCGCGCTGATCCATAAGCCGAAGCTCCTCGTCCTCGACGAGCCCTTCGTCGGCCTTGACCCCAAGGCGGCGCACCTTCTGAAGCAGGTCTTTGCGGAGCTCTGCGAGAGCGGTGCGGCGATCTTCTTCTCGACGCACGTATTGGAGGTCGCACAGAAGCTCTGCAACAAGATCGCCATCATCAAGGGCGGTCGGCTCGTCGTTTCGGGCAAGACGGACGAGATCGTCGGAGACAGCAGCCTTGAGGAGGTCTTCCTTGAGCTTGCCGACGTTGAAGGCGGTGATGCGTAATGCGTCAGTTCCTCATGCTCTATAAGGCGCAGCTCTCTGCGATGTTCTGGAGCGGTAACAAAAAGACCGCCAAAAAAGGGAAGAGCCTGCGTCCCCGCTCGATGGCGGGTCAGGCTTTGCTCTGGGTCTTCGTTATGGCGCTGATGGGTGTATACGAGTTTATCTTTATGTCGCTCCTCGCCGCCGAGTCCCAAGGGGATACTGCGGCGCTGGCAAGCTTCCCCGCGCTCGTTGCGTTTGCCTCCATGCTGCTGACCGTTATCACGACGGTCTCCTACGCAAAGACCTTGCTCTATGAGGCAAAGGACTACGAGCTGCTCTTCTCCCTGCCGATCTCGGGCGGTGTGATCGTGGCGGCAAAGATCGCGACGCTCTATACCCTGGACCTGATCTTTTCGCTTGCGATGATGCTCCCGTGCGGCGTTTTCTACGGGCTTTTTGCGGCGCCCTCTGTCACCTTCTATCTTTTCTATTTTCTGCTGATCTTATTTGTGCCGCTGATCCCGATCCTCGTGGCGTGTGTGGTCTCGGCGCTTTTCAGCCTGATCGCGTCCCGCTTCCGTCGGACGCAGATGATCACGATCGTGCTCTACGCGATCTTCCTTTGCGGTGTCATGAGCATCTCCTTTACGATGTCCTCGACGACGGAGGAGGGGCTGATCGGTGAGATGTTTATGGGGGCACTTGCATCGGTCACGGCGTGGTATCCGCCGCTTGCATGGTTCTATGAGGCGACCGTGAGCGGCTCTGCTTTGTGGGCGCTTCTCTTCGTCGGCGTGTCGCTTGCTTGCTTTGCGCTCGTGGCGCTTGTGATCGGCAAATTCTACGGCAGATTCCAGGAGATCTTCCGTCCCCGCGCCGTACGCCGCAAATATAAGGCGGCGGAAAAGTCGTCGGGCGTGATGGTCGCGCTGATGAAAAAGGACTGGAAGCGTCTTTGCTCCTCTGCGGGCATCTTTATGAATCAGCTCGTCGGACTTTTGATGCTCGTCTTCTTTGCCGTGATATTCGGTGTGACCGATCTTGCGGGCGGTGAGGAGGAGGCGGCCGAGATCATGGGCGTGCTCTTCCCGTTCATTTTTGCCATGGCCGCCAGCATGGTCATGGATACCTCTACCTCGATCTCGCTGGAGGGCAAGACCTTCCCGCTGATCAAGAGCCTGCCCATCAGTCCCAAAACCTATCTGAATTCCAAGATCATGCTCCATATGACGCTCTGTGCGCCCGTGATCACGCTCTGCGGCATCGGTGTCTCGATCGCCAAGGGCCTCTCGGTCGTAAACCTGATCGCCTGCGTGGTGATCCCGCTTTGCTATGCGTACAGCTCGGGTGTTATCGGGCTTCTGATCAATCTGAAAAAATATAAATTCGATTGGACGAGTGAGCTTATGGTCGCCAAAAACAGTCTGCCCGTTATGCTCGCCACCTTTGGCGGCATGATCCTCTCGCTCGTGCCGATGGGCATCGCGATCGCGCTCTGCGGCAGTGGCTTCCCCGTATCCGCCGTGCTGATCTTCTTCATGGCGCTCGCGGTGACCGTGGCGGTGCTGATGGGCGTGATCCTGAACGCACTCGGCGAAAATCTCTTTATGAAGATCGAATATTAACGTATTGATTATCGGAAAGGATGCTGTGATCATGAAACGGCAAGCTCCCATGCGTCTTTGGTATACCGCTCCCGCGCCGACGGTAAACGAGGGAAACGCCAGCTATCAGAATAACCATCCGCTTGCGGGGTGGGAAAAGTGGTCTCTCCCGATCGGTAACGCATATTTCGGCGCGTCCGTTTTCGGCAGAGTGGAGACGGAGCGTATCAATATCAACGAGAATAGCCTTGCCAATCCCGCCGTCTGGGGCGTTCCGTTCAAGCAGGGGAACGGCGGCACGCGCACCTTTGGGGATATCCTCATTGACACGGATCATGCGGCGTATACGGATTACGTCCGTGACCTTGTGCTTGACGACGCGACGGCGCACGTCTCGTATCGGGTGGGCGGCGTGGCCTACGAAAGGACGTATCTTACAAGCTACCCCGATCGTGTGCTGGCGGTGAGGCTGACCGCAAGCGAAAAGGGAAAGCTCTCGTTTGTCTGCCGCCTCCACATCCCGTTTATCGGGGAGGACTGTGTGACGGCGGGGGACGGCTACGGTAAGACGGGTGAGGTCGTCGCGCAGGGCGACCGTCTGATCATGCGCGGTGTCTCGACCTACTACCGTATTCTCTACGAGGGACAGCTTCGTGTGCAGACCGTCGGCGGTACGGTATGCTATCGCGACGGCGGTGCTTACGTCGAGGGCGCGGACGAGGCGACGGTGCTCTTCGTCTGCGGTACGAACTATAAAATGGAGGCGCTCGTCTTCTCGGAGCGCGATCCGAAAAAGAAGCTTGCGCCCTATCCCGATCCGCACGCGGTGCTCTCCGAGCGCATGGATGCGGCGTATGAAACGACGTGGGAGGCGCTGTACGCGCGCCACGTGCGTGACTATCGGGCGCTCTACGGTCGTGTGACGCTCGCTTTGGACTACGACGAGCGGGACCTTGCGATCCCGACAAACGAGCTGCTCTCGGTATACAAAACGGGCGGACGGAGCACGTATCTGGAGACGCTCTATTACCAGTACGGCAGATATCTTCTGATCGCGTCCTCCCGCCCCGGCGGCTACCCCGCCAATCTGCAGGGCACGTGGAATTGCTACGACAGCTCTCCGTGGGCGTGCGATTATCACCACAATATCAACGTGCAGATGAATTATTGGCCCGTGGGCATTGCCAATCTTGCGGAGTGCTTTCTGCCCTACAGCGATTACGCCGAGGCATATATGGGCTCTGCGAAGCGCATTGCCGACGCGTACGTGGCGGATGCCTGCCCCGAGCATCTTTCGCCTGCGGGGGACAACGGCTGGCTGATCGGCACGGCGGCGTTCCTTTACAGCATCACGGGCACGAAAAAGGGCGGGCACTCGGGCCCCGGCACGGGGGCGTTTACCTCTCTGCTTTTCTGGGACTATTACAGCTTTACGGGTGATACGGACTATCTGCGAGAGGTGGCGTACCCCATCTTACGCGGGATGTCGGTCTTTCTCTCCAAGGTGCTGATCGAGCACGAGGGCAAGCTCCTCGTCGGCTGGTCGGCGTCGCCCGAGCAGCAGAATCCCGACGGCTCGTATTACGCCACGGTCGGCTGTGCCTTTGACCAGCAGATGGTCTACGAGAACCACAGGCGCGTATTGGAGGCGGCGGAGATCCTCGGCATCACGGACGACCCCCTGCTGGAGGTGATCCGCTCGCAGATCGACCGTCTCGATCCCGTTTTGATCGGTCTTGACGGTCAGGTGAAGGAGTACCGTGAGGAGGAGCACTACGGCGATATCGGCGAGTACACGCACCGCCACATCTCTCACCTTGTCGGTCTTTACCCCGCGACCATCATCAATAAGGAGACCCCCGAGTGGATGGAGGGCGCGAAGATCTCGCTTACCCGTCGCTCGGACAAGTCCACGGGATGGGCGGCGGCGCACAGACTCTGTGCGTGGGCGAGAACGGGCGTCGGCAACCGCGCCTACGACCTCTACGTCTCCATGCTACGAAACAATACGCTCCCCAATCTCTGGGATACCCATCCGCCCTTTCAGATCGACGGCAATCTCGGCGCGGTTGCGGGCATCTCCGAGATGCTCCTGCAGAGTCAGGCGGGCTATATTGATTTCCTCGCGGCTTGCCCTGACGTGTGGTCGGACGGCTCGTTTGACGGGCTCGTTGCTCGCGGCAACTTCGTCTGTGGCTGTGATTTTGCGGGTGGCAGGGCGACGGCGCTCCGTGTCACCGCGCGAAGGGGCGGTGTCTGTCGCATAAAATACGACGGCATCGCAAGAGCGCACCATTCGGCGGCGGTCACTGTCCTTGCCGACGATATGATCGAGCTTTGTATGGCACAGGGTGAGACGCTGAGGGTGTCGTTCTGAGAAAACGCTTTCCCCCCAAGAAAAGCCAAGCGCAGGGCGCTTGACACGTTGAACAGAAATTTTTTTCGGTGCGTTTGGATCGGTGATCCGAGCGCACCGTTTTGTTGCGTACGGAACAGTAAAATTTGATATCAAGTGAGATACGGTGTGTCTCGGTCCGACAAAAGAGCAGAATGAAATATAAAGGAGGATTTCTTATGAAAAGGACGGTTTCCGTTTTTGTTTTGCTGGCGCTTTTGCTCACGATCTCCGTCGGATGCACACCGCTTGACGAGCCCGTGGACGAGAAGCCCGTGATCTATCTCTACCCCGAGCGGGAGACGGAGGTTTTTGTAACGCTCGATTACCGTGGGGAGCTGCTCTGCACGTGGCCCCCGTACGGGGACGGCTGGCACGTAATGGCACGCCCCGACGGCACACTCACCGATCTTCGGGATGGGCAGGAGTACTCCTATCTTTTCTGGGAGGGCGCAAGCGACGTGACGTACGATATGAGCCTTGGCTATTGCGTGAGGGGAGAGGAGACGGCGGCGTTTCTCCGCGAGACGCTCTCGGCGATGGGACTGACCCCGCGTGAATACAACGAGTTTATCGTGTATTGGCTTCCGCGGATGCAGGGCAACGCGTACAACCTGATCACCTTCCGGCGCGAGGAGTACGAGGCGCTCGCGCCGCTGACGGTTACGCCGACGCCCGATAGCGTTTTGCGCGTGTTTATGGTCTATGAGGCGCTGGACGCTCCTGTGGAGATCGAGGCACCCGAGATCACACCGTTTGTGCGCGAGGGCTTCACCGTCGTAGAGTGGGGCGGCACGGAGATCGGGTAAGGGAGCGTGCATGAGATCGTGTAGGCTGTATATGATTCGGGGCAACCGTGCCCATGGTATATGCGCACCCCATAAATTCAGCCGCGCCCTTTATGACACGCGCTCTCCTTTCACCGCTACGCGGTCCCCCTCCCTCCCGGCGCTGTTGACAAACCTATGAGAAAAAGATGAAAATGAAAGGTTGCACAAAAGCGCAAAGAGGATGGCAATCAAAAAGGCTCTTCCTTCGGGTGAGAGGGGGAGAAAAAGCGCTCAAATCCCTCTCCG